>JBNJEL010000033.1:0-18281 GCA_051745835.1 Bacillota bacterium
CAAGACATCAAACCCCTCCTTAAGATATGATAATAAGAATTAACTAGTTGATTTATTGATTAATACTTAACTTAGCACCACGTTTAGATAACACTGCTGTACCCACAGGCAGATCAGCAATCTCTTCAGCAAAATCACCAGTGATTTCATAATTATCCCGGAAGTGAATCGGTACAATCAACTCCGGCTTAACCTGCTTAGCAAAATAACGACCGCCTAAAGCATAATGTTCCTCTAATCGCGGATCTACCGGAATAAATGCTACATCTATATCTTTAGCTGCTAACTTATCTACTTCACGCTTAAAGTCCTCTTCTTCCCGCTGTTGTTTAGCTTGGGCAAATTTTTTCCAATGCCACCAATTAAGATCGCCAGCATGAAAGATATTAAAACCGTTTACCTCTACATATAATGAAACTCCTTGGTCTGTTGTGCCGTAAGTTTCTACTGTTAGATCATTTACGTCTAGCTGTTGATACTCTGTTACTTGATACGCCTCAAAATCATCTGGTAGAGGTATATCATCACTGAGAATATAATTAATATCTTGATTATGCTGCTGCCACTCAAAAATTAAAGGATTAAAGTGATCACCGTGACTATGAGTAGCAAAGACATAAATATTATCCTCTTGAGCTAACTTAGCTGGCGGAACTACTCCATTGGATAAAGCTGCTTCTTCCGATGGCTCATCATTAAAGTAATCGAAGATTAAAAAGTGATTCTCACTTTCAATAGCTATACTACTGTGATAGAGATGGTAAATTTGTAATTTTCCTGCCATAACTCTCCCTCCTAAATCATATCAAAGTCTACTATAATTGAAAGTAACGTTGATAATTAATTTCTTCTTGCGGTTGGAATTCTCCTGTATTAGAATCAAATTTATAATCAGCAGTTAAATCTACTCCTTTTTGCTTGCGGTGTAAAATAGAATTCAAAATCTTAATTAAGCGATCAACTTCACCCCGCTGATTATAACAGCCTAGACTAATACGCACTAGACCCGGCTTTTTAACTGCCTCACCTGCTGCTACTTGATCCTTAAACTCTTCAATCTCACGCTGAGATAATCCTAGTAAGTAATGCAGATAAGGATGAGCACAGAAGCAACCGCCTCTCACACCAATACCGCCTTCCCAAGCTAAGATTGCAGCAGTTAATGAGTAGTGTAATCCAGTTAAGTTAAATGGAATAACTCCCAACTGCTTATCTGACTCTATTACTGATTGATCTAAGTAAAGCTCTAATCCTGCTAACTCCTGTAATCTTTCTAAAGCATAACGACGTACCTTATCTTCACAACGTATAATCTGCTCCCAACCCAGCTGATTAAATTCCTCAATAGCTGCTCCTAATGCTATAGCTCCAATAATATTCGGAGTACCCGCTTCAAGTCTATCAGGCAAAGCTGCCCAGATAGTATCATCTAAAGTAACCGCCTTAATAGTCCCCCCGCCACTATAGTCAGGCTCCTGCTCGACTAACGATTTACGTGGCGCTACTAAGACTCCACTGCCAAAGGGAGCATACATCTTATGACCAGAAAATGCCAAGTAATCAATTGCTTCTAACTGAGAGTTTCCTTTAATATCGATTGAACGATGTGGTATTAATTGAGCACCATCAACTAAGATTTCAGCATTAGCTTGATGAGCTAAACGAGCTATCTGATGAATCGGATTAAGATAACCAGTCACATTCGAAGCTCCAGTAACAGCTACTAATCTCACCCGCGAGTGATACTTAGCTAACTGCTCCTCTAAATCATCTAAATCCAGTCGCCCCGCTTCATCTAATCCGATGTAGCTCACCTCTGCTTGTTTACGCCACGGTAGAAGATTAGAATGATGCTCCATCATTGTAGTAAGCACCACATCATCAGCAGCAAAATCTAAATTAGCAGCTACCTTATTAATCGCTGCGGTAGTATTCTGACAGAAGATTATAGTATCCGTAGCCAAATCTGCTCCTACAAAGTCAGCTACTACTTGACGTGTCTGGTCATAGATTGCAGTTGCTAGCTGTGATTTAAAGCCAGAACCACGATGTACATTAGAATACCAACTCAAAAACTCCTTTACTTTAGTAATTACTCTTTTAAAAGCTGGAGTGCTAGCTCCATTATCGAAATTTATGTACTGTCCAAAACCTCCTCCTAATAAAGGAACCCGAGTTTCGAGTCCAACCATTCTAGATCGGAGTGGATTATTCAAAAATCTACTAGACATAACTTACCTCCTTTCACGATATAAATCCTCTTAATAGATATTATATTAGATAGAATACTTTCTGTTCGTGAAAGAAGGAATAGACCTCTTAACAAAATTCATAATTTTCAAATAATTATAAGTAACTAAAAACCTTAATTAATTCTCACTATCTATCTCTGTTGAATTCAATTCTTTAACTTGCACAGTTAACTTACCATCAACTAAGATTAGCTCTAATTTATCCTCAATCTCTATTTCGCTAACAGAAGTTAATCGTCTCTTACTCTCTAATTCACGACAGACCGTATAACCACGGGATAAGGTATTAAGTGGAGATAAAGAATCTAACTTCCCGGTTAATGACTGAAAACGCTCTCGAGATAACTTTAACTTTTGATTAAGTTTATTAATCAGTCTCCGCTCTAAATCATCAACCCGCTGCTGATACTCATTAAGTTGGCGCTTAGGTTCTAATAATACCGAACGCTGAGTTAAGTACTCTACTCGATTACGCTTAGCACTTAACTTCTGATTTATATTCTGGATTAAATTAGTAGTTAAGCAACCTACATAAGAAGCTAACTCAGCTTTATCCGCTACTACTAACTCACCTGCTGCTGAAGGAGTAGGTGCTCTTTTATCAGCTACAAAATCAGCAATTGTATAATCAGTTTCATGACCTACAGCCGAGATAATCGGAATAGATGAATTGAAGATAGCTCGCGCCACCTCTTCCTCGTTAAAAGACCATAAATCCTCTAAAGAACCACCACCGCGACTAATAATAATCACATCTACATCCGACACTCTATTTAACTGCTCTATAGCCCGTACTAAAGTAGGTGCAGACTGCTTACCCTGTACAGTCGCTGGAGCAAGTAGAATTTCTACTCCTGCAAATCTTCGTTTGATTACTGATAAAATATCTTTGATAGCAGCACCACTAGGAGAAGTAATAACTCCAATTCGAATAGGATATTCAGGTAATTGCTGCTTATAGTGCGAGGAAAATAATCCTTCTGCCTGTAGCTTCTCTTTTAACTGCTCAAAAGCAATCTGTAACGCTCCAACACCAGCCGGCTGCATCTGCTGAGCATAGAGTTGGTACTCACCACGATTTCTGTAAATATCTACATAACCTTTAATTATGACCTGCATCCCAGACTCCGGTTGAAATTTTAACTGCTGATTATTACTACGAAACATCACTACCTTAATTCGGGTAGTATCATCCTTTAAAGTAAAATACATATGACCTGAAGAGTGATGATGAAAATTAGAGATCTCCCCAGTAATGGAGAGATCCCTTAATAATGCATCACTCTGTAATTTATCTTTAAGATAATTAGTTAACTCTGTAACCGATACTACTCTCTGCTGCATTAGAGTATACCTACTTTCTATTTAATGAGTGATTATTGATTTAACATTTCTTTGCAGGACTTTAGAGTATCCTTAAGTAACATTGCAATTGTCATCGGGCCTACTCCACCAGGTACAGGAGTAATAGCTCCAGCTTTATCCTTTACATTTTCATAATCAACATCGCCAACAATCTTACCATCAACCTGATTAATACCAACATCGATAACAATTGTACCTTCACTAATCATATCTTCAGTAATTAAGTTTGGTACTCCAGCAGCTACAATTACAATATCAGAGTCTTTAGTATAGCTAGCTGTATCATCAGTATCAATATGGCAGACAGAAACAGTAGCATTTCTATTAAGTAGTAGTAATGCCATTGGCTTACCAACGATATTACTATGACCAACTACTGTTACATCCTTACCTCGTAACTCAATATCATATCTATCGAATAATTCCATTACACCCTCTGGCGTACAAGGCACATAAGCATCACCATCAATTACTAATTCACCAATATTATATGGATGGAATGAATCCAAATCTTTATCTGGATTGATTGCTCTAATTACCTTATCATCATTAATATGATCTGGTAGCGGCATCTGGATTAAGATACCATTTACTTCATCATCAGTATTTAAATCTTCTAACTTAGTTAATAAGTCTGCTTCTGAAATATCCTCAGGCAGATCAACCACTTCAGATTCAATACCTACTTTATCGCAAACTTTCTGCTGTAATTTAATATAAGAAGCTGAAGCAGGATTATCTCCTACAAAGACAATTGATAATTTTGGTACAACACCTTCACGTTCTTTTAACTCTTCAACTTTCTTCTTAATCTCCATCTGAATCTCTTTAGATGTAGCGCTTCCATCTAAAATTAATGTTTCTTCGGACATATTAATACCTCCCCTAATAGTTTATAATTTCCCCTCAAATTCTCAACTACATTATAATACATTCACTAACTAAATCCAAAATCCTTTTTTAAAACTACAGAATTTTTAAAAATTTAAGCCCAGCTTAATTATCGATACCTAACGCGGCAACTCCAACAGCATTATCACTACTAAATTGTGGTTGGGCAAAAAAGAGTTTACCTCCTAAAGCCGGATGCTCTAATCGTTTCTTTAATCTCTGTCGTAAATACTGATTAGCTGCAACACCGCCTACAATTAAGATCTGATTAAGATCATGTTCTTCTAAAGCAGTAATTAGTACCTTCTCTAGAGTTTTAGCAATACAGCTTTGTACTCCTAAAGCAATATCCGCTGCCCTTTTATCACTATCAATCGCCCGCATAGCAGCTGAATTAGGGCCAGAGAAGCTCATCTGATAACCATCTACTGCCGAAGGAATAATTACTGCTCCCTTTTCTCCTTGAGTAGCTAATTCTTCTAACTGTGGACCAGCCGGAAATCCTAACCCTAACTCCACTCCCACGCGGTCGATAAATTGTCCAGCATGAATATCTACTGCTGCACCTAACTTATCTATCTTAAACCCACTAGCTTGAGACTCCACCTTAAGCACTTCCGTAGTTCCTCCTGAAATATGTACTGCTAAGAAGTTATCACTTTGTAAAGCTCCAGCCGACCAGATTCCTGCTTGCAGATGTCCTTCTTGATGCGAAACAGTCTCTAAGGGAAGATCTAACACTCGAGCCATACTGCGCGCCTGACTCTCACCAACCTTAAAGACAGGCATGTAGGATTCAGGTAGCGGTCGCGGTTTAGTAGAGACAACAATCTTAGTTAACTGTGACCTAAGATCTGTTACTTCTAATTGATTTACTACTGTAAAGAATTGATCTACATGCTTAAATACAGCTTCAGACTGCCTCAGTCCTCGTTCACCCTGTCTAACAGGTAATAATTTTCGCGCCTCACTAATTAACTTACCTTCACTATTTAGTACTGCTACTGAAGTAGTATAATTACTTGTATCAATTCCCATAATTAATTCCATCTCTATTCCTCCTGAGTAGAGATAACTCTACCTAAAACTCCATTGATAAAACTAGGAGACTTATCAGTACTGAAATCTTTAGCTAATTCAACTGCTTCATCAATCGCTACCTTTAGCGGAATATCATCACAGTATAGAAGCTCGTAAACTGCTAAACGCAGAATATTACGATCTACTTTACCCATTCTGGTTACCTTCCAACCCTCTGCACTCTGATTAAGCTGTTGGTCTATCTCAGATAAATGTTGATAAGTTCCTACAATGATATCTTCTAAAAAAGTATCTGCTAAATTATAATTATCAATCCGCTTACTTAACATCTCTAAATTCTTATCTAAACTCTCCTGATTTACATCAATCTGATATAATGTCTGTACAGCTAACTTTCTAGCTTCATGTCTATTATATTCCTGACTCATATTATTCCCTCCTACTGATATCATAAAAAAAGACCACCCCAATCTAGGTAGTATTATACCCTATTTAGGTGGTAAAATATCATCAATTATATTACGTAGATCTCCTTGTTGATCATACCGCTTACCAATATAATACCCCGCAAAGATTGATCCTAAGATAAAGACTGTGGGAATAAAACCAAAGTAAATAAAACTTAGGCTAAATAACAAACCTAAACAAACACCTAAAATTCGTCCTCTAAATATGTATAGAATCTCTAAAAACCGTTGTAACTTCTCACTTGACATACTACCACCTCTTACTCCACTCTTAAGTTAGAGTCCTGAGCAATTTTATCTACCAAAATTTCTATTCGACCAACAAAGACTCCTGTTGTTCTACTTAAGTACTCCTTAACACTCTCTTGTAATTCTTCACTAATCTCAGGGATATTAATATCAGGAGTTACTACTACCTCCAAAAAGATATTCAATCCTTCTTCACTCAGCTCTAAAGTAGACTCTACTTCTCTAACCCCTCTAGTTTGAGCTACTGCTTTTTGGATTAATGATTCTATTGCTGTAAGCGAAAGTCTAATCTGTCCCAAGCTATTATCACTCACTACTGTATTAGCTACACTCTGTTCTCTATTAAAGAGTGGATAGAGAATTCTAATCACTACAAACAATAAAATAACACCAATAATCCCTACCTCAGCTCGTCCATAAAATTGATTAATCACAGAGTGAAAGTTAGCCTGAGCAATTAATCCTGCAGTAGAACCTAACATTACTACCGCAAGAAAACCTAAACAGATTGTGAAGATAAAGATGATTAACCGGTCTATAATCTGCATACTATTCTCCTTTCTTAAGAAAAAGAGATAACTAACCCCTAAATAGATTAAGGGTTAGTTAGTAATTATTCTATCTTAATTTATTCTCTTCGACTTCTTCTTCCTCAACTTCTTCCTTAAAATCTACTCCCTGTACATGAACATTCACTTCAACTACAGAGAGCCCTGTCATATCCTCAATTGCCTGTCTGACATTATCTTGAACTTCCCAAGCAATATCAGGAATTCTAATTCCATACTCAGTAATCACATACAGGTCTATAGCTGCTTCCTTCTCTCCAACTTCTACTTTAACACCCTTGGATAGATTTTTCTTACCTAACATTTCGGCAATTCCGCCAGCTAAACCTCCGCTCATACCAGCAATACCTTCAATCTCGGTCGCAGCCAGCCCGGCTATAATTCCAACAACTTCGTTGGCAATTCTAACAGTACCAACTTCATTTTCAGCCTGCTCCATAGCCTCCACTTTATTCACCTCGTCCACCTCCCAAGTAGCTTACAACTTACTAATCAATCTTATTATAAACGATCAAACTCTAACTTACTCTAACTCACTCAAAATTCTACGTTGAATGAAGTTAGTATAGAACTCTCCCTGCTTAAAGAATGCATTATTAAGTACTATCTTATGAAATGGAATTGTAGTCTTAATTCCTGAAATTTCATATTCATCTAATGCTCTTAACATTCTACGAAGGGCTTCTTCTCTATCGCGACCATAAGTAATTAATTTAGCTACCATAGAATCATAGTGTGGTGGAATCATATAATCTTGATAGGCACAACTATCTACTCTAACACCTAATCCTCCCGGTACAATATATTCTTCTAATCGACCCGGAGATGGTCTAAAGTCCTTATCAGGGTCTTCAGCATTAACTCGACATTCAATAGCTGCTCCTTTAATTTCTACTTCTTCTTGGGTATATTCTAAAGGCTTACCAGCAGCTACCTTAATCTGTTCCTTAATTAAATCTAATCCAGTAACAAACTCAGTCACAGGATGTTCAACCTGAATTCTAGTATTCATCTCAATAAAGTAAAAGTTATTATCTTTATCTAACAAGAACTCAACAGTTCCAGCATTAACGTAATCTACTGCTTCTGCAGCTTTAACAGCCGCCCGACCCATCTCTTCTCTTAACTGAGCATCTAATGCAGGTGATGGGGCTTCTTCGATTACCTTCTGATGCCGCCGCTGAATAGAACAATCACGCTCACCTAAATGAACTACATTACCATGCTTATCAGCAATAATCTGGAACTCAATATGGCGCGGCTCTTCTACATACTTCTCTAGATATACTTCAGCGTTACCAAATGCAGCTTCAGCTTCAGAACTGGCAGTCTGAATTGCTTGTTCTAAATCCTCAGCATTATGAGCCGTACGCATTCCACGACCACCGCCACCAAAGGCAGCTTTAACAATCACTGGATAACCGATATCCTCTGCTATCTCTAAGGCTTCTTCTTTATCACTTAAACCACCTTCAGTCCCCGGTACTACAGGTACATTCTCTGCAATCATAGTCTCGCGAGCAATGGACTTATCACCCATTTTTTCCATACTCTCTGAAGAAGGTCCAATAAACTCAATACCACAAGTCTCACAGACTTCAGCAAAGTAAGCATTCTCAGATAAGAAACCATAACCAGGATGAATAGCATCTACTCCAGCCATATCGGCTACAGCTATAATGCTCGGTATATTTAAGTAACTCTTATTCGAAGGAGCAGGTCCTAAGCAGTAAGTTTCATCAGCATATCTTACATGCAAAGCCTCTTTATCTGCTTCCGAATAAACAGCTACTGTCTTAATCCCTAATTCTTTACAAGCACGAATAATCCTAACGGCTATCTCACCGCGATTTGCAATTAAGATTTTATCAAACATTTTTCATAACCCCCATTATCTACTCACACTCACTACTTAAATTTTACAACTTCTCAACTAAGAATAATGGCTGACCGTACTCAATTGGTTCTCCGTCATCAACTAAAATATCTAAGACCTTAACTTTATCTTCAGCTTCAATCTCATTCATTAATTTCATCGCTTCTACAATACATAAAGTATCACCAGCTTCTACTACATCTCCTACATCTACAAATGGATCAGCATCTGGTGCTGGAGCACGATAGAATGTACCTACCATCGGTGCTTCTACAGTTTCGCCTTCTTCAGCACTTACTTCTTCTGTAGATTGGGAAGCAGAAGAATCTGATTCAGTAGCTTGTTCTGCTGTAGCTGAAGCAGCTTGAGATTGAATTTCCTCTTGAACTGTTGATTCTGAAACGCCTTCTACTTCTTGAACTACCTGACCACCTTTTTTGATATTAACCTTAGTACCATCACTCTCTAAGTTAATCTCAGAAATATCAGTCTCATTTAAAATCTGTACTAGCTCTTTAATTTCACCTAAATTCATTTCTTCTTCCTCCTCCTTAACTACTTCATCATCATCTACTCCGAAGATATTTTTCTCCTGTTTTCTCTCTTTTAAGAACTTCAAACCAACCTGTGGGAATAATGCATAAGATAGATAATCTTCTTCTTTCTCTACATAATCCTCAACTTCATCTTCAATATTATCTAAGATTGGATCTAGTAAGTCAGCCGGACGACAAGTAATTACTTCCTCATCACCAATTGCCATCTCTTTAATTTCAGGGTCAATCTCTGCCGGCGGCTTACCATAATAACCTTTAATATATGATTTAACTTCATCAGGAATAACTTTATATCGTTCTTCTAATAAGACATTAAATACAGCTTGCGTACCTACTATCTGACTAGTAGGAGTTACTAATGGAGGATAACCTAACTCCTCACGAACTTTAGGAATCTCATTTAACACATCATGAATTCGATCTAATGAACCTTGATTCTCTAACTGTGATACTAAGTTTGAGATCATACCACCAGGCACCTGATGAGAGAAGGTCTGCATATCAGTAATTTTTGTTACTCCTCGCTCAAATCCTCTCTCTCGCCTAATCTGTTCAAAGTATCGATCAATATCAAATAAGAGATCTAAGTCAAACTCAGTATCGAACTCAGTCTCACTAAAGATCGCTGTCATTGTCTCTACTGGCGGTTGGGAAGAACCAAATGCTAATGAAGCCGTTGCAGTATCAATTATATCTGCCCCTGCCTCAATCGCTTTCACATAAGTCGGTACTGCTAAGCCACCAATATAGTGACTGTGTAATTCTAGAGGTAGATCAACCTCTTCTTTGATAGCCTTTACTAAATCATAAGCTTTATAAGGCTTTAGTAATCCCGCCATATCTTTAATACAGATTGAATCTGCTCCCATATCTTCTAAAGTAGAAGCTGTCTCTACATAATGATCTATTGTATGAACAGGACTGACAGTGTAAACTACTGTAGCCTGCGCCCGTGCATCAGTCTCACCTACTGCTTCTAGTGCTGTCTTCATATTACGCACATCATTCAGTGCATCAAAAATTCTAAAGATATCTATTCCATTCTTCGCTGCCAATTGAACAAACTTTCTAACTACATCATCTGGATAATGCTTATAACCAACTACATTTTGCGCTCTAAGTAACATCTGTAACGGAGTATGTTCCGTATATTCATTTAACAACCTTAGTCGTTCCCAAGGGTCTTCTTTTAAATAACGCATACAAACATCAAAAGTAGCTCCGCCCCAAACCTCCATAGAGTGGTAGCCAACTTTATCAAGCTTATCAATTATAGGTAACATATCCTCAGTTCTCATTCTAGTAGCCCATAATGATTGATGGGCATCGCGCAAAGTAGTATCAGTAACTTTAACCTTTTTTGACATACTACTCCCTCCTTACAATCTCCTATAGTACTAATTTCTACAATTATCTCCAAATACCTCTTTTTTTATACTGCCTTTATCGCAGATAGATTAATCTATAGAAAAACTCAGGTCTTTGTGCAACCTGAGTTGTATAATCTTGCTTTATAATTATATACTTTTTTAGCACCTTTGTCAATTTTCTAAAATTTCTTTTCAATAATCGTAATATCTTCGATGTCAAGCCCTGTAGTCTTAGCTATAATATCACCAATCTTAGCTACATCTTTTTTCTGTAACTCTTCGTTAGTTGCAATAATTACATCTACAGAATTTCGATGAATAAATGAAATAGCATCTTGATAATCTCTAGCTCTAATCAAGCTCTCTATCTCCATCTCCTTCTCTAAATTATTAGTTAACTTTAATAAACGATCTTGCGCCTTATTCTTTAATTCCTTATCAGAATTAGGATTATTAATCATCTCCCGTAATAGATTAACCTGCTTACTTCTAATCTTATCCCTTTCTAATCTATACTCCACAAAGAAATCCTCTCCCTGTTCTGTACCTTCTTGACTTGATTTGGCAACATTAATACTTTGCTGTTCCATAGTTCTTAACTTCTCCTCTAAAGCCTCAGTATCCTCAAATTGCATCTTACTTACCGGCTCTGCTTGCGTAGTAGCTTCCTTATCTTCTGTAATTGAGACTGCACCATCATCGTTATAAACCACTATTGCTGACAACATCCCTACCCATAACATTAATACTAAAAACCAAACTAATTTCTTCTTAATTACAATTGACATATTAACACCTACCTTTTCATTGGTAATATAACTATCTTATGTGTTTCTACTCCTAACCCTACTTTCACCGCCGCTACTAAATTTGCCTTAATCTGTGATACTTCTGCTCCCTGAGCTACGACTACTACCCCACGAATTCGAGGCTTAATCTCCTGTTTAACTACTGCTTCTTCTGCGCCTGATTGATTGCGAATAACCACTACTTCTTCTCGCTTACTCTTTTGATGCGCCTCTCTGCCTTCATGCTCCTGTGTATTCTTAGACGAGGTATCTACATCTCTTACATACTTATATTCAGTTCCACTATCTAAAGTAATATCTACCTTGACTTCACCTACTCCCGATAGATTACTTAAAATTTCTGCTAACTTCTGCTCCATTAATGACTCATTATTTAGTTGGTGCGAATCTGCTTTCTGTTGATTAGTTTGTGATTTAACAGAATCTTCTTTGGTATCTTCAACTCCTATTAAGTTACCTATAGAGATTAAGATAACTCCTGTTAAAAAAATAATTATTAATCTATAACTACCTTTTTTAGACAATAATTCTTTAATCTTTGTCAGCAATCCCTGTTCGGCCATTATTATCCCTCCAGATTAATCACTCTTAATTATAACCTGGTCAGTACTCAGATTATAAAAGTTAGCCAATCTCCGTTTGATCTTTAGAGTATCTACAGTTTCTAATTTTGCTTGTGAATTACTATCTGCTTCAATCTCTCCTACTCTAATCTCATCAGAACTGTCCTGGAAATCCTTCGTTACCTTACGATCTAATTTAATAATTAACTGCTTAATCTGCTGTTGATCTGTCAGCTTAACTTCTACCTGCTCTTTAGTTAACTCTTGATTAATAGCTACTAAAGCGGTAACCTGCCTTGCAATGCGATCGCGATATTTATTAACCACCTGTCGTTGCCTCTCTCGTCTTAACTTTTGACCATCTCTTTTAATCTCAGACATCTCAACTTCTGGTTGACTAGCCGCAGTTAATACTTCACTTAATTGATAAAAGTTATAATCTGCATTAAAGAGATTTAAGATAGGATTTAAAATTGCTATCACTACAAAGAGTCCTAAGACTACTTGTGTATACTTCTCTAATCTACTCTCTGGTAGCAATAACTCTATAAATGAAGTAAATAATAAAATAGTTACTAAGTCCTTAATCCATTTCTCTAAGTATGCTATCAATTCAATCACCTCAACATAACTGACATATTAGCTACTCCAATTAAGATTGTAATCGTGACAAAGAACATCATTGCTACTGATAATACAGTAGCAAAAACTAAGACCAAGCTGTTACCTAAATCATTTAAACAGGCTACTATCCTAGGATCACTAATCGGTTGAATTACTGCCCGAGCAAACTTATAGATAAAGATCAAAGCTACAATCTTAAGTACTGAAAAAGCACAAAAAAAGAAGATAATAACCACACCTAAAATCCCAAACGCATTCTTAATTAATAGTGAGCCACCAATCATCATATCCAACGCATCAGCAACCATACCACCCACTACTGGTATAAAGGTACCACTTAAGTATTTAGCTGTTCTAATCGTTACTCCATCACTAATTGCCCCCGCAGCTCCCTGAACTACTAAGACGCCAATTAAGATGGTTAAACAGAGTCCTAATAATCCAATATTAATTTCTTTAATTAAAGTAGCTAATCCTGAAACATTAAAGTTCTCTGAAATATTATTAACAACAGATAAAATAACTGACAGTAATAGCAGGGGAAAGATGACATTCTTAATTAAAACACTCAAAAGATTAACTACTAAAAAAGTTACTGGCTGAAATAAAGAAGCAGAAGTGATATTTCCAACTGCAACTAAAAGAGTTAAGAGTGTCGGTAGTAGAGCCTGCATCACACTAACCATACTATCAATCGTCTCAGTCCCTACTGCTAATGCCACCTTAAACGAATTAAGAGCTAAAATAACTAATACTAAGTAGACAAGGCTATTAACTAATTTAGCAATTCCCTGTTTAGAAAAGGAATTTTGGAAAGTCTTAAGTACAGCTACTATCACCGCTAGGATAATCAGCTTACCTAATAGATCTAAATTAATCACTATCTCTCTAAGTAGATACCTCATCAAACCTTGTAGAATCTCACTTAACTTAATTTCCAACTTTTGATCAGTAAATAGATTAAATAAATCATCTAGAGTCAATCGCGGTAAATAATCACCGGTCTCACGATTTAACTTCTCAATCTGCTTGCGAATTTGACTAATATCTAACTTATCTAGCTGCTCTTCAATTAACTCTCCCCGCTTCTGCTGTAAGCTCTGATTTAATTCTTCGCCGCTAGGTGCAGCAGCAGTGGAAAAAGTAGCTAACTGTAATGCTAACAGTAAAATTATTCCTACTAAGAAGACTTTTTGCATTTGTTGGACTGCCACAACTATATCACACCTTTATAAGAAATCTTACTTCATGGTAGAAGCTGCATAATTGATTCTAAAATAGCTAACATAATTGGAATTGCTAAGACCATAATTAATACCTTACCGGCAAACTCTATCTTAGAAGCAATCACACTCTCACCAGCATCGCGACTAATTGCAGCTCCAAACTCTGCTATATAAGCAATCCCAATCACTTTAAGAATAGTATCTAAGTAGATTAGATCAATCTCAGCCTCCATCGCTAAATCGCGTAGAAGTCCTATAATCGCTACTACTTTACCTAACATTAAAGTAAAGATTAAGATGCCCACTACTAAGCTAAGTTGGAGTGCAATCTCTGGTTCCTCTTTTCTAATCAAAATAGCTAAAATGACTGTTATTAATCCTAAACCAACAACTTTAATTATTTCCATTACTCTTCCTCCATTTACTCTTCCTCCATTTAAAAGCCAAAGATCTGTCTAACATTAATAAACAAATCATTAATTAATCTAATGACTATCATCAATACTATGATTACTCCAACTAAAGTTAACATCTCCGCTTGCTCTTCCTTGTTAGCCTGCTCTAAGACTATATTAAAGATTGAGATTAAGATTCCTAATCCAGCAATCTTAAATACTAAATCTACATTCATCTCTTCTGCTCCTTCCGCCGACTTAATATAACAGAATTACAACTAATAAGCCGCCTAACACACCAAAATAACGCCACTTTTTGACATTACCCTGCTTTAAATCTACTGCCTGCTCGATAGCTAATTCTAATTCCTGTTGGACTAAGGTTAGATTCTTCTCTTGGTGTTTGCGATCACTAGCACCTAAGTTCTGACCAAAGTTGATTAATATCTGCTCTACATTAGCTCCTAGAGCTGTCTTATCAAAGTGAGACTCTAAAGCTATCTGCCAAGCTTTAGTAGCTGTAACTCCTAATTGTGTAGTCAAGTTCTGCTGACAGCTTTTAAAGAGATGAGATAACGGCTCTGTGATCTTATTAGCTACCTTATCTAACGCTTGAGGTAGAGGAGTGGCGGCATACATAATCTCAGTCTGTAATAAATGAAAGGCTGTCTTAAGCTCTTTAAGCTCGCGCACACGATTAATATACTTATTCGCCTGTAAGCAGCCTAGACAACTACTAGCTATTACGACTAATAATCCCCCTAATAACTTAATCATCCGACTTGCTCTCCACACAGAATCTGCTCTACTGTACCCGGACCTCGACGGCGGCTGAGAATAATAAACCGCTGGAAGTAATTTCGTTCTAACATCTGTCGCAGATTAGGCCGTTCTTTAATCTCAGCTAAGTTAGTACCATGAACTGAAGTGATAATCTTTACCCCTGCATTAATCGCTTCCGAGATAGCTTGGACATCACGCCTGCTGCCAATCTCATCAGTAACGATGACTTCTGGTGACATTGATCTAATTAGAAGCATCATCCCTGCCGATTTAGGACAGTTAGCTAGTAGGTCAGTCCGCGGACCTAATTGATTTTGTGCTATACCTTGATAGCTACCGCCTAGCTCCCCCCGTTCATCTACTACTCCTACTTTGAAACTAACCTGCTTTACTCCAGTACTTAACTGTCTAATCAAATCTCGCAATAGTGTTGTCTTACCACACTGCGGAGGTGAGATAACTAACGTATTATAGATGCTACTGCGGTGTTTAATAATCTGCTGAATAATATTATCTGCTGCTCCAATCACTGCGGTGGATAATCTGATGTTTAAACCTGAAAAGTTCTTAATTAATTCAATCTGATTATTACTAGTAATAACCTCACCTACAAACCCGACTCGATGTCCGCCGGGCAAAGTCAAATAGCCCTCTTTTAATTCCTCCTCGAGAGCGTAGAGAGAACTGTTGGTCATTAGATTAATACTCTCATTAATATCTGCTTTAGTTGTTTGATAAGCTGCTTGATAACTTTCGGTAACTCCACCTTGAGCAGTAATCAATACTTCTTCCTGATGTAGATTTAAGATTAACGGCTGATTAACCCGCAGTCTAATCTCCTCTACTGCAGCTAAAATCTGATCATCAACTCGATTTAATATCTGGCGCAGATTAGCAGCTAATAAGGGCTTGATCTCTGTAGTAATCTGGTTAAGCATTAGCTATCACCTCTAGATAATACCTATTAATCAGTTGGTAAAAATATGCAATCTAAATAAAAAAAGAATGTATTGGGCAGCCAATACATTCTTTGAATAGTTACTATTTAATTATTTTCAGCTTAAACTCGTTCTATATACTCTCCACTACGAGTATCTATCTTTAAGACATCGCCTTCTTCGATAAATAGCGGTACATCTACTTTAGCTCCTGTCTCTAACTCTACTTCCTTAGAACCACCTGAAACAGTGTTACCGCGCACTGCCGGCGGAGAATAAGCAACTGCTAACTCTACAGCATTAGGAATATCAACCCCAATAACCTGTTTATCATGTAACTCTAACTTAATCTCTTGATTCTCCTTTAAGTACTTAACAGCTTCGCCTAATTTATCCTGACTTAAGCTCACCTGTTCGTAAGTATCATTATCCATAAAGACATATCCATCACCATCACGGTAAAGATATTGATACGGACGCTTTTCGATATAAGCCTGCTTGACCTTCTCCCCGGACTTAAAACGCTTAGTAATTGTAGTCCCATCATTTAAACTCTTAAGTTCGGTCTGTACATAAGCGCCTCCTTTACCCGGTTTAACGTGATCGTAATCAACAACTTTATACAGTTCGTCATCGAGCTCAATAGTTAATCCAGTATTAAAATCACTAGTCGAAATCAACACTTTTACCTCCTCATTTTTAACTTAAATTAGCACTAACAAACTTTTCTAAGCCACTAATTTATTTTCTAGACTGAAACTTAAATCTCCTGCCTAAACTCTGAAGTTAAACCCTAATTAATTCTTTACTAGCTGTAGTTAATATCTCACAGCCATTTTCGGTTACCACTACCATATCTTCAATACGGACTCCACCCCAGTCTGGAATATAGATCCCCGGTTCGACTGTTACGACCATCCCAGGTAGTAATTGACCATCCTGATTGGCAGCTAAACTAGGTTTCTCATGAACCTCTAAGCCCACTCCATGACCAAGACTGTGACCGAACTGTTCTCCATAGCCTGCTTGCGAAATAATATCTCGTGCTATCTGATCAATCTCTGCCTTACTCTTACCCGGTTCAATAGCTTCTAAAGCTGCTAACTGTGCTTCTAATACTATCTGATAGATCTCTTGCTGTTTAGCTGTTGGTTTAGACCCAATAATCAAATTACGAGTCAGATCAGAATTATAGCGTTGATAAGTACAGCCTAAATCCATAGTCAACAGTTCTCCTACAGCTAACTCTTTCTCACTAGCTACACCATGTGGCAAAGCTCCTCGCGTTCCTGAAGCAACTATAAAGTCAAAAGCTTTTTGAGAAGCTCCCTGCCGCCGCATAATATACTCTAATTCAAGACTAACCTCCTGCTCAGTCATACCGGGTTCAATATAATCTATAATCTGCTCAAAAGCAAAGTCAGCTAACTTAACAGCTTCTTTTATAGTTGCTACCTCACTATCATCTTTAATCCGCCGCAACTGCTTAACTAACTGCTTAGTAGCCACTAACTCTACATCCAACTGCTCTTGATAACGTTGGTAAGCATGATAACTCTCCTGACGCGCTTCAAAACCTAAACTAGTAATCCCTAATCTCTTAACTTCGGATTGTAGAGTATCCAGTTTAGGTGAACCATGCTCTACTACTTCAAATTCTGTTGCTTCCTCTGCAGCCTGCTCTACATATCTAAAATCGGTAATCAAAACAGCTTCTTTGCGACTAATTAACAGTGTACCTGCTGTTCCTGTAAAACCGCTCAAATAATATCTATTCTGAGGATTATTAACCAGTAATCCATCCAAATTCTCTTCTTCCAATTTAGCTCTTAACTTAGCAATCCTCTCTCTCATCTACAAACTCCTTTCTTAACGATTAACCACTGCCTGCAAGCCTAAAAGGTAGCTATCAACTCCTAAACCTGATAGCTGTCCTACAACTACCGGAGCAATCACCGATTGGTGTCGAAACTCTTCGCGCTGATAGATATTACTTAAATGTACTTCAATAGTTGGAATCTCCACTCCAGCTAAAGCATCACGAATAGCAATACTATAATGAGTGTAAGCACCGGGATTAATTACGATTCCTTTAACTCCTTCTTCCCACGCTTGATGAATTCGATCTACTATTGCTCCTTCACTATTAAATTGCCCAATTTCTAGTTCAACACCCAACTCGGCTGCTAATTCCTCTAACTGTTGATTGATATCGGCTAATGTTAAACTACCATAAACGTCAGGTTCTCGCTGCCCTAATAGATTAAGATTAGGGCCGTGTAAGACTAGATACATCTAACCCCTCC
>JBNJEL010000034.1:0-18258 GCA_051745835.1 Bacillota bacterium
TGTACATCAATATAAGCTCCTGCTTCTACTAATTGCTCTACAACTTTGAGATTACCTTGATAAGCAGCTTTAAGCAGAGGAGTCCAGCCTTGATCATTCCGTGTATCTACATTTGCTCCCGCTGCTAATAATAACTTAAGTGTCTGTAACTGATTATTAGCTGCTGCCATCAACAGTGGTGTCCGACCCTGCTGATCTTTAAGATCCAACTTAGCACCAGCAGCAATTAATCGCTCTACTAACTGTTTATAATCTCTACTAGCAGCCAACAATAATGGAGTTCTCCCCTGTTGATCACGCAGATTCAATTTAGCTCCCTGCTCAATTAAATCCCTTACTAATTTATTATTCTGTTCTTTGACAGCCTGAATTAGAGGAGTAACATAACTATTATCTTGGGGATTAAGTTCTGATCCTGAGTCAATTAAATACTCTATTACTGATGAATTATCGGCAGCAATTGCTTGTACTAAAGCTGTTCTACCTTGAGCATCCTTCTGATTAAGAAAAGCCCCTCTTTCTACCAATAACTTTACTGCTTCCAAATCACCTTTACTAGCTGCTATCATCAAAGCAGTCTCCCCAGAATCACTCTGCGCATTAATACTTTCTAAATCCATCCTCTGATTATTAATTAGATACTCCACTACCCTCAACTTTTCACTTTTAACCGCCATCATTAACGGAGTTATACCCTGATTAGTGGTAATGTTAAGTTTAGCTCCTAGCCCTACTAATAATTGTAATGTCTCTACATCTCCCTGTTGAACCGCATAATAAATAGCAGTCCAACCATCATCATCCTTCTGATTTATCTTAGCTCCATTATCAACTAAGTACTTAATTAACGCTTGATTCCCGTCATAAGCCGCTTCCATTAAAGGAGTAACCCCTTGTTGGTCTTTTACATTGACCTCTGCCCCTGCTTTAACAAATAATTTCACTAATGGTAGATATCCTCGAGCAGCAGCTAACTTAAGCGGTGTACTACCTTTTTCATTCCTTACTGTCAAATCTAACTTATCATTATCGATCATTTCGTCTATAGTTTCTTCTTTATTCTCAGCAATCAATTGAAAGATCTGCTGTTGTTGACTTTGGTCGGCATCAACAAAGCCACTACTAAATATCAGAATTATTACTAATATTACTACACTATATTTAACTTGATTCATCATCTTCAACTCCTTTCCTATCGTTCAATAATCTTTTCGCTTATCTTAATTATTATAGATTAATAGGACAAACACCTGTCTAACTTCTAAACTAAGCGAATTAATTGATTCGCAGTAACTGATATAATATAATAGATTTAATCATCTAGCCAACTTAAATAAGGAGGACGAATTTATGAATAAAAAGTATTTCTTATTAATGCTTAGTCTACTCTTAATTCTTAATCTATCAAATATATCAACTGCTAACACCACAGATTCCAACGCAAAACTTAATCAATCTCAGCTAAACGAATTACAAAAAGTTTACATCAATCGAGTAATTGATGGAGATACAGTCGAGACTAAAAGTGGACAGAAGATTAGATTAATTGGCGTTGACACTCCAGAACTAGATAGCATTAGAGAAACTGTACAGCACCAAGCAAAAAAAGCTTATCACTACACCAAAAAAGAGTTAACTAACCAAACAGCTTATCTTGAATTTGATGTGGAAAGATTAGACCAGTACAAGCGCACTCTAGCTTACCTTTACTTACCTGATGGTCAGTTATTTAATAATCAGTTAGTCAAAGCTGGTTATGCTTATCTACTAACAATACCGCCTAATCTGAAATATGTAGATCTATTTAAGCAATCACTAAATAAAGCCCGCCGCCAAAAACGCGGTCTATGGCAGAAAAACACCTCCAAGCAACTCCCAATTATCTCCTGGTCAGAAGCTCAAGAATATCTAGATCAACCAGTAGTTGTTAAAGGTAAGATTGATAATACTCACAATTCAGGTGATGCTATCTTTCTTAACTTTAGTTCTAACTATCAAGATACTCTAACTGCTGTTATTTTCAGTAGATATCAAGCTAACTTTCCTGCTCAGCCTGCTGATTACTATTTAAATAAACAGGTTAAAATCAGAGGCAAAATTACAGAATATCAGAACGCACCACAGATAATTCTTAAAAGTCAAAAACAGATCACAACTACTAATTAAACCTTATATTACAAATTATTATCATAGTTAGGAGTTAACGCTCCTAACTTTTTTATTTTCTGTTAGTAATTATTCTCACACATCTTTAACTTACAGTACATATGATATTACAAATTAATAGAAAAAGGAGGAGAAATTAAAATGGCTGAGTTAGATCATCGTAGACGCGGTAATGATTGGTTTTGGTTACTTGCCATTCTCTTAGCTTTCTTATTCATCTTTGATAACGATTGTTGTTAAAGAGTAACTAATTAACTGTTCCCAACAAAAAATATAAGGTGACATACTCCTGTTTTTTGTTGGGAACTAATTGCACAATCATAACCAACTAGACATATTATATTGTGAATTAAAGTCAGAAGTTCAGAAAATAAAAAAACTGAAAGGAGGTTTTCAAATGGCTCGCGGATTTTTCAATAATGTTGGAGCAATAGAGATTATTATCGTTATCTTAATCTTACAAGAAGTGGGTGAGGATGTATTCTGTCGCTATTATGACTAAATTGATAATCAGTCGGTAGATCAAACTCAATTAGAAGGGAGGGCTTATAATGGGGTGCAACTACGACTATGATGATTCTTTCTGCAACTCCTTTATCGAATTAATTGCGGTTGTCTTCTTATTAAACTGCTTATGCAATGGATTCTTTGATTAAGCAGATAAACATTTTTAAATAGCTAGGGATTAATCCCTAGCTATTTTTAATTTTAGAGCTATTCTTTAACAAACCAATGTTTAGTTCGATTAGCAATCGCTACTAAAGCCAACATAACAGGTACTTCCACTAAAACCCCTACCACTGTAGCTAAAGCTGCTCCAGATCGAAGACCGAAAATAGAGATTGCTGTTGCTACCGCTAACTCAAAGAAGTTACTAGCTCCAATCATACTTGCAGGTGCAGCTACAGCATGTTCTAAATTTAATAACTTAGCTCCACCATAGCCTAGAATAAAGATAAAGAAGGTCTGAATCGTAAGTGGAATAGCAATTAATAGAATATCAAGTGGATTATTTAAGATAATATCTCCTTGGAAAGAGAAAAGAATAATCAAAGTTAATAGTAAACCGATGATTGTAAAGTTATCCAATTTCTCTAAATAAACATTTTCCAGCCACTCAATCCCCTTATTTTTGATTATATATTTTCGTGATAGATAACCAGCTATTAAAGGAACAATAATATATAATACTACAGATAACAGTACTGTATCATAGGGCACATTAAAATCAGTTACTCCTAATAAAAGCATTACAATTGGAGCATAAGCAAAAACTAAGATCAAATCATTAACAGCCACCTGAACTAACGTATAATTAGCATCTCCATCAGTTAGATAACTCCAAACAAAGACCATTGCTGTACAAGGAGCTGCTCCTAATAAGATCATTCCTGCTACATACTGATCAGACAACCCAGCACTAATCAAAGGACTAAAGATATTCTTTAGAAATAACCAACCAAAGAAAGCCATTGTAAACGGTTTAATTAACCAATTTACTGTTAAAGTTAATCCCAAGTCTTTTGGTCGCTTCCCTGCCTCCAAAATACTACTAAAGTCAATCTGTACCATCATTGGATAGATCATAAACCAGATTAAAATTGCTACTGGTATTGAAACTTGAGCGTATTCAAATTGGCTTAATGTCTCCGGAACAGCCGGTAAAAAGCGCCCTACTCCAATACCAATTACAATACAAAGCGCTACCCAAATTGTTAAGTATCTCTCAAAGAACCCTAAACCTCCTGATTCCTCTTTAACTTCCTTTTCTTCTTGACTCATCATCATCCCTCCTATTAATAATTAATATTAGTTAATAGCTTCTACTGTAAACCTAGTAAATCCTAAAAATCTTTTTACCCCTAACTTCAAACCATTGTATCCCTCTAAAATATGCTGATGTAGATAAATTGTAATCTGTGCTCTATTAAACTGCTGATAATCTTTGATATCTTCCTCAGATGGCTTAGTTTGAATCACTTGGGGAGGAGTTTTCGCTTTTGAAGTTGACCGCGAAGCTAACTTACCTCCACAACAACTATTAATCTTCTGTCTTCTGACAATTAAATTCAATTCCTTATCTGCAGCATACTCTTTTAATTCAGAATCAATAATAATTTTCACTGATAATCAATCCTTTTATAGACTAAATTGATTTATTCTTCGTATAACTTTTCTCCAGCTGTAATTAATGTATCTAAACCTTTAATCTCTTCTGCCAATAGAGGCATCTTAATAATTGGAGCTTCAAACTTATCTGCCATCACTTCTAGCTGTTCATCTTGCTTAGCGCTTCGTTTTTCAAAATAGGGTGTCGTACAGTATTCTTTAGGTAGAATCTGATTAGCAATCACTAATTGTGTCTCAACATCGACTGTCTTTAACTCCTCTACTACTCGATGAGCTTCCAAAATTGGTGTAGTCTCCGGATAAACTACAAAGCTAAAAGTAGTCTGTTGAGGATCTTGTAACTTACTGATAACCTTTTGAAATCTCTGTTGTGATTCTAAATCAGCTTGCGTATTAGTATCAATCGAAGCTTTAAACTCTAACTGCTGCTCCCGATTCATCGGTAACTCTAACAGACGCAGTGTATGTCCTGTTGGAGCTGTATCGAATACAATTACTTCATACTCATCAGCTTCTGTATAATCAATAAATTTATTAAATGATGCCATCTCTTCTGTACATGGAGAATCAAGTTCTTCTTTAAGCCCCAGTAACATCTTTTCTGAATAATCTTTCTTCTTAGCATCAGCCAAGACACTCTCCCTATTGAACAACACATTGGCGGTTCATAGACTTCTACTTTAATTTCACTCATCATCATCCCTCCCCTAATTATTTAGCTAACGCCAGTCTCTAAAACAGTGATTAATTCATCTGCTAATTCTGTCTCTTTAATTTCTGCAGTCACCTTCGCTACTGGATAGGCTACTTCTATAAACTCAGTAGTAACCTGACCATTCTTTACCTCTACAATAGTATATACTGCATTGGAATTACCATGTTTAGGCTTACCTACACTACCGCTATTAATAACATGTTTACCATTAATTACGCGATGGTAAGGTAGATGAGTATGACCACAGATTAAGATATCCTGCTCTAACTCTACTGTTACCTCTTGTAGTTCTGGACTATCAGCATATAGATACTCATTTAACTGGCGCGGACTACCGTGAACTAATAAGAGACTATACTCCCCTAAATCCAACTCTAACTTGTGAGGTAAGGAACACAGAAACTCCTTATTCTTCTCAGTTATCTCATCAGCAGTAAATTGAAGTGAAGATAGACCTATCTTTCTCTCACGATCTGTACTATAATCACAACCACAAGCCATCCGACTATTACCGATAGCATCATCATAATTACCCTGGACCGTCTCAATCCCTTCACTCTGTATTCTCTCTATTACTTGATTAGGAAATGGATTATACCCAACTAAATCCCCAGCACAGACTATCTGGTCTACATTCCTTTTCTGAATATCTTCCAATATCTTATCCAGAGCATAGATATTACTATGAATATCAGAAATTATAGCTAAACGCATCTTTAACCCTCCTATTGACAATCACTCTTCTTAAAATCAGTTTCTGAACCATCACTACTAATTATAGATTGTAGTTCTTCTGTTACTTTAGCTAACTCTTCGTGATTCAAACTATAATAGACCCACCTTCCTCTCTTAGCAGCAGTAATCAACCCTGCCTCCTTAAGTAACTTTAAATGATGTGACATATTAGGTTGGCTTAAAGCTAACTGCTCAGTCAAATCACAGACACATAATTCATCCACTCCAGCTAATAAATTAATAATCCGTAACCTCTTTTCATCAGCCAAAGACTTTAATAAACCTGCTGTAGTTGCAAATTTCCCCACAATTAATCCCCTCGCTTTTAATATTATATAAACATATTTAAATCTATTTATATAATAGCAAATCTTTTCACTAATTGCAAGATAAAAAAAGGATCCTGGAACTTAATCCAGGATCCTTACTTATAACATTAAATTATATCTCTTCTACATCTTGTGGTCGATTAAAGACACGCTGCGATAACTCTTTATCTAACATAAAAATACCTTGATTATTCTCACCTAATCGTTCAACCTTATTTAAAATTGCTTCCATAGTATCTTCTTCTTCAACCTGTTCATCAACAAACCAATCTAAAAAGCTAATTGTAGCATACTCACTCTCATCGCGAGCCATATCCATTATTTTATAGATTCTGCTGGTAACTTCCTGTTCATGATTTAAGGCAGTCTTAAATACATCTGCAATAGAATCGAAATCATTCTGTGGTCGAGAGATCTCATCAATCTCAGCTTTACCACCCATCTCATTGATAAACTTAAAGAACTTCTCAGCGTGGAATCGCTCTTCTTCAGCTTGTACCCAGAAGAAGTGGGCAAATCCATCTAAATCTTCATCTTTAAAGTAAGCCGCCATTCCTAAATAATAATGAGCAGATAAGAATTCAAAATTCATCTGTTCATTTAAAGCATCTAATAATTCATCTGATAACATTTATATTCCCCCTTTATACTTTATACTACTATTTAATAATTTCCAGATTTATCTTTCAATCCCTTCATTAATCTTAAACTAATCTGGCTTCTATTTAAAATTATAACCTGCTTTTTGATTCTTACTATAAATTTGTCCATAAAGATTAAATTATAGGCAAAAATCAAATTAATTAAATCCTTGATTTTAAATGTAACTTATGTTATAATCTGTTTAAGTTAAGAGATTTGTCGAAAAAGGAGGTGTCCTGCATGAAAGCTACAGGAATTGTAAGAAAAATAGACGAACTAGGTAGAATTGTTATCCCAATTGAAATCAGAAGAAATCTACAATTAGAAGAAAAAGATTCCGTTGAGATATACGTAGATGATGATAGTATTATATTCAAAAAATATGAACCAGCTTGTATCTTCTGCGGTGAAGCTAGTGATACTACTATCTATAAAGGAAAAATTGTCTGCCAAGATTGCATTGATGAAATTTCTGAAACTGCTTAATTATTCCTTAAACAATATTAAATCTTCACAGAAAAACCGCCGTGAATCCGGCGGTTTATTTTTATCACACTATATAATTATTTCATAAATCGACAAAATAATCAAATATTTTATTCTGCTTTAATATTTCCGACCTAAATACCATTTCCAATAAATCCATACACCATTAAAGATGACAAATGTCATTAATCCGAAAATTACTAATAGATTCATCTGCTCTAACTGCACTAACGAAATAATTAATCCAATACTAGCAAATAGAGACCAGATTATCTTTAAATTCAACATCTGCTGATAAGTAGTAAGTTCAGCATCTCGTCCGATCAGTGATTCAATCCCAATTCCAAATAAAGCTGCTACAAAGAGACGTGTAGTAATGATTGTGGAGCTTCTTTCTTAGTTGACATCTAATCTCTCCTTTCTTAAGATTAATAAAATAAAAGAGCAGCCCTCAATTAAGGCTGCTCACAACTAATATATTATTAAATCAAAACTACTCATTATTTTCAGCAAAGATTACTTCATTCTCAGTTAATTCATCTACAATAGCAAGTGATTCAACTTTAACTCCTGACTGACGTAGATTATCTCCGCCAGGTTGGAATCCTTTCTCAATTACAGTTCCTACACCTACTACTTCTGCTCCAGCCTGTTCTACAACTTCTATTAAACCTGAAGCTGCCTGTCCCATAGCTAAGAAATCATCAATAATTAGCACCTTATCATCAGCTTCTAAATACTCTTTAGCGACATTAATATTATAGACTTTATTTTTAGTATAAGATTTAACTTCGGCAGAATAAGAATTATCATCCATATTAGACGGCTTATCTTTTCTAGCAAATAGTACTGGAACCTCTAGCTCTAGACCAACCATTGTTGCCACTGCAATTCCTGAAGCCTCAATAGTTAAAATCTTCGTAATTCCGTCCTCTCCAAAGCGATTTACAAATTCTTTACCCATTTCATTCATTAATTCCGGATCAATTTGATGATTTAAAAAAGAGTCTACTTTTAGAATATCACCTGCTTTAACTTTACCTTCTTCTCTAATTCTCTCCTTTAATAATTCCATTTTCCCTCTCCTTCCTAATATGTAGCTTATTGGATATAAAAAAAACCCAGCTGGATAGTCCTCACTCTGGACAAGCGAAACCTACCCATCTGGGTTTTTCTCCCTCTGGTGTAATACAGCTACCTGTATTGTACCGCTTGGACCTACCAGCTATCTCACTAGCTGTGGAACCCTAGGTACTCTTTCACTCGTAGTTAACTCTTATTTTGAGTATATACGAGCTAGATTATCCAGTTTTGACATTATTAAAGATAACATATTTCCTGAATTTTTGCAAGGTAATCAACTAGATTACTGTAAATAATCTAAACACTAACCTTAATCTTAACTACTTAGTAATCCGGCTTGCATCTGCTGCAGCACCACCTTAATTTGAAAGTACGTTACTTCCTCAGGTAATGCTTCTTTAACTGGACTTAATTTATTACTCTCCTCTTGTTTAATCTTTTGTACAATTATATCTTTATAATCATCAGGAATAAAAAAATCTAAATCTACTGCTAAACCTTCTTTAGCTGCCTTGAGCAGATGACTTTGCACCGTACTAACAGTTAAGTCGCGCTGCTTAGCTATCTCTTCTAAATCCTGCCCCTGTTGATAGAGTTTAAAACTTTGATGATGGCTGCGAACTACTTTTCCATCGGCTAATTGTGTTCTAATATCTTCTTTTTCTTGCTTTGTAATCTGATTAGACTCCTGATACTCCTTAATCTTAGCTAAAAATTCTGCACCATACTTCTTAAACTTAATTCTACCTACACCACTTACTTCTAACATCTCTTCTTTTGTAGTCGGTAACTGTTCAACCATCTCTTGTAAAGTCTGATCATGAAAGATAACAAAAGGAGCTAACTCCTCTGCCCGGGCTATCTTCAACCTAACATTACGTAAAATATCAAATAGCTCATCAGTTTCAGAGATCTGATGTGAAGTGGAGTGATCCTGCTTCCAAACCTCCTCTTTCTGCTGTAAAACATCATATGATCTACTATTTAACTTCAATATCGGGTACTTACCATCAGTTAAATCAATATAGCCATCAGCCACCAAGAACTTAATTAAGTTCTTAATCTCTTTAATTGTAAATTGAGACATAATCCCATAAGTAGATACCTGGTCTAGTTCTAACTCTAATATCTCCTGACTTTTAGATCCTTTAAGTACTTTAGCTACCTTAGTCGTTCCGTATTGTTCATTTAACTTATAGACACAGGATAGAATCTTCTGCGCTTCAATTGTCCTATCAACTAAAGATTGATTCTCCTGACAATTACCGCAGCTATTACAATCCTGAGCCACATCTTCTTCGCCAAAGTAATTTAAAATAAAGCCCCGCAGACAGCGGTCAGTATAGGCATAATCGATCATCCGCTGTAATTTCTGATAGGCTAACTTCTTTCGCTTCGCTGGTAGATCTGATTCCGAGATAAAGTACTTTGGTAATCTAATATCACCCGGAGCAAATAAGAGCACACATTCACTGATCTTACCATCACGTCCAGCCCGACCTGCTTCTTGATAGTAGGACTCAATATTTTTAGGTAGGTTATGATGAATTACATAACGCACATTAGACTTATCAATTCCCATTCCAAAGGCATTAGTAGCTACTACTATCCGAATCCGATCATAAAGAAAGTCATCTTGAGTCTCTTTTCTAACTTCTCGTTCTAATCCTGCGTGATATCTACCTACAGCAAAGCCTTGTTCATATAGGAAATTATATAATTGATCTACTTCCTTTCGAGTAGCAGCATAGATAATCCCTGCCTCTTCACGATTACTACTAATATAGTTAGTAATAAATTCACGTTTATCTTCACCGCTAACCACCTCAAATTTTAGGTTCTCCCGATTAAAAGTAGTAATAAATCTATTAGCCGCAGTAATATCTAAAATTCTACCGATATCATCACGCACATCTTCAGTAGCCGTAGCAGTAAAAGCAGCAATATGAGGACAACTAGGTAACTGCTTAACTACTTCCGGAATTGCCAGATAGTAAGGTCTAAAATCATGTCCCCACTGTGAGATACAGTGCGCTTCATCAACTACCACTAAAGGAATCTCTATCTGCTGTAAAGCTCTTATAAATTGCTCTGACTGTAGCCGCTCGGGAGCTATATATAATAATTCATACTCTCCTCGCTGCACTCCTTGTAGTCTTCTCTGGCGTTCTAAAGCAGTTAATGAACTATTGATGAAGGTAGCATTAATACCTACCGAACGAAGGGTATCAATCTGATCCTTCATTAAAGAAATCAAGGGAGAGAAGACAATTGTTGTCCCCGATAAGCAAAGAGCTGGAATCTGAAAACAGATTGACTTACCTCCACCTGTCGGCATCACCCCTAATGTATTATGACCAGCTAAAATATTCTCGATAATCTCTTTCTGTCCCGGTCTAAATGATTGATAACCAAAATACTCTTCTAAGATACTTTGTGGCTGACTCAACATTTTCCTTCCTCCTTTAATCACCAGGAGTCAAACAAGCACTTTACTTACTGTTAATCCTATGACTATTAAACTTTATTTATTAATTAACTATACTACACTTCTTAGGCTTTACTTCCTTTATGTAATCAATCTCAATTGTTACATGTCCAATCTCTTCTTGTTTCACTAACTCCCTAATCTATTCTTTTAAATTAATTATCTCATCTTTAGTAATCTGCTCCTCAACTACAACATGAGTACTTAACAGGTTAGTCTCTCCTTCTAATGACCAACTATGAGTATGGTCTACTCGTTTAACATTACTAAGTTTAGCAATCTCCTCTTCAATCTCAGAAATTGAAATATCCTGTGGTACTCCCTGCAAGAAAACAGTTAATACCTGCTGTAAATGTTGAATTATATTATAGAGAATATAGCCTGTGATTGCAATTGACAGTAGCGGATCAAGTATAGGTAACTCCTTAAAGATTAGGATTATACTTACCACCAAAACTGCCACCCAACCTAATAGATCCTCAATTAAATGCCAGCTAACCACCTTCTTATTTAATGACTCTCCACCTTGTAATTTAAAAGCGGCTAAGCCATTAACTACTATTCCTGCTAAAGCAAAGAACATCATCCCGGTTGGTTTAATACTCTCAGGATGTAATAAACGCGGTACTGCCTCAGTTAAAATAAATAATGAACCAACAATTAAGATAATACCATTAATCAATGCCCCTAATAACGAAAAACGAGAGTAACCAAAACTAAACTTTTCATCTGGAGCTTGGTGAGAATAGTCCTCTAAAAACCAAGCTAATCCCAACGAAACCGAATCTCCTAGATCATGTAAAGCATCAGATAGAATTGCCATACTATTAGTCCATAGTCCACCAATCACTTCTAATAATGCAAAGGTAAAGTTCAACAGGAAAGCCAACTTAATATTAGCTAAATTTTGGTGGTCATGATTATGAGACATTCAATACCAAGCTCCTTTGCTACAATTATAGGTCGAATAATTTTTAGCCACTCCTTATAAACGATTATTTATCTAATTGTCGAATAAATTCACGAATTAATTGAGCAGTAATTCCCCAAATTGTTCTATCTTTAATCCGATATAGATATATATTATATCTCCTACCGCCCCAAGGCTTAGTATAGCGATCAGGTACATCTAATTCATCAGCTGGAAAGATAGTAACCTCTTCTCCATTCTCATCTACATAAGAGGGCTGAACTTCTAATCTAACCTGATACTCCTGTGGTTGATGTTCTATAAAGTAGGAAACAGGTAGAGTAAAGACCTCTGCTACTTCAACGGGATTGATATCTAATTCACTTAAATCTTCAACCTGCAAGATAGTAACAAAACTATCCACCGTCGCTCCCATCGCTGCTACTAAAGTATCTAATCTACCTCGTACTTCTATCTTCTCTGTAGATACCCCCAGCTCCTCACTCGTCTCTCTAATAGCTGTCTGCTGATAATTAGAATCGCTAATCGGGTCATGCTTACCTCCCGGAAAGCAGACCTCAGCTTCCTGTCTAATATCTGCTGCGCGTTGTTGAAATAGAAAGTGATACTCCCCTGCTTGCTTAACTAACAATATAGCTACTGCCGAATTAAAGTAATACTCTTCCTTACCTAAAATTCCACTCGACTGCTTAGGTAACTGCTGCAATAGTTCTGTTAAATCTTCTTCCTTCATTCAATTTACTCTCCTTTACTACCTCTCACCTCATACATTACTTAATTACAATCTATAAGAATTTATTCTCCCTCTTAACCGTTAACTCCTCCTTGAATTAGTATAAATTACAATTTCCAACTTAGATTTAACCGATTTAATTCCACTCAGCTTCAGTACCGTAATCAAATCGCTCCATCCACTGACCACAGTGTCGTTTAAGTATCTCTACCTGCTGGTCACTCCACTCTCTCCAGTGGGGAAAGCCCTCGTTAGCATTAGAGTGTACTTTCTGCTCTAACATCTTAGGTCTATAATCAAACTCCAATTCACAGTAGTCAGGATAAGTCGTTGCAAATGATAGCAGTTCTTGAAAGACCTGATGACGTGTCTGAGTTCCAAACATCCGTTCATGCTGAATTACTTTACAATTATCCCGCTCTGCCATCCGCTCGAAGACAAAAGTATTTAACTTATTATAATACCAACAATACTTCTCAAATTTAGACATCTTAGACCAACGATGATAGTGCGGGTCATCCTTAAAATCAGAAGCCTTAATACTCAAATTAAAAAATGAGGGATCTAAAGGTCCATAGAGAATATATTCAAAGGTATTCAAAGCAGATCTAACCCACTCTCTTGGATCTCTAATAATAAATATAAATTTACTATTTAAGAATAATTGATCTAACAGATCTAAAAGACCATAAATATGCCCACTGGATTCAACATATAATTTACTCTCAAGTCCAGCTAAATAATCGCGCCGCATCTGAATAATCTTCTCCATAACCTCTTCTTTAGATAATCGATTACTACAACGCTCGGTACTTAATTTATACATACAGCAGTCAGACTGTAACTGTCCTAATGTCATATGATAGAGACCAAACTGTTTAATCTCAGCTAACCACTCCTGTGGTCGAGTAATCCATGGTGTCCCTGGTTCATGAACAGCAGTACAATCTTCAATCATCTTCCCTAAAGCTTGAGCTAAAAACTGTGTTCCGGTACGCCCCGTTGAACTTATAAATAAAGCCGGCTGTTCAAACTTAATAATGATCACCACTCCTACTTAATAAAGGTTAATCTTAATTACAGCGTGTACTCTGCTTATTCTGTGCTAAACTATAGTATAAATTCTCTACCCTCTTACCAAACTCTGCTGCTGAAAGCTGCCTCACATCTTGATAAGCCTGATTGACTAACCGCTTAGTTTCTACCTCATTAGTAAGAGCTTGATAAAGAGTATCTGCTAAGTTATCATCATCAATAAAGATCCGTCCGTTAACTTGATCTTCAATTAATCCTTCTAAATTCTTATCATACTTAGCTACTACAGTAAGCTGAGAAGCCATTGCTTCAATTAAAGTAAGGCCCTGAGTTTCGGTAGTAGAAGCAGACACAAAGACATCACCTAACTGATAGTACTGTCCTATCTCCTGCCACGGTTTCTCACCTACAAACCGCAGTGCTGATCCAATCCCTAACTCTTTAGCTAATTCTTCTAACTTATTACGCTCGGGTCCATCACCAACAAAGACTAACTTGGAAGTAGGCAGTTTATCCAATAGCTTAGGAAACTGCTTAATAATTAAGTCTAAACTTTTCTCTTGAGCAATCCGTCCTACGTATAGTACTACTGGATCATCAGCTAAGCTTAAGTCAGATCTTAACTGCTCTAACTCTTCTGGCTGATAATTATCCTGCTCAAAAGGCTCTAAATTAATTCCAGTTGGAATCACCTCAATCTGATTCTCTACCCCATACTCTCTTAGCGCTTCTTTCACCTTCTTAGTTGGGACAATCACTCGATTACAACTAGAACAGAAGAGCTTACTTACCTTCTGCGCTAATTTAGCAATATACTTTTTTAGACCACTCTCAGTAATATAATGGCCATAATCTTCGTACATAGTATGATAGGTATGCACTAATGGTAGATTAAGAGTTTTAGCCATTATCCGACCTAAAATTCCTAGCGAAAACTCAGTTTGAGTGTGAATAATATCTAAATTAAGCTCTTTAATCTTCTTAATAATCCGATAAGAGTAGAGAAGACCAATCCGATGCTCAGGAAAGAAAGGAAAAGGAATATTAGGCAGCCCAATCACTTCTGATAGCTCCTCGTCCTGTTCAGGATGATCGATAGTAATAATTGTTACTTGATGACCTCGTTGCTCTAACTCACTTTTTAACATCTTAATAGATGTCACCACTCCATTTACTTGGGGCTCATAAGTATCAACAAAGATGCCAACTTTCATCTTATTCCTCCTTTCGATAGATCTGATCTAACTTAAATTTAAATACCTTAAATGTTACTAAACCGCCAAAGAAGATATAAAGATAGTAGGTAAAGAACCGCCAACTTGCTACTACAATTCCTACTAAGGCAACTGGCAAGAACTGGTCTAACAGTCCCGCTAAGATCACCTCTATCCCACTAGCACCAGGAACCGGAATAAAGATAGCTATAATATAGATTAATAACTGTAATAAATAAATTGAAGAAAAGTCTACACTTAAATTTAGACCCCTAATTACAAAGTAGAGTACCATAAATTTAGCGCTCCACGATAGGACTGTTAAAGATAGACCAGAGAATAATTCACCTTTACTACTCTTTAGGTAACGCCAAATAGTATTGTTAAAGACTCTAACTTCTTTAACGAACTTGCGCTTCCAACGATGTCGCTTCTTAGAAGTTACTAACTTAATAATCAAGCTGCGATTCATCAACCAGAAGAAGAATTGCGCTAAATAACGCGGTTTATAGAGTAGTAAATAGATAACTATCCCTAACCCCACCACTCCTAAAGGAATAATTAAGATTAATACCTCCAGATTAAAATAAGAAAAGAATAATTTATGTAATTTAATTAAGATGAAGAGGAATCCCAGCATAAAGAATAATAACTGTAAGATTAATTCAACTATAACAATAACACTTGCTTTAGCTAACGAAACCTGATTCTCTTTTAAAGCAACAATCTTAAAAGGCTGTCCGCCAACACCTGAAGGTGTAATATTAGTAAAGAACTTCTCAACTAATCCTATCTCTACAGCAGTTAAGAAGGGTAAATCAACACCTACTCCCGCAGCTAAAATACATAATTTAAGTCCATTAAGCAGCCAATCAATCATAATTACTACCATAACCAAAAAAAGATAACTAACTCTTAAATCTTTAACCGACTGCCAAGTACTCTGATCAACGGTAAAGATAGTAATCCCAATAATGATTAATAAACTAAAACTAATTGCTGTTAAAAGTTTCTGTTTAATATTGCCCATCAAATTCCACCTTTAAGCAGAGATGATTTGTTGCTCTTTACTATTAATTACCTCTTGATAACTACTAACTAACCGACTAAAGACCTGATCCCATGATTTATTTAATGCATGCTGCCGCGCCTGTTTGCTTAACCTATCTCTTAAACTCGCTTCATTAATCATCCGCTCTAAATTAGCAGTAAATTCAGCTACACTGTTCTCCTGACAGGCTAAGCAATTATAACCATCAATTAAATTCTCTTTAACTCCTCCAGCTAAAATTCCTACAACTGGCAGCCCGGAAGCCATAGCTTCTAAAACTACATTACCATACGTCTCAGTTGTAGAGGGAAAGAGAAAAACATCAGCCGAAGCATAGGTCTGAGATAGTTCTCTGCCCTTCAGGTAGCCTGTAAAAGTAACATTTTCCGGTGCCTCAGCCTTCAAATCAGCTAATAGCGGTCCATCTCCAGTAATTAATAGCTCAACCTCTTTTTGATAGTTTTGATTGATCTGCTCCAAACTCTCTAATAATAAATACAAATTCTTCTCTGGAGCTAACCTACCTACATATAGTAAACATAATTTATCCTGAAGAGAGTACTTAGCTCTTAAATCTTCACTCCTTAACTGTGGCGAATAGAGATCAGGATTAATTCCTCGATCCCAAATCTCTAAATTCTCTATTCCCTGTGCTGCTAGCTCCTCTAAAGTAGCCTGAGAAGGACAGAAATTACGTTCGCTATGACTATGAAACCATCTAAAGAAGCGCCAAATCGGCCTCTCTAAGATATTTAGATTATAGTGGTTAAGATACTTAGTAAAGTTGGTATGATAAGAAGCTACTACTGGTACTTGACTACTTTGGGCATACTTTAAGCCGCATAGTCCTAAATTAAAAGGCGTTACTAGATGAACTAGATCAGGGCTATAATCATCTAATAATTTCTTGATTTTAAAATAATTAGGTAGTGAAACCCGACATTCAGGATAGAGAAAGAAACTAAAGCTAAACATCCGTTCCGTATTCTTCTTTAAAGCAACTCCCTTTTTATCCTCGGGTGCAAAGACTAAGTAATCAATCCCCTGCTTAGTAAAGTAATCAGTTAACCGATCCAAAGTCTTAGTTACCCCATTAACCTGCGGTAAGAAAGTATCACTAAATAAGGCTACCTTCATATCTAACTCCTTTCTGGGTTAAGTGATAATTAAATTACATTATCCCTAAATGAAGTAATGTAGAAAATAGCGTTCCTATCATAGCACCAATCATTACATCAGAAGGATAATGCACACCAAGATATACCCTTGACATGCCCACTAGGGAAGCTAATGAAATCAACAATACCAAACAGCCTGTAAAGTAGAAGCTAAGTGTTACTGCCATCGAAAAACTTGCTGTGGTATGTCCCGAAGGAAAGGAGTAATCTTCAAAAGGTACAATATAGATCTCAATCTCTTCTAAGATTTTATAAGGACGAGGACGATTAATCTTGCGTTTAATGATATGCACTACAAAATGACTAACTGTCAATGATGTTAATATCTCATAGCCTACTTTAATAAGTTCACCACGCCCTAAGATAATTAATAACAGAGGTGACAAAATAGTAAATACAGCCCCACCTAAATAAGTTATATAAGCCATCACTAAGTTTAACAGTTGACATCTAACTTTAGCTTGAACAAATTTAAATAGTTGAAGATCCCGAGCCAGTAAATGATCAGTTAAACGATTCATTTTCTCTCCTCCTCCGGTGGTGACCTTATTTATATTATATAGAATGATTATTAAAATAGTGTTAAATAAAAATTAAATATCCTTTAATAATAATTTATTAGATCTTTTTAGAATTAACCCTCGACTTTTACAACTTATTGTAAAAGACAAATTATAACTCAAACTTTAAGAGAGGAGGAGATCATTTAAAAGGTAATTACATATATTTTTATATCTCCTCAAAAAAAGAGCTCAAAATAAAGCAGGGCTATAGTAGCATTAATTGTATAATCAACTTAACATTCCTGCAAAATTATACTTATTAATCTTAAACTTAACAAAGATAACTTAAATTTACAGTTAATCAACAAAAAAAGAGCGCCCCTCATCGGGACACTCTCAGCTTAAATACTTATTATATATCTCTACTACCTGGCTTATTAATCGGTAAACCTTCCGCACATAGTGGACATTCTTCTGGTTCATAAGTCTCTACTTCTACTGTTAGTAATGCTTCCTTCTGTACTCCAAAGTCAACTTCGCCACCGCTACGGTCAACTAAGATACCAACTCCTACTAAGTCACCACCATGCTCTTCAACGAGATCAATTACTTCACGTACAGAACCACCAGTAGTAGTCACATCTTCGACTAATAACACCTTTTCGCCTTCCTTAATCTTAAAGCCTCTTCTAAGCGTCATCTCACCATCTTCACGCTCAGCAAAGATTGTCTTCTTATTTAATACTGCGCCCATTGCATAGGACATGATAATTCCACCGATAGCAGGAGCAATTATGCCAAAGCATTGTCGGTTATTTCGGGCGCGGTTTGCGCCGTCA
>JBNJEL010000035.1:0-18012 GCA_051745835.1 Bacillota bacterium
GCAATAACAACCGATTCTAAAAATTCTTTCACTTCCTCCTTAGAAAGTTGCATCTTATTCATCCTCGTCAGACTTATCCACAGCTAACTGTCCAATCGAGTTCTTAACTACTTCAATCTCTACTTCCGGAGCGATCTTTAGCTTAAAACCGTTACTATTAATCTGACTAACCTCACCTTTAATTCCTCCGATAGTAATTACTTCATCACCTACTTCTAACTTATCTACCATCTCTTGATGCTCCTGCTGCTTCTTACGTTGAGGTCTAATAAATAAGAACCAAAAGATAGCAAAAACTGCAATCCACGGTAAAAAATTAATAATATAGTCTTTCATTATAATTCCTCCTTAATTTAATCACTTATTTTGTATTTCCTGATAAGCAAATTATCTCCTCTATTTAACTCAACCTTTTTCTAATTCTCTAACTCTATGCCATACTGACGATAAAAGTCCTCTCTAAGCTCTAAGAACCGTCCTTCTCTAATCGCCGCTCTCATCTGAGTCATAAGTTGGTGTAAAAAGTATAGATTATGATAGGTAGTCAAGCGCAGTCCTAAAATTTCATTACGTTTAATTAAGTGTCGAATATAACCTCGGCTGTAGTTCTGACAGACATGACAGTCACAATTAGGATCAAGCGGTGTAAAATCACGTTTATAAGTAGCATTACGAACAGTAATTCGCCCCTGACTTGTAAAGACAGCACCATTACGAGCAATCCGCGTCGGAAAGACACAATCGAACATATCCACACCGCGCATAACACCTTCAAATAAGTCCTCTGGTGTACCTACTCCCATTAAGTAACGCGGTTTATTACGAGGCAATAAATCAGGTGCATACTCTAATACATCTAACATTAAATCCTTACTCTCCCCAACACTTAAACCTCCAATTGCATAACCAGGTAAATCTAAAGCTGTAATCTCCTCAGCGCTCTGTTCTCTTAAATCGCGATGCATTCCACCTTGAATAATCCCAAATAGTGCCTGATCATCTCTAGTGTGTGCTTCTTGACAGCGTTTAGCCCAACGAGTAGTCCGTTCTAATGAATCCTTAATATACTTCTTCTCTGCCGGATGTGGTGGGCACTCATCAAAAGCCATAATAATATCTGCCCCTAATGACATCTGAATCTCAGTTGCTTTCTCAGGGCTAATAAACATCTTCGCTCCATCAATATGTGATTGAAACTCAACTCCTTCTTCACTAATCTCTCTACTATCAGCTAAACTAAAGACCTGAAAGCCGCCGCTGTCAGTTAAGATAGGACGATCCCAATTCATAAACTGATGTAATCCGCCTGCTTCTGCAATCAATTCATGACCGGGACGCAGATAAAGATGATAGGTATTGCTTAGAATTATCTGTGAACCAATCTCTGCTAACTCCTCCGAACTCATTGTCTTAACTGTAGCCTTCGTTCCCACCGGCATAAAGACCGGAGTCTCAATTTGACCGTGAGGAGTAGATAGTTCACCTACTCTAGCTTTAGTAGTTGTTGATTCCTGCTCTAATCTATATTCGAATGACATCTAAGTTCCTCCTTTATATTACTAACATTGCATCGCCAAAGCTATAGAAGCGATACTCCTCTTCAATAGCGTGTTGATAAGCATTCATTACTTTATCTTGATCAGCAAAAGCACTCACTAACATAATCAGCGTAGACTCAGGAAGATGAAAATTAGTCAATAATCCATCAATTGCTTTAAACTCGTAACCGGGATAGATAAAGATATCTGTCCAACCCTTATCAGCTTTAACTTCTCCTTCATTAGTAGCTACCGTCTCTAAAGTTCTGGTAACAGTAGTTCCAACAGCAATAACTCGGTTACCCTTCTCTTTAGTCTGATTAATAATTTCAGCACTTTCTGAGCTTACTTCATAATATTCAGCGTGCATATCATGCTCTTCTACCTCGTCAGCTCGCACCGGCCGAAAAGTTCCCAAACCGACATGGAGAGTGATATCTACTAGATTAACACCTTTAGCTTCTAACTCACTTAAGACTTGATCTGTAAAGTGTAATCCAGCAGTTGGAGCAGCTGCTGCTCCGCGTTTTTTAGCATAGACTGTCTGGTACTGCTCTTTTTTCTCTAAGTCCTTAGTAATGTATGGTGGTAAAGGCATCTCTCCTAATTGATCTAAGATCTCAGCAAAGTTTCCGCTATATTCAAACTCAACTACCCGTCCGCCAAAGTCTGTCCGATCTTTAACCTCGCCAATTAGATTATGATCACCAAAGACTACTCTAGTACCAAGCTTAACCTTACGACCCGGTCGAACTAAGACCTCCCAGCGATCCTGGGCTACTTCGGTCAGTAAAAGAAATTCTACCTGACCACCAGTCTCTTCTTTATAGCCATACAACCGCGCCGGTATTACCTCGGTATTATTTAACACTATAGTATCACCTGGTTCTATTAATTCTACTATCTCTTTAAAAATTCTTTCTTTTATTTCGCCAGTATTGCGATCTAAGACCATCAGCTGTGATTCATCTCGTGGATCAGCTGGTTGTTGAGCAATTAATTCATCCGGTAAATGATAATCAAAATCTGATACTTTCATCGTTAATTCCTCCATCTCTGCCAACTTAAATTCTGTGGCTAAACTTATTTCTGGTAATTAATTACTTAAATAACTTCAATATCAACGATAGGATAATACTTAAAATAATCGAAGTAGTAATCGGCAAGTAGAAACTAAAGTGTTCGCGGTTAATCTTAATATCACCCGGCAGTCTACCTAACGGAACATCTAAATTAGACATCATCACTACTCCTACTGTTATTAGTACTACTCCAATGATAATTAAATTACGTCCCATACCATCAAATTCAGCTCCCATTCTACTCCTCCTTATACTCAATCTCAAAGTGTTGATAAGCCAACTTAGTAGCTACTCTACCGCGAGGAGTTCGCTGTAAGTAACCTATCTGTAATAAGTACGGCTCATAGACATCTTCAATAGTTGCTTCCTCTTCACCAATTGCGGCAGCTAAAGTATTTAACCCAACTGGACCACCAGCAAACTTATTAATTAAAGTTAACAGCAGCTTACGGTCAATATCATCCAACCCTAATTCATCCACTTCTAACATCTCTAAGCCTGCTTGAGCTACTTCTTTAGTAATCACTCCATCAGCCTTGACTTGGGCATAATCTCTAACTCGTTTCAGCAAGCGATTAGCAATCCGTGGTGTACCGCGTGAACGCTTAGCTAACTCTAATGCACCTAAGCTATCAATTTCTACTTCCAACACTCGAGCCGACCGATAGATAATCTGCTGTAATTCTTCTTCGTCATATAACTTTAACCTACTAATTACTCCAAATCTATCTCTTAGCGGCGAAGTCAATAATCCAGCTTTAGTTGTAGCCCCCACTAAAGTAAACTCCGGCAAATCTAATCGTACTGATCGAGCACTAGGACCTTCTCCAATAATAATATCTAGAGCAAAGTCCTCCATCGCTGGATAGAGTACCTCTTCGACTACTCGATTAACGCGATGAATCTCATCAATAAACAAGAGACTATTGGGCGTAAGATTAGTCAAAATAGCTGCTAAATCTCCTGGCCGTTCGATAGCTGGTCCAGATGTAACTTTAATATTGACGCCCATCTCATTAGCAATAATATTAGCTAACGTAGTCTTTCCTAAACCCGGCGGGCCATAGAGTAAGACATGGTCTAAGGCTTCACCTCTATTACGAGCTGCTTCAATAAAGACCTCCAGATTATGCTTAACCTTCTCTTGACCAATATAGTCAGCTAATGATTGGGGGCGCAGACTTCTATCTAAGTTTTGATCACTCACCTTTTCATCCGGTGTTACAATTCGCTCTTCCATAAAACAGTCCTCCTAAGTTACAACAATGATTCACTCTGCTGTCCTAACTCCTGTAAAGCTAATTTAATAATCTCTTCTACTTCACTAGCTGAGCTTAAATCACTAGCTACACTTTGAACTACCTGCTGGGCTTGAGACTTCTTATAACCTAAATTGACCAGCCCTTGTACTGCTTCCTGGCGCTGCTTCTGATCTGTTGACTGTTCTATACTCTCATCTGCAGTAGTTAACTCCTCTAAATCAATCTTACCCTTAAGCTCCAAAATCAATCGCTGAGCAGTCTTCTTACCAATTCCCTTAACCTGCTTTAGAGTCTCAATATCCTCTTGAGTAATAGCTAACTTAAAATCCCTTACTTGCAGAGCAGATAGAATACCAATTGCTACTTTAGGACCAATCTTAGAAATCTTTAATAGCTGTCTAAATAACTGCAATTCGCTCTGTTGTAAGAAACCGTAAAGCACAAATCTATCTTCACGCACGTAAGTGTGAGTATAAACCATTACTGCTGTACCTAACTCCGGAAGATTATTATGTAACGAGGTAGGAATAGAGACTTCATAACCTACTCCATTAACATCAATTATAATATAATCTTCTGCTTTACTGATTAATTCACCCTTTAGCTGTGCAATCATCCTCTCCCCTCCATCATCTTAATCTGTTAAACTTTAATTTCTAGACTCAACTTATTTCTCCTGCTCTACTCTATAACCAATAAAGAAACAGCCGACTTAACGGCTGCTTGTAAGCACAAGATCTATTTAAACTCTTCATCCTGCATACTACCTAATCCTTCTAAAATCATCAATAACTCGCGCTGTGAAGCAATTTTAATTCCCGCTCTTAAATCGGCTACCTCTTTAGGAGGGAGAGGTTCAATCAAAATCTCAGTCTTTCGCTGCAAAGTACTTACTTGAGATTTAGGATGACCATAAAAGATTGCTACCCTACCATCCTTAATTCCTAAATAGAGCTTTTTTCGATGCTTAGGACAGACTGTTTTCACCTTCCGCTCAAAGATAATTAATCGCTGATTATAAGTAACCAACTCCCACTTAGGATACTTAGCTGTTAAATCGGTAAGCTCAAACTCATACTCTATTTGTTTATACTCAGTAGTTACATCTCCACACTCGGTATAATAAGTTTTAAAGACTAAAGTAGGATAGAAACTTAAATCACTACCTAGCTGCAGTTCAGTCTCTAATAATCTACTTTCGAACTCTCTACGTTTTTGAGCAATTAATGCTGCTAATCCTTCTTCTTGAGCATTAAACTCCTGCTTTGAATTAAACTTAAGATTAGTATTTTCTTTCTCCGTTCCCGATAAATCTAAAACCAAGTAAGTTCCTACTGCTGCTACCATAACAACTATTATCAACAATAAAATAAATCGTTTATAAGGGCATATTATCACCTTCCACCTCAAGATAACAGTTAATGACAAATATAAGTTCACTTCTATTACTATTATTAACTAACTTAGCTGATAATATACCCTGACTTAAAAAGAGATTTAGATAATTATCTAAACCCCAATTGCTAACCTTCTTACTGCTCTATTTTCTCTAGTACCTCATCAGCAATATCAAAGTTAGAGTAAACATCCTGTACATCATCATGTCCTTCTAACTCATCCATTAACTCCAAAATCTTCTCTGCTTCTTTTTGATCAGTAATCTGCACTCTATTATCAGGAATCATCACTACATCTCCGGAAGAAAATTCATAGCCATCTTCCTCCATATTTGCTCGAGCTTCCTCTAAATCTCTTGGAGCTGTAATAATCTCTACTATATCTTCCTTGATTGAAATATCTTCTGCTCCTGCTTCCAAAGCAGACATCATCACTGCATCTTCATCAATCTCAAACTCATTACGGCTAATTATTAACTGGCCTTTTCGTTCAAACATCCAGGCTACACAGCCCTCTTCACCTAAATTACCATCATACTGCGATAAGAGATTTCTAAGCTCTGAAGCGGTACGATTGCGATTATCACTCATTAAATCTAAGTATAGCGCTACACCTGCCGGACCATATCCTTCATAGATAATCCGTTCATAATTAACGCCCTCTAAATCACCTGTTCCGCGGTCAATAGCACGCTGAATATTATCTTTAGGCATATCATTATCCTTAGCTTTCTGAATTGCCATTCTAAGATCCGGATTCCACTCAGGATCTCCTCCACCTTCACGTGCGGCAATAGCTATCCGCTTACTTAACTTCGAGAACAACTTAGCTCGTCGTCTATCTTCTTTCTTCTTCTGATGTTTGATATTACTCCATTTAGAGTGTCCAGCCATCATTATCCCTCCTACAGACCAAAGTATTAAAATCAAATTCAGACTTTCTTAATTATTTTAACATACTAATTTTCACTTTTCAATTTTACTATCCACCACTTAATTTAATCGACCTTTACTTGTGGATAAGAGCCTAAAATCTTAAGCAGCGAAGTTTTATCAGCTAGATTATTTAAAGCAGATTCCACCGCTGGATCCTCACGATGTCCTTCAAAATCAATAAAGAAGATATAATCACCTAACATTTTACGCGCTGGTCGTGATTCAATCTTAGTTAGATTGATATTCCTTACAGCAAATTCATTGAGTATCTCATGTAAGATCCCAGGCTGATTCTCAAGCGGTGAACAGATCAGCGAAGTCTTAACCGCTTCTTTAGCTTGACCATCATGATCACTTAGTAATACAAATCGAGTCCAATTTGTCTGTTGATCTTGAATCTTAGCTGCCAATATCTCTAAATTATGTAACTGAGCTACTAATTTAGAACCAATAGCACTCCAGTTACTCGGCTTATCTTTAATGTTACAGACTGCTTCACTGGTACTATTAGCATCAATTGTCTCAAAATCTCCTAAGAGTTCATCTAAGGTATCGCGACATTGAGCTAACGCCTGCCAATGGGATGAGACCCGATCAATCTCTGTTAAATCTGCTCCTGGTTGTCCAATTAAATACTGATTAATCGGCATTAAGACTTCCGCTGCAATCTTTAAATCTACCTTATGGGCTAATAGATCTAAAACAATATTAACTGCACCTTCTAATGAATTCTCAATTGGCACTAAGCCATACTGTTCTTCTTGATTATCAACTGCCTTAATTAGAGACTTCAAATCAGAATAAGGAATTAACTTAGTTTCCTGCTCACCTATAAAGTAGGCTGCAGCTTGGTTAGTAAAAGTTCCGGGCGGACCTAAGTAAGCTAATCTTTTCATCAAATTCACACTCCACTTTTAATCTATTCTATTTAATTTATCAGTTACAAACTTAGATTGAGAATAATCTATATCATACTTATAATAGATACTTTCACGCCTGCTTACTACGCGACCTTGGTCAGAATAAGGCTTCCACTCAACAAAACCACAACTTTGACTAGTCTGTGAATTATTAAATTGATAACCAGATTCTTGAGCAATTTCCTTGACTTTCTTAATTAGTATCTCCTTTAAGATTGGTTCACCATAGTACTTCTCTATAGCTAAATTACCATCCTGGAGTAATCTAATAATAACCCGTCCTAACCATTCTTCGCTATTAGATTCACTAATATATGCCACCATTGTAGTCGGATGTAAATTAGCAGCTATGCGGGCAGCACTATTACGTTGATTATCGGGAAGAGGAAGTTCTAAGCAGCTAGTCCAGTTCTGATTAGTAGAGATAGCTAATAAATCTTTAGCTTGTTGAGAGATACCTAATCTAAACTTAAGACTACTTGGACCACGACTATTAAATAATTTCTTAAGTTGAGTACAGAGTTTAAGAGCATAATTTTGATAATACTCCAAATCCAACTTTACAATAAAATCTTCTAAGGCAGATAAAATCTTACCTAGCTTAGGAGAATGCCACCGATAGATGCATTTCAGTCGCTCTTCATTCAGCTTGCCAGTAATAAATTCTTGAAAATTAATAGCAGTCAGCTCTTCTAACAAAGTAGTTAACCGCCGACAGTTAGTCCAATTAAGCTGAGTTGATAACTCTTTTTTATCCTCAACCTCTGTTTCAATCTTAAACTGTAAATCCTTACCCTTACTTATAAAGCGTTTATAATTTAAATTAGAATTATACTCTATCTGATAATTACCTGCTAAATCGGTTAATGTCGAGTTGCGGTAATTTTGCGTCAATAATAGATAAGTTAACAGCGCTCGACCGTGGGATTTCTTCTGACTTAACCACCGAAAATAATACTCAGCTAGATCATCAGCTAAGACAGATTCTGTTGTGCGGTCTAATAACTCCTTGACTACTACTCCTTCTTTTGCTTCCCGCCAATCAATATAATCCAACAGTAGGTTAAATGTAGTACGCTTAACCTTAAAGTTATACCGTTGTTGAAACTCTAATACTCGCTGTAAAGTTACTAAACTATTAACTGGATTTAGAACTCGCAATAACTGATCATGACAATCTTTGAGAGCTAAGTAAGTAGCATAGACCTTATCCTGCCAGTACATAAATTGACGAAAGGTTAGATCAAAGTCCCAGATCTTCGTTCGCGGCTGCTGACAAAAGAGCAGATCACACTGATATCCTTGGTACTTAAATGTTAACCGCTGTGATACTAACTCTTCACTATAATTGGCAAATATCTTCTCAGTATCTATCTCTGTTACTTTAGTAACTTCATAACAGTTCACCAATTCTTCTTTAAGCTCAATTAAATCAGTATCTAAACTTAAGAATATATCGAGATCAGATGACTTGTTAGTTGTAATTATATCGTGCTGAATTAAGTAATGATCAGAGATTATTCCTCCTCCAATTATAGGTTCTAACCCTAAGTCGCTTAGAAACTCTTCAACTTCCTTTACAATCTGAGGTACTTCTAAATTGACTTCTACTATCTGCATCATCCCTAACCAATTATCATTCAACTGCTCTGTGATCATAAACAAGTCACCTTTTTGCTGGATTATTTACTATCTCTTTATTATTATATTACATTACTTTTAAAAAATAAAATGAAGCTAGAAAAGATAGCACTAAACTAGTTAATTATATGAAATAAAAAAGACTTATCCCTAGGGATAAGTCTTAACTAACTACTGCTAAGCAAGCAGGCCTGTAAGCCGAGTTCTGTCATCTAAAGTACTCATCTATCTAAGGCAGTAATTACTTACTACCTTTAGCGACTAACCCGAGAAGCCGGACGAGCAGCCCTTAGCCTCCTCCTATTTAGTCTTGCTCCAGATGGGGTTTGCCTTGCGATATCTGTTGCCAGATACCCGGTGCGCTCTTACCGCACCCTTTCACCCTTACCTACAAAGTAGGTGGACTTCTCTCTGTTGCACTAGCCCGCGGATTACTCCGGCTGGACGTTATCCAGCATCCTGCTCTATGGAGCCCGGACTTTCCTCACGTAGAGCCTAATAAGACTCTACCTGCGAGTACTCAGCCTACTTACTTAGCATTTAATTGCTGAATGCTTTTATAATGATAGCACCTTAAATTATAAATGTCAAGTAAAATATTAATTTATCTCTTCTCCTAATAACAATCCATAAATAATACTCTGCTCTATTAACTCCTCTTCCTCTAAATCAACTTTCGATAATTTTGTCTGTACTGCTGCTATTTTATCTGCTAGTTGAGGAGTAGCCTCAAATGATGCTAAGCGTCTATCTAAACGCTCAATCACCTTTGCAGTATCATTGCCTTCGGCTGATAAATTATGCTCATCAATCCCACGATTAGCTAACTTATCAGCTTCTTGGTTCTCTTCGCGTGGTAAATGATGAAATCTACAATCAGACAGCTGAGATAATAACTTCTTAATCTGTTGATAATAAGGCTTTAATTTCTCACTACGAACTTGATACTCTCCTGTAACTTGTTTTACCACTAACTGACTATCACTGTATAGATCGATCTCATCTACTTCATAATTTACTGCTGCTTCTAAGGCAGTAATAATTGCTTGATACTCGGCTTCATTATTTGTAGCTCGACCAATATAATCAGCTATTCTAGCTTGACAGTTATTACTATCATCTAATATTACTACCCCAATACCAGCTGGGCCAGGATTACCCCGTGAAGCACCATCAGTATAAATATTTAATTTTGACATAAAAGCACTCCCTTCTGATTAATTAGAGCTGTATAGTATGCGACCACAACGTTCACACTTAGTTAATTGATTGCTATATTTAGCATCTTCAATTAATTTAGCTGGCAAACTAACCCTACAGCCCATACAGTAACCATCTTCTAATTCTGCTACTGCTAAGCCGGACTTAGACTCCTTTAACTGTTTATACTTAGCTAAAAGCTCATCATCTAACTGTTCTTTAATTGACGCTATCTCTTGCTTGAAACCGGTTAATTGTTGCTCTAATTCTTGCTCTTTATTTTCAGCCTTTCTTTTTAGATTAGCAACTTTATCTTGCAACTGCACTAACTTAGACTCGAATTCCTTCTTCTTCTCTGTTATCTCTTCTAACTCCATCATCAACTCTAAAGTCTCATCCTCTAATTGAGCTATCTGCTTTTTTACCTCTGCTATCTTAGTCTGTAACTGTTCTAACTCTTTAGGATTACTCTCACCATTATATAACTGTTCTTGATATTCAGCTAACTCTTTTTCTAATCTATCAGTATTAAACTCTTTATTCTTAATATCTTTATTAAGACTTTCTATCTTTTCTTCTTTAATCTCAATCTGCTGCTGTAAAGTTACTATCCTATCTTTAACCTCATCCTGCTTAGCCAATAATTGTTGATTACCCTGTTCTTCTTTAATCTGATCGATTTTTTTATCTAATTGCTGTAGACGATATAACTCCTCTACTTTACTCATCTTACTCCTCCTTCTAACACTTAAATTAATAATAAAAAGGTAGACCTAACAGTTTAATCACTGTTGACCTACCTTTAAAGTACTGACATAAAATCTTCATTTTTATCAGAGCTAATCACTTTAATCTCCTCTAAATTCTTTTCTTGTAACTTCTGCTGTAAGCTCTGAACTACAGCCTCCTGCATAATAATCTCTGTCCCATAATGTCCTGCGTCTATCACTCCAATACCTAACTGGTCAGCATTTTCAGCTTCATGATACTTAAGATCTCCGGTAACTAATAGGTCTGCTCCTTTATAAACTGCAGATTCAATCAAATCAGAGCCACTACCGCTACAGACAGCCACTTTCTGAATTGTATCAGTTTGAGGCTTAACTACTCTCAGCTGATCTACCATTAACTCTCTCTTAACCTGTTGAGCATACTCTAAAAATGGAGACTCCTCTGTAAGAGTACCAACTCTACCTAATCCAAACTTCCGACCAGTAATCTCTACCGGATATAGATCATAAGCTACTTCCTCGTAAGGATGAGCGTCCTCTAATGCTTTAATCACTGCTCGCAGCTTACTTTGCGGTACAATTGTTTCCAATCTAACTTCTTCCACCTCTTCTAATTCACCTTGAGCACCTAAATATGGATCACTACCACTGCGTGGTCTAAAAGTTCCTACCCCGGATACTGAAAAGGTACAGTCGCTATAATTACCAATCCAACCTGCTCCTGCTGTAGAGATAGCTTTTCTAACTTCTGCTACATTCTCTTTAGGGATAAAGGTCACTAATTTCTGCAACTTATCTTCTGCTGTCGGTTGTAAGACCTCCACTTCATTTAATCCTAAACGATGAGCTAAAATATCATTTAAACCACCCGGGGCAATATCATAATTAGTGTGAGCTACATAGATGCTGATCTGATTTTGAATTGCTTGTTGAATAATCTCGCCCTCAGCTGTATCAAATCTAACTTGAGATAGAGGTTTAAAGATCACCGGATGATGTGAAATAATTAAGTCTACATCTTTACTTACTGCTTCTTCAATAATATCTGAAGTAACATCAAGAGTAACTAAGACCTTGCTGATTCGTTGACTATAAGAACCAATCTGCAAGCCAACATTATCCCACTCAGCAGCTAACTTCTTAGGCGCTAACTCTTCCATTAAATTAATTACCTGCTGATTACTTAAAGACATCTAATTACCTCCTCAATCTTAACAATTTTACGCTTTAATTCCTTACTGCGTTTTATTGTAGCTAATCTACCATTCTGAGGTAGTTGGTTAACTATTTGTTGCCATCTATTACGCTTGCTTTCCAGAAATTCTCTATAACTACTAGGCTGTTCTTCTCTTAGTCGTGGACCAATCTCTAATAGAAAGTCATCATTAATCTCTTCGCTACCGACAGTAGCTACCAGAACTTGATAGAAACGATCACCTTCTTGAGCTAATCCTTCCTGAGTAAGCTGAAACCCATGCTCAATTAACCATTTACGCAGCTTAGCTGTTCCCTTCATCGGCTGTAAGATCAATTCTGCTGCTGACATAGCTATCTGCTGCTGATTAGCTATAATCTCGCAGATTGTATTAGCTCCTAAACCAGCTATAACTATCGATCTCACTTCACCAGCAGTTAAAACACTTAAACCATTACCTAACCGCAGCTTAATCTCATTAGTTAAATCTGCCTCTTCTATATTCTGCTGAGCTATCTGATATGGTTTAAGCTTACTATCGCCAGCAATTAACCGTTGACAATTAAAATTTTGAGCTAAATAGATCGGTAAGTAAGCATGATCAGTACCTATATCTGCTACACTGTAAGGCTGAGAAATTAAATCGATTACCGTTAATAATCTAGTTGATAAGTTCATATCTATCTTCCTAATCTTTATTATTTTAATATGTAACTGCTTCACTATTATATTCAGCATTCTTAAGCAATATCCTGCAAAAGTATATATAATATTAAAACTCCATCTTTAACTTAGATGGAGTAAATTAACTGAATATTAATGGTGGGCCCACTAGGATTCGAACCTAGGACTAATCGGTTATGAGCCGATGGCTCTGACCAACTGAGCTATGGGCCCAAATTAAAATGGCTCCCCGAGCAGGACTCGAACCTGCGACTCGATGGTTAACAGCCATCTGCTCTACCAACTGAGCTATCGAGGAACGCCACTTTCTCAATTACATGAGCTATTATATAATAAAAATAGCTATTCGTCAACCATTATCTATATTAATTATTATAAATTATTTCAGATTAATCAACAGATGCTCATCTTAACGCCTCTATACCTTTCCAACCAGCCTTTTAAGCTTAATCCAAGTAATCCTTTAACTTCTTACTACGGCTAGGATGCCTTAACTTACGCAGTGCTTTAGCTTCTATCTGTCTAATTCGTTCCCGAGTTACACCAAACTCTTTTCCTACTTCCTCTAGAGTACGAGAACGACCATCTTCAACACCAAAACGAAGCTCTAAGACGCGCTTCTCTCGCTCCTTTAAGGTATCTAGCACTTCATCTAACTGTTCTTGTAATAACATCTGAGAAGCGGCTACTGATGGTGAAGGAGCATCTTCATCTTCAATAAAATCACCTAAATTGCTATCCTCTTCTTCGCCAATCGGCGTCTCTAAGGAGACTGGTTCTTGAGAAATCTTCATCACTTCTCTAACTTTCTCTTCGGATAAATCCATCTCTTCAGCTATCTCTTCTGGTTCAGGTTCACGACCTAATTCCTGGAGTAGATGTCTAGAAACTCTGATTACTTTATTGATTGTCTCTACCATATGAACCGGAATCCGAATTGTACGCGACTGATCAGCAATTGAGCGAGTGATAGCTTGTCTAATCCACCACGTAGCATAAGTACTAAACTTATAACCCTTAGTATAATCAAATTTTTCAACTGCTTTAATTAGACCTAGGTTACCCTCTTGGATTAGATCTAGAAATAACATTCCTCGACCTACATATTTCTTAGCTATACTAACCACTAACCGCAAATTAGCCTCAACTAACATCTGCTTAGCCTCTTGATCTCCTTCTTCCATGCGTTTAGCTAACTCAACCTCTTCCTCTGCAGTTAAAAGGTCAACCTTGCCAATCTCTTTTAGATACATCCGAACAGGATCATCAATTCCTACTCCATCAGGTACACTAAGATCTAAATCTGTATCCTCTGATTCTTCATCTGACTCCTCTTCTTCATCCTCATCAACAACATCTATCTCCAAATCAGCAAAGATTTCATATATATTATCAATCTCTTCTGGCGTTAATTCTAACTCAGATAATGAATCCATTATCTCTTCATAAGTTAACTTTCCTTTTTCTTGTCCATGACTAATTAATTTTTCAACTTCTTGTTCTACTTCATCCCGAATATTATCTGTCATTATTCTCCCTCCCCTCTAACACTCAATCTACTGCCTAATAGATCATCAGGCTGCTGTAATAACTGACTAACTTCTTGGCGTTGACGCAATAAATCCCTTACTTTATCAAATTGATTACTAGCTTCAAACTTCTGAATTTCTTCATCTAATTTTTCTTTCTCCATCTTAAGCTGATACTCCTTTATTTTTTTGATATAACCTTTTGCTTCTTCGAAATAATAAGTATTAGCCCCATTTTCATGCTGACGATCAATAGATAACTCTGTAATAATACTTCTAATATGAGAACTATCTACCTGTTGGATTAACTCATCCCACTTAAGTTGGTCTAAATCAGAAGCAAAAATAAGTTCTACTACCCTTTGATATTCGCTGCTAATAAAGTCTTCGCTAGCTAACTCTTCTTGTACTAAGTTAAGTATGCGTTGATCCTTTAACATTAATCTAAATAGCTCTTCTTCAAACTCAAATCTATTCTCTGTACTAGATTGATTATCTTCTGATTGAGTTGCTGATTTATCTTTAGTATTAGTAGTTCTATAATTTCTATCCTGTTGATTATTCTGCTGTAAATAATTATTTAGCCGTGATTTAACCACTTTAGACTCTACCGCTAACTTATCTGCCACCCGTTTAATATATTCAGCCTGCTCAATTTCATTATCAATCTCAGCCAAGATCGGTATTACCTCATCAGCGACTGTTACCTTCTCCTCGATCTTATTAAGTTCTCTATTAGTTAATAAAGATTCTATCTTAAATTCAAGTAGCGGCTGTGCCTGATCAACTAAAGTAGTAAAGTGTTTAGCTCCCTCTTCTTTAATCACTTCGTCTGGATCACTATCAGTCGGCAAATCAACTATATAAACCTCGACTCCTACCTGTTTAAGAATCTCTAAACCGCGTAAAGTGGCACTTTCACCAGCAGCATCACCATCATAAGCTATATATACTCGATCAGCATATCGTTTAAGCAATCTAGCTTGACGTCTAGTTAAAGATGTTCCTAAGGAAGCTACTAAATTTTCAATTCCATACTGATAACCAGTAATCATATCAGTATATCCTTCAACAATAATTGCACTACCACTTCTTCTAATCTGCTGTTTAGCTAAATTTAAACCATATAAGATATCCTTCTTATTAAAGATTGGAGTTTGGGGCGAATTAAGATACTTAGGCTCCGTATCATCTAACACTCTTCCCCCAAAGCCAACTACCTGCCCTCGTAGATTAGAGATAGTAAACATAATCCGATTACGAAACCGATCATAATAACCCTGCCCCTGATTTTGAGGAATAATTAGTCCTGCTTGTTGAATCTTTTGAGCTGAATAGCCTTTCTTTTTCAAGAAATTGAATAAAGAATGCCAACTATCTGGAGCATAACCAAGCTGAAATTGGTCAATAATCTCATCTGTAAAGTCACGATTTTTTAGATAACGGTAAGCTTCTTGTCCCTGTTCGGTCTCAGTTAAAAGATAATTAAAGAACTTAACAGCCCAATCGTGAATTTGGTAAAGCTCACTTTTTTGTAACTGCTGCTCTTTAGCTTGCTGACTCTGCTGTGGTAGAGATAATCCAGCTCGTTTGGCTAACACTTCGACTGCTTCTACAAACTCTAACTGTTCAATTTCCATTAAAAAATTAAATATATTACCACCCGCACCACAACCAAAACAGTGGTATAACTGTTTATGAGGACTAACCATAAATGAAGGCGTATCTTCATCATGAAAAGGACATAGCCCTTTATAATTACTACCTGAATTTTCTAACCGCAGATAGTCAGATATTAAGTCTATAATATCATTTTGCTCGCGAACCTGCTCTATAAAATCATCGCTGAAATATCTCACTTAATTCACCCTTATCCAGTAACTAATTTGACAAATGTTTCTTTAAATCTATTCTTATCTTGAGAAGTATACTTGCTAGGCCCTTGTGTTTTCCCGCCACCACGACGAATTTTAGCACTATGATGTCTTTGAGCTAATAAGTAATCAATATTACCTACAGTAAGCAATCGCCCTCGTGGAGTAATTACTTTAACCTCACGCTCAAGTAAGAGTGCTGCTAGACCATAATCTTGAGTAACTACTATATCTCCCGATTGAGCTAAATTAAAGATCTTCATATCCGCTTCCTCTGAACGATTATCAACTGTAATCTCTTTTACTCGTAAAGAAGCTAAACTGCTTTTGCTACAGTGAGCTACACTCCTAACTATGGTTACCGGATAATCCCACTTAGCTGTTAATTCAATAATTAATTCTTTAATCGGACAAGCATCGCCATCAATTAAAATATTCATTTTACTTCAAACTCCTAAAATAAAGTAGCAATAAAATTTTTCGATAAAAAGTCATAAATTCCTGCTTATTAAGATTAATTTCTAAGTAGTATGAGCAAGATATAAACTAATCTAAAAATATTATTTCCATCTCTGATAAGTTTATACATTAACCTAACCAAGGACGCGGTAAGAATATCTCCTCTCCCTGCTTTAAGGCATAACGATCGGTCATCCCAGCGATATAATCAACAACTATCCGCGCTAAAGAGTCATTACCAATCCGTGCTCTAAACTCTGATGGCAGCTGATGGGGATGATCAATATAGTGATTATAAAGTCGTTGCAGTAATCGTTTTGCCTTATCCTCTTCCTGCTTTGCTTTAGAACCAATATAGACTGCTTCAAAGAGAAAGTTTCGCAACTGATCAGTTGCTTTAGCTACTTCCGGACTCTGCTTAATTGCTTTTAACTCGCCACTATGCTTAATAATATCCTTGACCATAGTATCAATCCGCTGCGAGCTACTATCTCCTACTACCTCTACTGCTGATTGTGGTAAATCCGAAGGTGCAATGATTGACCCACGCAAAGCATCATCAATATCATGATTGATATAAGCAATCCGATCCGCGATTTTAACAATCTCCCCCTCCAATGTCATGGGGGTACCACTGCCAGTATGGTGTAAGATACCATCCCTAACCTCTAAGGTCAGATTAAGACCTGGATAATCAGCTGACTTGTCTTCTAATAACTCCACTACTCGTAGACTCTGTTGGTTATGATTAAAATCATTCTCATACATCTGCCCTAGTGCTTCCTCACCGCTGTGACCAAAAGGAGTATGTCCCAAATCATGTCCTAAGGCAATTGCTTCTGTCAAATCTTCATTTAGATGTAGTGCTTTAGCAATAGTACGAGCAATCTGCGCCACCTCTAAAGTATGAGTTAAACGGGTACGATAATGATCACTTTCAGGAGAGATAAAGACCTGCGTTTTATGCTTTAATCTCCTGAAAGCTTTCGAATGAATAATTCGATCTCGATCCCGCTGAAAGGCAGTTCTAACCTGACATTCACTATCCGGATACTCTCTACCTTTAGTTTCAGCACTTAAAGTTGCTTCTGAAGCTAAATACTCCCGCTCTAACTCTTCTAAACTTCCTCTATAAGCTCTCATTTTCACCTACCTCTTTCTTAACTTAATCAATTATCGTAAGGATTGAGTTGCCTCTGCTACTTTACAGACTCGTCTACTTAAGATCTCAGCCCGCTGATGAGCCTGTTCATCTTCAGCAGCATCCTGCTGGCTAGCTGCTCCATAATGTCCCGCATCAGTATTTGAATTACCATCACCAACAATAGTCATCCCCTGCACTAACATCATATTACGCATTGTTTGTAATGTGGTCTCTTGACCTCCGTAGCGAGAAGCACCAACAGTTAAACAGCCCCCCACTGTATCTAGTAAGTACTGTTCACTACGACAAGCACGAGCTAAATCCCAAAATGCTTTTAGCTGTCCACTAACCGAACCAAAATAGACCGGACTACCCATCAAGATTCCATCAGCCTGATCTAGCAATTCAAACTGCTCTTCT
>JBNJEL010000036.1:0-17887 GCA_051745835.1 Bacillota bacterium
ACTTCATAATTAACCTCAGCTAAGATATCTGCCAAAGCTTCCTCCGAAACTAAGTCCAAAAGAACCTCAGTCTCCTCATCAGATGTCTCAGCTAAGATCGTTGCTAAGTCTGCTGGGTGAAGGTCAGCTAATTTATCACTAAGTAACTTAACTTGATTATTGTTAATTAACTTCCTAATCTCAGCTATCAACTTAACTCCTTCGTCCATTAATTACTTCACCCCCGATATCCTAACATCTGTAGAGCATCCTCGCGATCACGCCAATTCTTCTTAACCTTAACCCACAGATCAAGATAGACCTGACTACCTAATAAGTCCTCTATATCCTGGCGGGCACGTTTACCTATTTCCTTTAAGCGATGACCATGCTTACCAATAATAATCCCTTTCTGTGAATCACGCTCAACATAGATATTGACGTTAATATCAACTAAATCACGATTCTCGCGCTCACTCATACTAATTACTTCTAAAGCTACTGCATGTGGTACCTCTTCACGAGTTAAGTACATAATCTTTTCGCGAATTAATTCTGTAATCACAAACTGTTCAATCTGATCAGTAATCATATCTTCAGGATAATACTTAGGGCCCGTCGGTAATTGACGAATACTCTCCTCTAATAAAGTATCGGTATTCTGACCTGTCTTAGCTGAAACTGGTATTATATTAGCAAACTCTCCTAACTGTTGACACTCTTCTAAGCGCCGCTGTAACTTCTTTTTAGTCACTAAATCAATCTTATTTAAAACTAAAATCACCGGAGTATCTAAGCCCGCTAATTGATTATAGATCTTACGTTCTAACTTAGTAATCCCCTTCTTAGCATCAACCATAAAGTAGATCAATTCAACTCGCTTTAAAGCACGATAAGCGACATCAACCAGATGTTCACTCATCTTATCATAAGGATCATGAATTCCCGGTGTATCAATAAAGACCAACTGTGCATTATCTTGCGTTAAGATACATTGAATCTTATTTCTAGTAGTCTGATGTTTCGGAGTCGTAATTGCTATCTTCTGTCCAATTAAATTATTAATTAATGTCGATTTACCAACATTCGGTTGTCCTACTACTGTTACAAATCCTGATTTAAAATCCTCTTTAGTTGCCACAACTATCACACTCCATTTATCTATTCCAAATCTTTTCTCATCACTAATCGCGGTTCATCACGACCATACTCTGCTTCACGAAACTCTATCTCTTTAAAGTCAAACTTATCTTGGTAGAAGTAAATAGCTACCTTATTAGCTGGATCAACAGTTAGTTCCAATAACTTAAAGTCCCGCTTTTGTAACCAAGTAATAATGTGCTCCAATAATTTAGAACCTAACCCCTGCTTTTGATATTCACTGCTAATCGAAAAGCCAAATAAGTAAGCTAATTGCGGCTGATCTAAACTACGCCATACCTCAGCTAAACCTACTGGCTGTTGATTAACATAGATGACAAAGACCTTGCCGTGGTGAATCATTGGGGTCAGATGCCACTTATTTAATCCACCAATTCCAAAAGCATCCTTTTCTAACTTCACCAAACGATCTAATAATTCCTGGTCATACTCTTCTAATATCTCAATTCTATACTCCATCTTCTACTTTAACAGCTCCTCATTAGCTGCTGTCCAAAATATATCACCCAACTGCTTAATAATTCTAACGCCTTCAGTATTAGCCATAATCACGACTAAATCATCACTGCCAAACTCAGCTAAGACTTGGCGACAAGCTCCACAAGGAATACAGGGCTTTTCAGTATCAGCAACTACCGCTATTGCATCTAACTTAACCTCACCTACTTCAGAAACTGCTTTAAAAACCGCTGTCCTTTCAGCACAATTAGTTAGGCTATAGGACATATTCTCTACATTACAGCCGGTATAGATCTCACCCTCAGCAGTCAATACTGCTGCTCCAACTGCAAAATTAGAGTAAGGAGCATAAGCTTTTTGTCGTACTTGAATCGCCTGCTTAACTAATCTTTCTTCTAATTCCTGCTGCATTACTATGCTCTCCCTTCTGGACTATCAAAGAAATTTATATTATTCTTCTCCGGTGTTACTGTACCACCAGAGATAATAAACTTAAGTCCTTCTTCGACTGTCATATCTAAATAATTAACCTCACTGTGCGGTACTAAGATCAACATTCCGGAAGTCGGATTAGGAGTGGTAGGAATAAAGACATTCACTACCTGATCTTCAGTATTCTCTTGAACTTCTCCGCGACCTTCACTAGTCAAAAAGCCTACTTGGTAGATACCACGACGCGGATACTCTACTACCACTACCTTCCGAAATGCAGTCTTATTCTTCAAAAAGAGAGCATTAATAATCTGCTGTACTGTTAAATAGATATTCTTAACTAAAGGAATCCGAGTTAAGAGCCGCTCACCGAAACTAATTAACCTCTTACCTAATACATTAGTTCCGATAATGCCAATCCCTAAAATTACTAGTATCGTTAAAAAGAAACCTAAACCATAGATTGAACGTCCAATTACCAATTCAATCAACGGACGTAAGAAACCATCAACAGCACTAAAGATAGTAGTTACTATATAGATAGTTACAACTAATGGCAATAAAATGATTAGACCGGTAATTAAGTAATTACGCAGATTCTTTAACATCACTAAACTCCTCCACCTACTCACTCTCTCCCTTAACAACTTCAGATTCAACTAACTTAATCTTCACTTTAGAGATACGACGCTGAATGACACTCTCAATTATAAACTTTAAATTCTCAAACTCCAAGACCTCGCCTTCTTGAGGTACAGAACCTAAGATACTTAAAACAAGTCCGCCCACTGTCTCATAATCTTCTTCCGGCAGATCAATATCTAAAATATCATTAACTTCATCAATATCAATCCGGGCGTCAACAATAATCTCTGACTCGGAGATTACTTCCACCCAATTCTCTTCTTCATCATACTCATCTTGAATATCACCAACTATCTCTTCCAATAAATCCTCAATCGTAACTAAACCAGCAGTACCACCATATTCATCTAAGACTACTGCCATATGAATTCTCTCTTTGCGCAACTCGGTTAGTAATACATCAATCTCCTTAGTCTCAGGTACATAGTAGGCCGGACGCATAATCTTTTTTAATGATGTCTCCTCTCCACACCCTAAAAAAGTTAATAGATCTTTAGCATAGACAATCCCTATAATATTATCGACTGTCTCATTATAGACTGGAATTCTAGAATAGCCAAAATCAACTATAATCTCTATTAAATCTTCCATAGAGGTATTCATCTCTACACAGACCATATCTATTCTAGGCATCATAATCTCTTTAACTATAGTATCATCAAAATCAAAGATACTATTAATCATCTCTTTTTCGTCTGACTCAATTACTCCTTCTTGTTCGCCAACATGAACAAACTTCTTAATCTCCTCTTCAGTAACAAATGGTTCGCTCTGTTGAGGTCGTCCTCCTAAAGCTCTAATCATAAAATTAGTAATTAAAGTCAACACTTTAATAAACGGATACAATAGATAAGAAAAGATCCGAATATACTTTGCCACCCATTTAGAAGCCAGCTCAGAATTTTGAGTAGCAAATGATTTAGGAGTAATTTCCCCAAAAACTAAGATAAATAAGGTAACGCCACCTGTAGCAATCCCTACTCCTTTAGATCCAAATATCTCAATAGCTAAGGCAGTAGCAATCGAAGAAGCAGCTACATTAACTAAGTTATTCCCTACTAAGATGGTAGTTAATAACTTATTAGGCTGATCTAATAATCTATCTACAACCTGAGCTTTACTATCTCCTTCTTGCGCTAAATGTCTAATTTTAACCCGATTAACTGACATCAAAGCCGTCTCCGAACCTGAAAAGAAGCCTGATAAGATAAATAACAGACCTAACAATAACAAATCCATAACCTGTCCTAAATTCCCCAACTCAGCTCAGCCCTCCCCTGAGATTCTAACTTAATTTCGTACTAAATTAAGCTCTCCTAAAATCTGTTCCTCTTTACTTCTCATCTCAGCTTTATCTGTTTGATTCTTATGATCATAACCTAATAGATGATACATTCCATGAACCGTTAAAAAGCCAACTTCTCTTGTTATAGAATGATTATAATCTTTAGCTTGACTACAAGCACGCTCTAACGAAATAATAATATCCCCTAACATCTCTCCTCCCAGCGGAAAGGAGAGAACATCTGTTGGTTCATCTAACTGACGGTACTGATTATTTAACTCTCTAATCCGCTGATTATCAACTAAAGCAATACTAACTTCACTAGCTTCTATCTCTTCTACTTCCACTACCATACTTACTACCTTTCTTACTAACTCTTTTAGACCAGACTCTATTTCTACTTCTTCCTGTAAATTATTAATCTGAATTTCCATTAAGATCACCTGCCTCTTTCATCTCTTGAGCTAAGTTTTCTGGGTACTCTACACGATTATGAAAGATCCCCGATAAAACATTAACAAATGCATCAGTAATCTTACTTAAATCCTTAAGTGTTAAGTCAGATTCATCTAACTGTCCATCATCAAGCTTGCTTCTAATTAATTCCCGTACTAAAGCTTCCATCTTATCGGGATTGGATTGTACTTCTATTTTAGATCTAACCGCTGCCTCCACTAAATCAGCTAACATTATCAAAGCTGCCTCTTTAGACTGGGGTTTTGGCCCTTTATATCTAAACTCCGTCTCATCAATATTCTCATACTTCTCATCATGGATTGCTTCTTGATAGAAAAAAGAGATCAGACTAGTTCCATGATGCTGTTTAATAATATCAATAATTCTATTAGGCAGTCCGTACTTCTTAGCTAACTCCAAGCCATCCTTGACATGAGAGGTAATAATTAATGTACTTAAAGTAGGCGATAACTTATTATGTGGATTCTCGCTACCAAACTGATTTTCTGAAAAGAAGTAAGGGCGCTTAATCTTGCCGATATCATGATAGTAAGCACCAACGCGCACAAACAAAGAGTCAGCTCCTACTTCATCAGCTGCCGCCTCAGCTAAATTACCTACAATTACACTATGATGATAAGTACCCGGCGCTTCCACCAATAACTTCTTAAGCAGCGGCTGATTAGGATTAGATAGTTCTAATAATTTGACTGCTGAAGTAATGCCAAATGTATTCTCCAAATAAGGCAGAAAACCATTAGTAATAATTGCCGCTATAACTCCATTGATCACTCCTAAACTTAACAGCTCTAATGTCTTAAACCACTTCACTGGTGCTGTACTCAAATCAAAAGCTAAAATAACTACCGCACTAACACCACTAACATAGAAACCAGCTCGCACCAAATCAGAACGCTGACTAACCTTCGAGACACTATACACACCTGCTAAACCGCCAACTAATAAGACAGCTAATCCACTAATACCACTGCCAGTTACTAAACTAATTAAGAAACTAATTGCTATTGTAACAATAATCGCTAAATTATAATTTACTAAGATCGTAAGTAACATCGACATCCCGGCTACTGGTACTAAATAACTAGGATGATCTAGTGGAAAGAAAGTAATAATCTTAGCTAACAAAAGAGTTAAGATCGGTAAGATACCTAATAGAGCAATTATCCCTTCATCCTCAATAATCTCTGACTGATACTGGACTAAATAGATAATTGTACTTACTTCGAAGATAATTACTATCAAGGCTAAGCCTAATATCACCAATAGATCAATCTGTTTATGGCGCAGTCCTAACTTATTGAGAATCCTTAGATCTTGTTCAGTAATCACCTTCCCATGACGAATAATCACTTCGCCTTCTCTAATCGTATGCTTAACAGGATCCACCGATTGACGAGCTTCCTTCTTTCTACGAGTCGTCTCCTCTTGATTTAAGATTAAGTTCGGTTTAATTACATTCTGAGCTACTTTATCAATTACATACTTATATCGTTTAGCCGCTGATAATTCTGCTACATCATCAGCAATCTGCTCCTTAACTTCTTCTAAATCATCACTTCTAACTCCCCGACTAAGATACTTAACTACTAAGTTGTTACTTTTTTCTTCAATATAACTTAAAGTATCCTGATCCACTTCTAATAATCGTTTAATAACCTCATTCCCAACTCCAACCTTAGTTTGGGATTTAATCTCTTTTATCTTTTGAGCAGTAGCAAGTTCCTCTTTTGAACTATCAGAAGTTATACCATTATACTCTCTAATCATAGCAAAAAAGTTACTTAACTTCTCTTTAACTTCTGGCAACACATCAGCCTGTTCTACATATACTTTAGAGACTGACTTAGCTGCTTGATCCTTTAACTTTTCGGTCTTAACTTGATCAATATACTCGATTGTCTCCGGTGCAATAATATCTTCGGAACTAACTTGTCCCACTTCTAAATCAACCTGATTAGGAATAAAGTCAATCGTCAAAATTAAAGTTAAGACAATAAAAACTACAACTCCCCAGACCCAGTACTTAAAGTTATCTTTCTGAGTAAATTGCAACTCTTCCCATTCAAACTTCTCTTTTATTTTATCTAACAAACCCATTAGCTACACTCCTTAGAGGGACTTATAAGCATTAATAATTTCTTTGACTAACCGATGTCTTACTACATCTTTATTAGTTAGCTGTACAAACTCAACCCCCTCAATTTCAGCCAATAATTCATAAGCCTCTTCTAAACCTGATGTAGCACGATGTGGTAGGTCAACCTGCGTTGTATCACCATTAACTACTGCTTTAGATTCAACTCCAATTCTAGTTAAGAACATCTTCATCTGCTCGGAAGTCGTATTTTGAGCCTCATCTAAGATTACAAAAGAATCCTTTAGCGTTCGCCCACGCATATAAGCTAGCGGAGCAATCTCAATAATATCCTGTTTAAGTAACTCATTAACCTTCTTAGCTCCCAAAACATCATATAAACTATCATAGAGTGGTCGTAGATAAGGATCAACCTTCTCCTGTAAATCTCCCGGTAAGAAACCTAAATTCTCACCAGCTTCAATTGCAGGACGCGTTAAGATAATCTTATTAACCTGATTAGTCATTAAAGCATTAACCGCCATTACTACCGCTAGATAACTCTTACCCGTACCCGCCGGACCAATTCCAAAAACAATATCATAATTACGAATAGCATCAACATAGACTTTCTGTCCTAATGTCTTCGGCTTAATCTTCCTACCTTGGTGAGTTACCTGAATTACATCAGAATAGATCTCCTCTAACGTAAATTTATTCTCTTTAGCTAACTCGACAGCATATTCAATCTCTTGAGTAGTTAAATCATGATCTTGGCTGATAATTTTATTCAGTTCTTCAAATAATTTAACTACCTGCTCTACTTCAGCTACCGCTCCTTCAACCTGTACTTCAGTACCTCTAGCAAAGATATCAACTGCAAATGATTCCTCGATTAACTTTAAGTTCTGATCATGACGACCAAATATCTCTTTTGCTACTTCATTCGTAGGTAAGATAATCTCTTCTTGTGCCAAACTTACTTAACCTCCTAGTTAGATTTTCTTAATTTCTGAACTCCAATTCGCTCTTCGGTAGTAATTAAACCTTTAACTCGAACTATATTATTTACTGTTTGCTGCTTAGAAATTACTTCAAACTCCCGCTCCTTAATCACTGCTGTTTTATCTAATCGAGCTATTACTTTCTGTAGTGCTTGCTCTTTAGCTAATTCTACTGCTTCACTAAAACTTAGTTTCTCCTCTATTTCTTTAAGGTTGATATATCTTCTTCTAATTACTTCGATAGGAAAGTCGATATTCCTCCATCTTGCTAAAGATTTCACCGTCTTCTCAACCTTAAAATTAGCAAACGGCGGCTGATTAGGGCCATAAACTTTTAACTCCCGATCACGATATCTAATACTGACACTATCTACTACCTTAGCTGTACTCTGGTGCTGATAATCAACTAATCGCGCCTCCCCGTAACTACGATACCACACTTTAGCCTTCACAATACCTTGAGCTACAGTTCGCTCTATTTCAGGCTCTAACTCTTCTTGCTCTTCAGTTGATAACTTATCTTCTGGTACCTGCTGTGGATAGTACTTACTCAAACCACTAATTAATTTTTCGCCCTGTTGGATTAACTCCCCTTCCTCTACTGCTGCTGTTCCCTGAAGGATAATTAACTCCTTAATCAAGCCTGCTTTATCCGCTACAACATCAACTACCTGAGTACTCTTATCATCACTTTCAATTACCTTCTTCTCCACTACCTCTACTAATAATTTAGTGCCATTAATCTCTACATCAGCCCACGCTACTTGCTTATGTTGCCGAAGTAACTTTTCCATTTTTTCTATCTGAACCTGTTGCTTTAAGATACCGCGTTTAAACCCACTCTCTGCTAAAAGATTCTTAATCTCTTCAGTAGAAATTTCATCTAACCCCTCAATCTCTACTAACCAGATAAATGAAGCAGCAAAGTATAAACTAATAATAACAAATATTATACCAACTAACAACGATCTGCGCCGATTGACTTTTTTCCAAAGTGCAGGCAGTCCATGTTTAGACTTAATCGCTACTTGACAGTCTGCTTGATGAACATAAGAACGAATCTGACGAAAAGTAGCCATTTTTAGTTTAACTTCAAATCGATCTTGACAATGAATAATATCCCAAACTTCAAAATCACTTCGCATCAAGTAATTAATCAACTTCTCCTTACCATAACCTCGAACTTCAATCGTTACATAACCTTGAATTATATATAATAACTTTAACAGCACAAGTTAGCACCTCGCTTAATGAAATTTAAAGGTTAAATCTACTATCTCCCCTGCCACCTTAATACTTTGCTTAGTCAACAACTCAATTACTAACCCTTCACCTACTATCACAACCTGTCCTTTATAAATTCTAATTCTAATCTTACTTTGCTGATACTCAATTACACCCCGATGATTTTCTAATCTTAACTCTAAATTTCCAATCAACGAAATCCGCGGCATATCTAAAACTACATCTTTAGGCATCTCAAAGAACTCAGCAAATTTATTCTTCAATCTATCACCTAGTTTGCTCTCACTCACCAATACTCCCTCCTTGACTAAGCCCTTCTATTACTAAATTTATGTTCTAGATAGCTTAATCATCACTAAAATAAAAAATACTGGCCTACTCAGCCAGCATCTCATTAACTACTATTTAGTTCTATTTAATTATAAGCCCCAGAAAAGATTAATAAAGAAGGGAGTAATAATTGCCAAAATTAATTGTAATGGTGCTCCTACTATCACAAAATCACGGAAATGATAACCGCCAGGGCCATAGACCATTAAATTAGTCTGATAGCCTACTGGAGTAAGAAAAGCAGTACTAGCAGCAAAGGTCACCGCTAATACAAATGGGAAAGCTGGAGCACCAATCTGATGAGCAGCATCAACAGCAATTGGAATCATTAAGATAACACTAGCATTATTACTGATTAAATTGGTCAAAATTGCAGTTAAAAGATAAAACAATCCTAAAGTAACCACCGGTGGATATGAACCGGCTACCTCCAATAACTGTTCGGCAATATATTGAGCAGTACCGGTCTCTTCCATAGCAATTCCTAAAGGAATCAAACCCGCTAAGAGAAAAATTACCTGCCAATTAACTGCATCATAGATCTCATTAGGTTTAACACAACCAGTAACTACCATCGCTACTACTCCTGCTAAAGCAGAGATCACAATTGGTATTAGACCAAAAGCTGCAGATGCAATTACTGCTCCTAAGATTCCTACTGCTAACGACATCTTAGAACGGCGGTAATCAGTTGAATCAATCTCGCGAGTAATAATGAAGTTACGATTATCACGTAATCGATTTAAGGTCTCCTCACCAGCTAGTAATAATAAGACATCTCCTGCTTCTAAAGTTATCTCTGCCATCGAACGATGAGTTAGTTCACTACCGCGGCGAATAGCTAACAAGGTACTATTATAGCGCTCTAGAAAGTTTACTTCATCTAATGTCTGTCCTGTCATAAATGAACCGTGAGGTAACACAGCTTCTACCATCTTCTGTCCTTTTATCGGTTCTTCTAACTGTTTTCTGGTAACCTTAATCTCCGGTACTAACTTTAATCCTTCAGCTTGAAGCATCTCTAAAAGAGTTTTACGATCAGTACAAATCACTAGATGATCGCCCGCCTGAAAGATCTTACTACCTAACGGCTCAATAAATTGACGTCCATCACGAATAATCTGTACTACATCTAAATCTAACTCTGATTCGCAGATAAACTCTTCGACTGTCTTGCCCACTAATGAAGAATCTTCTTCAATTACTACCTCAGTTAACAGATCATTCATCTGGTACTCATCAATTAACTTCTGATCCGGATCAATTCGTTCCGGTAATAGCTTGCGACCAATGGTCAAAAGATAGATGATTCCTACAATTAAAATTACTACTCCTAACTTAGTAAATTCAAACATTGTAAAAGGATGATCAATTAATCGTGCTGCTAAGTCACTAGCCAAAAGGTTAGTCGAAGTTCCCAATAAAGTCATAACTCCTCCCATCATTGAAGCATAGGAGAGAGGGATTAGTAATTTTGATGGTGAAGTATTAGTTTTATTAGCTAAGTTAGTCACCATAGGAATAAAGATAGCCACCACTGGAGTATTATTTAAAATACCAGCTATCGAACCAGCCAAAGCTGAAATCACCCCTACCTGTCTAACCTCACTATCTGTAGTTAACTGAGCTATCTTATCCCCCATAATCTGCACTAAACCGCTTCGCTGAATACCTTCACTCAAAATAAACATAGCTAAGATAGTAATCGTAGCTTGATTAGCAAAACCAGATAGACCTTCCTGAGTTGATACTTCAGTCCACGGTTCTAACAGTACTAAAATAACCGGAATAGATAGAGCAATAATATCTAGCCGAATTGGTTCCCAAAAAAAGAGGATAATAGCTAACAACACTAAACAACTTACTATAATCATACTAATACTCACAGTGACACCTCCCTGTGACTAACTACTAATCATTGCGATTCTCAGCCTCCTCAATTGCTTCCTTAGTAGAAGAGAAGATATCATCATCAGCCCGAAAGACATTTTGCTCCTCTATCTTATCGATAACTCCTGATTTATCTAGCGAATCAAACGTCTCATCATCCATACCACAAAGCAATACATCACCACCATTTTTCTGAACTCGTTCAATAAACTTATCTAACTCATGAATAGAAGTTATATCAATACCCTCTACATCTCTAGTTCTAATCACAAAGACGGTATTTCTTTTAAAACTACCCTCTAACTCTTCCTTTAGTTTCTGTGAAGAGTGAAAATGGAGATTTCCTGCTAAGTTAATTACAATATATTGATCATCCTTCACTTCTTCATAATCTTGACATTTAAACTCCCTACCTTCCTGTTCATAGCTAATATGAGAATAATTGATCTCACTAGTATCCTTTAAAACTATAATAATCGAAACTAAAACTCCAAAGTAGATAGCATAATCCAACCGCGGTGCTAAGATAGTAGTAAGTAAGGTAACAGTTAAGATTACCGCATCATACTGAGTGGTTCTAAAAGTTCGAACTATCTCAGTAGGGTTAATCATATTATAAGCTACCATAATTACTATTGCTGCTAAACTAGAGATTGGAATATAAGCAGTTAAAGGACTAAATAGCAAGATAAAAAGTATCATCGCAATAGCTACTACCAATTGAGCAAATCTAGTTTTAGCGCCCGTTTCATAATTAGCAAATGAGTTAGTAAATGAACCAGAAATAGCAAAACTATTGAAGTGAGCACAGATTATATTGATAATCCCCTGTCCAATAATCTCTTGATTTGGTTTAGCTTCATCCCCCGCACGCTTCTCTAAAGTCTTAGTAATCGAAATCACCTGAATAAATCCTAAGATTGCTAGAGACAGAGCCGAACTAAACAATCTACTTATATTAGCCAACTTAAATTCTACCCAACTAAATTGAGGTAACGAAGATGAAAAGTTACTAATTACCTCTACTTGAGACTGCCAATCAAATAGATAGACAATAGGTATAGAGAGAATAATAGGAGCTAAATAAGGAGGAAACTTTAGATTAATTTGATTGACAACAATTATACTCAACATTGATATGATACCTAATCCTAATGAATAATAATTAACTGCATCTAAATTCACAACTAACGCATAAAGATTGGTTAATACATTAATACCTGCATCAATAGTAATTCCTAATAGATTATCTAACTGACCGATACCAATTAAGAGGGCTACCCCGGTAGATAGCCCTACAATCACTGAGTGAGAGACATAGTTAACTAGCTCTCCTACCTGTAAGACACCAAGTAATATCTGAAAGATACCGACCATCAATGTTAATAGAAAAATCACTTGTAGATAATTAGCTTCACTAACATGATGTAGGCTACTAACCATAGCTAAAGCCATCATATTCGTTGGCCCCACTACCATATATTCTGAAACTCCAACTACAGTAGCTACAATCATCGACACTAATGATGTATAAAGACCATAGATTGGACTAATGCCGATAATCAAAGCGTAAGCCATATTCTGCGGCAGAGCAATCGCTGCTACAGATAGACCAGAAATCAAATCAGCTTTAAAGTATTCCCAATTATAATCTCGAATAGTAGATAGAAAGTGAGTAAACATTTCTCAAACTCCTTCCTGCATCTTTAATCTAACTCTCATCTTCTATAACTTGTAAGAAAGCTTCAACCACTTCTGCATCAAACTGCTCTCCTTTATTCTTCTTAATCTCTTTTATAGCAACCTCTTTAGGTAACGCATCGCGATAAGAACGATCTGATCTCATTGCATCCCACGCATCTGCCACAGTTAAAATCTTAGAGACTAGAGGAATCTCTTCATCAACTAATCCCTTAGGATAACCTTCACCGTCACACCGTTCATGATGATAGTAGATATAGCGCGCCATTCTCTGTAACAGCTTAGAATCACTTAATGCTTCATAACCATAAACGGGATGCTGTTTTATCTCTTCGTACTCAGCGTCAGTTAACTTTCCTATTTTATTAAGTATTTCCTGAGGAATAACTGTCTTACCGATATCATGTAACATACCTGCCCAGTAGACATCATTAATCTTCTCTAGTGAAACTCCCAGTTCATAAGCAATCTTTACTGATAACTTAGCTACATTTTCAGAATGTCCTTTAGTATATTCATCATGTACTTCTAACATATTAATCATCGAATCAACAATCTCTTTTTGAAACTCATACTGAATTGTCTGATAGCGTTGAATCTCATAGAAAGCCAGAGCTAAACTCTTAAAAGCCTCAATAAGCTCATAAGTATGCTCATCAAACTCTACCTGACTATCCTGTGCTATATCTAGACTAAATCCAGCTTGCTTTTGATCATTGATCATTAAATCAAAAGCAATTGTCTCCTTAACCGGTTTAGTAGCTGCTAAAAACTTTTCTCTTAATTCTTCGGACATTAATGAAGCAGTTCTTTCTCGATTATCGATAGTTACTATCTTATCCTCAGGTATCTCAAAAGCTGTCTTAGGTATTGATAATTCCTGTAAAGCTTCTAAGTCAAATCCAATGCTATCTACAAACTCTACTTCCTGATCACCAAAGAGATAAACGCTACCGTAATCTGCTTCATCAATTACAGTAAAGGCTGAATAAAGCAACTTAGATAAAAATGCTTCTTCATCACCAATACTACCCTGCGGCAGTTGAGAGATAAGATTAATTACCAACTCTAACTTATTAACTAACTCTTCTTGGGCTTGATAAGAATCTTCTAAGTTCTGATTAAGCTTTGTAACCTGTTCATTATATGCTTTTAACTGCTGATTATTAGCTTCTAATTCTTCTTTTTGCTCCTTTAACCTCTGTTGAATCTCCTTCTCTTCGGTAATATCCTGACCCACAGCTAAAATATGAGTCTCGTCATCCTTCTCAAATGGTATCTTTACCATCTTAAGAATATGCTGTTCTCCATTCGGAGCAGTAGTAATATCCTCAGTTTCTTGCATTTTTCCTTCATTAATCATTTCCTGATCTGCTGCTAAATATTTTTCTGTTTCTTCTGGAATATGATGTATCTCCCGCTCATTCTTTCCTTCCATTTCCGAAATACTTAAGTTATAAAAGTTAGCATGAGTAGAATTAACCAACTCAAAATTACCATCTTGATCCTTCATAAAAATGTGATCAGGAGCTAAATTGATTATCTTTCTTAACTTAGTTTGTTTCTCTTCTAATTCTTTGTTCTTATCTTCTAACTCCTCACTATAAGCCTCTAATTGTTGATAACCAACACTAATCTCATTAGCCATCTCTTTGTAATTATCTATGATATTATCTATTTCTAAAATTCCTGTCTCATCCAAATCAAGATTAGGTTCATAAGTTTGATGAAACTGCTCCATATCATTAGCAATAACTCCAATTGGTTCAATGATTTCTTTTACTTTTTCGCGAATTATCTGATTAAAAATAATCCAAGCTATAAAGAGAAAAATTAATAATGTATAAATTAATTTTAAAATAATTGCAAATGCATGATGTTCAACACTAATAATAGCATATAATTGACCATAATTAGAAGACCAAGACTTATAGTAAACCTCTTTTAAGAATGACTCCTCTTTTTTTACTAAACCACCTTCATCTTTAGCCTGCTGTAAAAAATTCATATCTGGTTGCTTAACTTCCAGTCCGGTATCAAATAATTTATTAAAACGGTAAGTAAAGAGAGCTAAATCTAGATGTTCCTCTGCTCTAATATTACTAACTAACTCACTTAATCCTTCCTTAAGATGATTAAAGGAAATTCCTAATTCAAATAATCTTCCATCAGGTAACTTAATATAACCATACAATCGTAACTGCTCGCTCTGCCTTTCTTGATTAACCGGCTGCAAAAAGACCTCACCGGGTTCTAAATTGATTAATTTACTCTTTAATCCGGGTATTTCAAAGAGGTTTAAACTCTGGTCAGGTTGATAATCTGTAGTAATCACTGTACCGCTAGAATCAATTAAGTAATAGTTAATCTCTTTTATTTGATAGATATCATCTTTAGCAACTTCAAAATCACTCTTAACCTCTTTTATCTTTGTTCTTAATTCAGTTGGAGTATCATCACTGTTATAATTACGATAAAATTGATGTAGACTACTCCGCAATTGATCACCATAATGTATCTCAACTCGTTGAAAGAAAGTATCAACATCTCTAAAAAGGCTCTTTAAAGTAGCTTCAACTCGCTTCTGTTCACTAGTATAGATATGACGATAAGATATAATAGAGATTAAGGTAACAAATAGCAGTAAAATCACTAATACTATTAAGAACAGACGCTTAATCTGATTTAGGGACATCTCCTCTAAAGATAATTTACTCACAAAAGAAAGCTCCTCCCTTATTAATACTACTAAACTAATTATTTCTTTTCTTACTTAAATCTAGCATAGACCAAAGCTAAAATCAAGAACTATTATTATTTATACTAAAGAACTGATAATCTAATTACTCTTTAGCTATTTCCTAAATAAACACAAAATACCCGGCACACTTATGTACCGAGTAATAATAATTAATATTAGATTACTGTAATTTCTCCCGCACTAAATCGCTAACTTGATTACCATCAGCTCTACCTTTAATCTGCGGCATAATCTTGCCCATTACTGCACCCATATCACTCATATCTTGAGCACCTACTTCAGCAATTACTTCTTCTACTAATTCTTCTAACTCCTCATCTGATAACTGCTCCGGTAAGTACTCCTGAAGAATCTCTATCTCTTTTTCTAAATCTTTAACTGTCTCAGTTTGACCTACCTTCTCATACTCTGGTATTGAATCACGGCGCTGTTTTACCTCTTTAGCTAATACCGCAACTAATTCATCTCCAGATAGATCCTTGCGTTCTTCAATCTCGACATTTTTAATTGCTGCCCGCGCCATCCTAATCACAGATAGCCGCTGTTTATCTCCGCTCTTCATTGCTTCCTTCATATCAACAAGTAACTTCTCTTTTACAGACATCTATTTTCCTCCTTATTATATTTTAACCGGGAGGCCACTGTAAGTTTCTACCACCTAGTAAATGGAAGTGTAGATGGAAGACTGTTTGACCGCCTGCTTGATTACAATTATTAACTACTCTAAAGCCCTCTTCAGCAATTCCTTCTTCCTCAGCTAACTGATTAGCTACTTGATAAATATGACCAATTAATTCATTATCAGCTTCAGATAGCTCTAATGTAGTTGCAATATGCTCCTTAGGAATAATTAAAATATGTACCGGAGCCTGTGGTTCTAAATCTCTAAAAGCTACTACTTGCTCATCTTCATAAAGAATATCACTATCTATCTCGTGGTTAGCTATCTGACAGAATATACAATCAGACACTACACTCACCTCCTCTACTATCTTATTTAACTATTTTCTAGATTTTATTACTAAACTCCTCTGCGCAGCTACTAAAATAATTAAATAATCTGTCCTAACAAGTAATCATTCTCTAAACCATTTAATTTTACATCAACCAATTGTCCGCAGTACTGATCCTCGTCATCAACTTTAACTCGCAGATAATTATCGGTCAATCCCGTTAATAAACCGGTATAATTATCGCGCTGATCCTCTAATAGCACCTTCAGCTCTTCTCCTACAAACTGTTGGCGATAATTATCTGCTAACTGAGACCCTAACTCTCTTAACTCGGCACTGCGCTTCTTTTTAACCTTAGAATGTACCTGATCTGCAAATTTAGCTGCCGGTGTACCATCACGTTTCGAATACTTAAAGACGTGAAGGTCACTAAAGCCAATCTCTTCGACAAACTGATAAGTAGCTGCAAAATCTTTATCACTCGCACCAGGAAATCCAACAATCACATCTGTAGTAATAGCTACCTGAGGAACCTTATTTCTAATTTCTTCCACTTTAGCTCTAAACTCAGCCGTTGTATAATCACGATTCATAGCTGCTAAAACTTCATCACTACCGCTTTGTAATGGTAGATGTAGATGACGACAAAGTTTACCTTCATTAGCAATTAAGTCAATTAGTTCACTGCTTACTTCAGTTGCTTCAATAGAACTTAATCTAATTCTAGCTAATCCTTCGATTTCAATTAATTCCTCAATTAAAGCCACTAAATCTATATCTGTTAAATCGCGACCATAAGCTCCTAAATGAATTCCGGTTAAGACAATCTCTTGAAAACCGTTAGCTACTAACCGCTTAGCTTCGCTTACAGCATCAGATAATTTCCTACTGCGTACGGAACCACGAGTATAAGGAATAATACAGTAAGCACAGTAACTATCACAGCCATCTTCTACCTTCATAGAAGCTCTAGTCCGCTCGCGAGATTGGTCAATCTCTAACTCTTCAAACTCCTCACTAGCACTGACATCTTGAACATAATTGAGAGGTTCAGCACTTAGCTTAGCCTGCTTTACTAAGTTAACTAACTCTTGACGCCCTGTCGTTCCGACTACTAAATCTACTCCATCAATCTCTAACACCTCTGCGGCATCAACTTGAGGATAACAACCAACTACCGCTACTACAGCTTCAGGATTGCGTCGTTTAGCCTGACGAACTATCTTACGCGACTTACTTGCCCCCTGATGAGTTACAGTACAGGTATTAATCACATAGACATCAGCCTGCTCCTCAAAATCTACAATCTCATAGTCAGCTGCTGCAAAAGATTTAATCATTCCCTCGGTATCATACTGATTAACTTTACAACCTAAAGTATAGAATGCAACCTCGTTCATTATTCTCCTCCTAAATCTGCTAATTCATACAGTACTAAACTTAAAGTAGTTAAACCTGCGGTCTCTGTTCGTAAGATACGTGGTCCTAAGG
>JBNJEL010000037.1:0-17788 GCA_051745835.1 Bacillota bacterium
AAACTGTAGTAATACTTCCTGTAAAGCTGTAGCAGCATTGAGTTTAGTTTGGATAACTAAATCGTCTAAGGACATCTCATCTTCAATCTGAGTGTGGTATTGATGGATAATTTCTCCTCTATCTAGCTCATCACTCATCTGATGAATTGTTAATACAGAGTACTCTTCATCATGATACATCTGCCAGAAGTTCGGCATCATACCGCGGTAGCGAGGTAGTGGCGCACTGTGAATATTGATACAGCCGTAACGTGGAGTAGTAAGTACTTCTGAATTAAATATTTGAGTAGCTGAGACAGAAACTACTAAATCAATCTCTTCTTTAATTAATAAATTGATAAATTCTGAGCTATTGACATTGGTATAAGGTAGTATCGGCAGTTTATACACATTAGCTAACGCTTTAATGGATAAACACTTCTGTTTAAGACCTAAATGATAGAGTAGACAGTTTGATTTCTTAGCTAGATAGCGTAAAGCCTGCTTGCTAAAGTCTAGTGGTCCATAAAAATTATAGATATCTTTAATTAAGGTAACTAATGAACTTTCACCTAGTGGTTCTTGAATTACAATACCGTTAATATCGTATTTGTTCTGTTGTTGAGATAACTTTAAAAATTTATTAAAAAAGATCGGTAAGTAGAATGGGTCAGCTTGGGTAACAATGATAATCTTCATTATAATCACCTACTTCCTTTATTATCTATTATATCATAGAAAATATCAAGCTATAATTATAATAGGTTGCTAAGATTAACTTTTTTTGATAAAATCTTATGATGTAGATATTTAGAACTATCTGTCGGTTACAGTTAGGGAGGTGGCAAGGGAAAAGGTAGATCAGAGTAGAAGAGTAGCGTGTAGTTAGTAGAAAATATTATTTACTTTAAAATAGTAGTTGAGTATAGAGTAGCAGTAACAATGAGGTTTTAGCAAATTTGAGGGGGTTAATTAACTTATGTCTAAAGAAGAGTTATCAAAGGAAAATAGTCAGGTTCAACCTTACGTTACTGCTGATAAATCACCTGCTGAATTTACTGTGCAATCAGTAATTTTAGGTGTGATTATGACAGTAATTTTTGCAGCGGCTAATGCTTATTTAGGATTGAAAGTAGGTATGACGGTTAGTGCTTCTGTTCCCGCAGCAGTTATTTCGATGGGGATTCTACGCGGTGTGCTTAATCGCGGTACTATCTTGGAGAATAATACAGTGCAGACGATTACTTCCGCAGGAACCTCATTAGCAGCTGGTGTAATCTTTACGATACCTGCTTTGATCTTATGGGGTGTCGATCCAAGCTTAATTAAGATCTTTATGTTATCCTTATTTGGCGGTGTTTTAGGTGTCTTATTTATGATTCCGCTGCGTAAGTTCTTAATTGTAGATGAACATGAGCGGCTACCTTATCCTGAGGGTACTGCCTGTGCTGAGGTCTTAATTGCCGGAGAAGAGGGTGGTGCTAAGTCTAAGTATGTCTTTAGTGGTATGGGCTTAGGTGCGCTCTATAAGTTCTTATCCGGCGGAGTTAAGTTATGGAAAGAGACTGTTGAGTGGGCTATTCCTGGTTATCCGGGAGCAGCAATTGGTTTTAATCTCTATCCTTCATTATTAGGTGTCGGTTATATTATCGGTCCTAAGATAGCAGTTCGGATGTTAGCAGGGGGGACACTTGGTTGGTTTGTTCTAATGCCGCTAATTGCTAAAGTTGGCGGTGGTCTATCAGCTCCACTATTTCCAGCGACAGAACCGATTTCTGAATTAGGTTACTGGGGAATCTGGGATAACTATATTCGTTATGTTGGAGCTGGTGGAGTAGCATTAGGTGGAGTTATTAGTCTCATTAAAGCCTTGCCAACGATTGTACAGTCTTTCAAAGCAGCTGTTGGTGAATTGACTACCGGTTTAGCTAAGGATGTTAACCAAGTACGGACAAGCACGGACTTATCTTTACACTGGGTTATCTTAGGTGCTTTAGCTATTATTATCGCTATTGCTTTTGTACCACAAGTACCTGTTGGTGTCTTAGGAGCTATCTTTGTAACTATTTTTGGTTTCTTCTTTGTAACTGTATCTTCGCGAATTGTAGGGATTGTAGGTAGTTCTTCTAATCCGGCTTCTGGAATGACAATAGCAACACTATTAGCAGCGAGTCTAATTATGAAGCTCATTGGTTGGACTGATCAAACTGGTATGATTGCTGCTTTAAGTGTAGGAGCGATCGTCTGTATTGCTGTAGCAGTAGCTGGTGATACTTCACAGGATCTAAAGACTGGATTCTTAGTTGGTGCTACACCAAAACGGCAGCAGATTGGCGAATTGATTGGAATCTTAATTTCAGCTATCTTTGTTGGTGGGATTGTCTTAATGTTACATGAAGCTTACGGAATTGCTTCTAAAGATTTACCGGCACCACAGGCTAACTTGATGGCAATGGTGGTTAAAGGCGTGATGAAAGGTAATCTACCGTGGTCTTTAGTCTTTACAGGCGTCTTTTCAGCATTGATTATTGAGATGTTTGGTATTGGTTCATTGCCTTTTGCGGTTGGACTTTATCTCCCACTGCATTTAAGTACTCCAATTATGATTGGAGGCTTAATTAAGTTAGTTTTAGATAAGCGTAATTTAACTAAGGAAGTTAGAAAGGATAAGAACGAAAGTGGTATTCTCTTTGCTTCCGGTTTAGTAGCTGGTGATGCATTAGTCGGAATTTTATTAGCCGGGCTAGCTATTCGTGGTTGGCATACTTCATTACAATTAGGAGCTAGCTGGGCTGGCGGAGCAGTGCAGGTGATTTCATTAGCTACTTTTGGTATTTTAGTCTATTTATTAGGCAAGAACTCTATTGGTGCTCAAGTAGATACAGAGTAGGAATAATTAGTATAAGTAAGTAATAGATTAAAGATGATAATTAGTAACCAGCTAACCTTGAGGGGTGGCTGGTTACTAATTTAAAGGAGGATTAAATTAATGTCTGAACTTAACGAGGCAGCTGAGATAGTAATAAATGACTGTATGGCAGTAGAAGATGATGAGACGGTATTAGTGATTACTGACCGACCGCTGCGACAGATTGGTAGAGCTTTATTTAATGCAGCAGAGGAGGTAGCTTCTGAAGCACTCTTAACTGAAATTTCACCACGAGAGAATCATGGTGCAGAACCACCGGCTGCGGTAGCTAAATTAATGCAAGAGGTAGATGTAGCATTAATGCCTACTTCTAAATCTCTCTCTCATACTCGGGCTCGTAAGGAAGCTAATCAAGCTGGAGTTAGAGCAGCTACATTACCAGGAATTACAGAAGAGATGATGATTAGAACTTTAACTGCTGATTATGAAGTGATTGGTCAGCGTAGTCAGCAGGTAGCAGCGGTATTAGATCAAGGTCAGGAAGCTCACTTAACAACTAAGTTAGGTACTGATTTAAAGATGTCGCTAGCTAGGCGAGCTGGGCAGCCTGATACAGGTATTTATCATGAAGCTGGCATCTTTGGTAATTTGCCGGCAGGTGAGGCTTATATAGCTCCAGTAGAAGGTAGCGCTGAAGGTAAGCTAGTAATTGATGGTGTCATGTCAGGTATTGGGATCTTAAGTGAACCGATTACCCTATTAATTGAGGAAGGTTATGTAGTTGAGATTAAAGGTGGTCAAGAAGCAGCAGAGTTAGAAGAGTTGATTGCACCTTATGGACAGCCGGCTAAGAATATTGCTGAATTAGGAATTGGTACTAATCATCAGGCTACTTTAACTGGACATGTCCTAGAGGATGAGAAAGTGTTAGGTACAGTCCATGTAGCAATTGGTGATAATAGTTCTTTTGGGGGAGAAGTAGAGGTTGCCTCCCACTTAGATGGAATTGTTAAGCAGCCGACTTTACAGATTGATGATCAAGTAATTATGAAAGACGGCAATTTAGAGCTTGTTTAAGTATAAGTAGGTGTTGCTTTAGGGCAGCACCTCTTTATTATTTTAATCGTACTTAGCGAGAATGCGGTCGATCTCTTGCGAATCACTGCGTAGACTTCTTAGATAGAGTTCTCCTTTGCGGGCTAATTGATAATAAGTATGATTCATATGTTTCGTCCAATCTTTTTGGCGGTGGTAATTATCGAGCATTGTACCCTCCACCTTTTCTAGAAAGTCTTTGGCAGTAAGAAGTTCTAATCTGCGGCGCGTCTCTTCAAGCTCTAATTGAATTTTAGAGCTTAACATAGCTGCATATTCTGCTCCCATACGTTCAATATACTCCAAGATCTCTAAATCAATCTTATCTTCTACTTCTTCTTCAAGATAGCCTTCTTCAATGAGTAGTTGGTATAAGTGTTGAGCACTCTCTTGGACTAAAGTCTGGTACTCATTATATAGTGCTTCTACTTCATTATCTGTTTGGTCTTGTTTTAGTTTTTTAATCTCTTCTAAATCAGCTAAGTACTCCTGCAATTCAGTAATAGCAGGACAGATCTGATTAAGATAATTTAATTCTTGGGCTAATTGAGGCATCTGTTCTGGGTCGGTGGAGATATTAGGCTGACTTAATTTAGCTTGGATTTGATTACGTTGATTGAGTAATTGATTAGCACGATCTAAAATTTCTTTATCACTTAGATATTTACTGTTAAATAGGTGCATCTTATCACCTCATTTAGTATCCAATTAGAAAGTTAAGTTAATATTACAGCCTATCTCTGAACCGCTTTTGTTGTCATTAGCTAGATAGATACCAAAATCGAGCGGCTTTAAACCTAATAAATTCAATTTCATATCAGCACCAATTCCAACAGCACTAGAAGAATAATTATCATTATTTAGATAATCAGTGAATAGATAATATTGTATATTAGTTAGCTGTAAGATGGACTTTAATTTAACTGTTGGTAGAAAATTATGAGTATAAATCCAATTAACTGCTGTTTGAAATTCAGCTTGATCGTTTGGTTCTTGACCGCGATAAATTTTCGGTGAATCCAGTAGGTCAGTATTATTATAGACTAATTTAGAACGTAAACTCCAGATGTTGTTTAACTTTATTTCTGCTTGCTGTGAAGTTAAGAGTTGATATTCTGTTAAGTTGGAATTAATTAAAAGCGAGCTCTCACCTGTTAACGAAAGGTTGTTCCCATCATAATGATATTGATTACCAACTAGCCCAAATTCTTCTCCTTCAATAACTCGCTGTCCTAATTTAAAGGTGTAATGTTTTTGATGATATTTAAGGCTAAGCTCCCAATTATCGCTGTTATCTACTCGAGTTTTACTAATTAAATCAAAATTGGGCGTTAACTGTTTAATTCTTAATTGACCTTCAATTGGTTGGGAGTCTTGGCGAGTATTAAGTAAATTTAGTGTTAGTTGATCATTTTGCCATTTGAGACCATACTGTAACTGATAAAGGTCATCGCGAAATAGGCTCTGTTTAAAATGGGAATGATCCTTACCAAAGTAGAGTTGAGGAGTTAAGACCGGTTCTTCCATTACTAGTCGATCATACTTCAGATTGATTAATTCATCATCAATATTAACTGTTGAATTTCTAGTAGTTGGTTCTAGTTTTACATTATTTTTTTGCAATACCTCTTTAAGAGCTGGTAATTGCTCTTTAGTATATTGATAGCCAATCTGAATTAATTTATCAGCTTGATTGAAATCGATAAAGGAATATTGACTAACAGGATTATCGATTACAAAATCAGAGTACTGCTCAATAATAGGACCTGAGAGTCGATCCTGTATTAGTTCGATCATACGCTGAATATTCTGCGCATTAGTACTATATTTTTGATTAATCTTTAGTTTTCCGTCGGCTTGTGAAGAGATAACTATATCTGCTCCTAATACTTTAGCTGTCTTAGCTGGTACTGATTCTACAATCCCTGGATCGACTAAGGTGTGTTCTCCACCTTGCTGTACTGGAAAGTAAAATGGTATAGCATAAGCATGCTTAATTTTGTTGGAGATAAGCCCGGTGGTGTGAATATATTTATGTCCACTATTTAAATCACAGCTTAAAAAAGCAGTCGGCAGCCAAAAATTTTCTAATCTATTTTGGGGAGTTAGATCTTCTAAAAAGAGATTAAGTTTCTTTGTTTTAAGCAGTGATTGATTAGAGAAGAGATTTAGTTCAAATAGTTGAGAAAAAGATGACTTAGTTGCTACCTCTTCTATTTTATTAATTGGAATTCCACTACCATACATACTACCTACAATTGCTCCCATACTGGTACCAACAACCATATCGATTGGTATTTCAGCTTCTTCTAATGCTTTGAGAACGCCAATGTGAACTAAAGCTCTACCACCACCGCCACCTAATGCTACAGCTACAGTTGGTTCATCTAATTTTTGAAAGCGGCTTCTGTCTTCGACAATATAGGTTTCTTGATCAAAGTTAATCTCTTGCTTTTTAGTTTTAGTGGCGTAGATATCATTAGTAGCAGAAATAATTAAACAGGTTATTAATAGTAAAATTAGTAGATACTTAGTAGAATTAATTTTCTGCATATAATTAACTCCTTTACTTAATAATCGGATTGTTGGTAATTATAATAACATATTTCGCTAAAATAATCTATATTTTAGAATAAACTACTGTTAGGAGTTAATACTAAAATTAGATTTAAAAAAGAGGGATTTAGCTTTTAGTGCAGAACAATAATGGATAACTCTTAAATTAAGGATTGATAATCAATGTCCCTCTATAATAGTGAAGCAATTGTGCTAAGACATTACGAACTTAAAGAAGCAGACAAGATAGTGATTTTATTTACTAGGCAACGCGGTAAAGTACAGGCGGTAGCTAATGGAGCTCGCAAGACTAAAAGTCGTCTCTCTGGTAGTGTGGAATTATTTACGCATAGTGATTTCTTACTCTATCAAGGTAAATCATTAGCTACGGTCAGTCAAGCAGATATCATTAACTCCTTTGGTAGTCTGCGCTCTGATCTGCTTAAGATGGCAGCAGCCTCTTATGTAGCAGAACTAGTTAATGAATTTACTGTTGATGAAGAAAAGAATGAATCACTCTTTGCTCTTATCTTAGCTACTTTTCACCTATTAGCGCGAGGTAGTAGAACAGAGTTAATTGTTAGATTCTTTGAATTACGATTGCTTAATCTATTAGGTTATCGACCACAGTTAGCAGGTTGTGTAGATTGCTCCATCGATTTGGCAGATGAAGAGCGTTTTAAATTTAGCTCCCAGTTAGGTGGGGTTGTCTGTTTAGATTGTGCTGCAATTGACCAGTATGCTATGAGTTTATCTAAAGGTACGATTGCTACTATGAAGCGTTTATTAGAGATAGATTACCGCAAGTTAGATCGTCTTCAAGTTCCATCACAGATTAAAATGGAGTTAGCTAAGGTGCTGCCTAATTACTTACAATCAATTATCGAGAAGAAGTTGCAGAGCTTAGACTTTTTTCAGACCTTAACTAATGACTATTAGATTCAGATAGGAGTGAAGCTATTTATGGAGCAGTTAGATGAAGAATTGGCTAAGTTAGATCTGATTAGAGAACGAACAGATGCTAATTATAGTCGGGCTCAAGAAGCATTAGAGAAGGCTAACGGTGATGTCTTGGCAGCAATTATTACGATTGAAGAAGAGGCAGAGACTAAACGTAAGTTTCGAGTAGCAGGAGATAAATTAATTGCGAAGGTAAAAGCTTTAATTAAGAAAGGAAATGTAACTAGGATTCAAGTTAAGAAGGAAGGTACAGTGCTTTTTACTATTCCTGCTACAGTAGGAGTAGTTGGTAGTATTATTTATCCACCTCTTGCTTTATTAGGAATGGCAGTTACTCTGGTGGGACATTATACAGTGGAAGTGGAGTATAACCACCTACCACAAGACTAAGTTTATCTGTTTAGGATTGACAATTAGTGGGGGATTTGATATATTAAATAATAAAATCAATATCTGGCTACGAGGAAGAAGAAGAGTAGCTAATTAGACTATACTAGCGAATCAGGGAGAGTGGAAGCCTGAGATAGTCAGTTAGTGAAGGGCGCTTTGGAGTAGCTAATGATGAGTGAATCATCTACACTAGATGATTAATCAGGGTGGAACCGCGGGTCAACCTCGTTCCTGATAGTACCTACTATCAGGGCGGGGTTTTTAATATTTAGTGACTTACTTGTAGAGGAGGAGTTAGAGATGAACTTTCAGGATATGATGCAAGCACTTAATCAATTCTGGGCTGAGCAGGACTGTATTATCAAACAGCCCTATGACATTGAAGTAGGAGCAGCTACGATGAATCCAACCACGACTTTACGTGCTCTCGGTCCGGAGCCGTGGAATGTAGCTTATGTAGAACCATGTAGACGACCGGCTGATGGACGTTATGGAGAGAATCCTAACCGTTTACAGCACTATTATCAGTACCAAGTGGTAATGAAGCCATCACCGGAGCAGATTCAAGAGATTTATTTAGAGAGTCTAGAAGCTTTAGGAATTAACCCAGCTGAACATGATATTAGATTTGTAGAAGATAACTGGGAAGCACCAACTTTAGGAGCATGGGGCTTAGGCTGGGAAGTTTGGTTAGACGGTATGGAGATTACTCAATTTACTTATTTTCAGCAGATTGGTGGTTGTAAAGCTAAGCCGGTATCAGTTGAGATCACTTATGGTTTAGAGAGAATAGCTGTCTACTTACAGGAGGTAGATAGTGTCTTTGATATTGAGTGGGTTGATGGAGTTACTTATGGCGATGTCCACCACCAAGGTGAGGTAGAACACTCTACTTATAACTTTGAAGTAGCAGATGTAGACCGACTCTTAAAGTTCTTTGATCTCTATGAAGCAGAAGCTCAATCAGCGCTAGAATCTGATTTAGTACTACCAGCTTATGATTATGTTCTAAAGTGTTCTCACGCATTTAACTTATTAGATGCGCGGGGAGCAATTAGTGTGACGGAACGGACTTCTTATATTAAACGAGTTAGAGATTTAGCTAATCAAGCAGCGCAGAGTTACTTACAACAGCGCGAAGAGCTAGATTATCCTCTATTGGACGGGAAAGAAGGTGACAGTAAGGATGAGTAAACGAGATTTACTATTAGAGATTGGTACTGAAGAGATTCCAGCGGGCTTTATGGAGCCAACTTTTGAGCAGTTAGAGGAGTTAGCTAGAGAATTATTTGATCAGTATCGGATTGAATTTGATGAAGTAGCTACTTATGGAACACCGCGCCGCTTAACCTTGTTACTATCTAATGTTGCGGAGTGTCAAGCAGATTTGACTAAAGAGGTACGGGGACCGGCGAAGAATATCGGTTTTGAAGATGGCGAACCAACGAAAGCAGCAACTGGCTTTGCTCGAGGTCAGGGACTAACAGTTGAAGAGTTAGAAGTAAGAGATACCGATAATGGTGAGTACCTATTTGCTGTGCAGACTGAAGAGGGGGAGCCAACTGTAGAACTTCTCTCTGAACTTTTAACTGAACTAATTACGGAGTTAGACTTTGCTAAATCGATGCGCTGGGCTGATAAAAGCTTAAACTTTGTCAGACCAATTCACTGGTTAATAGCACTCTTTGGTAATGAAGTAATTGACTTAGAGGTAGCTGGTATTAAATCAGGGCGGCATAGTAGAGGACACCGCTTCTTAAGCTCAGGCACAGTTAAGATTGATTCAATTAAAGATTACTTTGCTACCTTAGAAGAAGAGTATGTAATTGTCGATCAAGATCGACGTCAAGAGATTATTGTAGAGCAGATTAAGGAGTTAACAACTGAAATTGCAGGTAGTGCCTTGCTCGATCAAGATTTATTGACGGAAGTTAACTACTTAGTTGAGTATCCAACAGCTTTGATGGGGACTTTTGCTAAAGAGTATTTGGAGCTGCCGCGTGAAGTTTTAATTACTACTATGCGCGAGCATCAGCGTTACTTTCCAATTGAAGATGAGAGTGGTGAGTTAATAGCGCGCTTCATTACAGTTAGAAATGGTTCCGAGGAACATATTGAGACGGTTAGAGCTGGTAATGAGAAGGTTCTCGAAGCTCGGTTAGCTGATGCTAAGTTCTTCTATGAAGCTGACCAGCAGGAGAAGTTAGAAGCAACGGTAGATCAATTGCAGGATATTATCTTCCAGGAAGATTTAGGAACGCTCTATCAGAAGGTAGAACGATTGGTAGAGTTAAGTGCTGCTTTTGCTAAAGAGTTAGACTTACCTGCTAAGGAGTTAAGTGCTGCTAAACGTGCTGCTTACTTAGCTAAGGCTGATTTAGTGACAGAGATGGTTAATGAGTTCTCTAAATTACAGGGAGTAATGGGTCGGGAATATGCTAAATTATCCGGCGAAAATGACTTAGTAGCGGATGCCATCTTCGAACATTACTTACCGCGTTTTGCTGATGATCAACTTCCAGAGACTTCTGTAGGGCAGGTAGTTAGTATTGCAGATAAGATTGATAATATTGTTGGTTCCTTTGGTGTCGGATTAATTCCAACTGGTTCTCAGGATCCGTATGCTCTACGTCGTCAGGCACAAGGGATTGTTAAGATCATTATTAGTGATGAATTAGCGCTTAACTTAGCTGATTTAGTTGAAAACTCTTTAGAACTATTTGCTGCTGATGATAAATTAGAACGTGATCCTAAACAGGTTAAGGAGGAAGTTCTAGACTTCTTTAAACAGCGGTTAGAGCATCTATTTGAAGAACGAGGAATTAGATATGATGTAATTGATGCTATCTTAGCAACTGACTATACCGATTGTAATGATGCTTTATTACGAGCTAAGGCGCTAATGGAGTTTAGAGAGCAGGCAGAGTTTGAAGATTTAATTACTGCTTATACGCGGGCGGCGAACCTTGCTGCTAAAGCAGAGCAAGATGAAGTTAATCCTAAGCTATTTGTAGATCAATCAGAAAGAGAGCTTTATGATACTTATAGAAAGATCTATAAATCAACACTACTACAAGATGAGTTAGGCGCTAAACAGGATTATCTAACAGCTTTAGAGGAGTTAGTAAAGTTACAGCCGTCGATTAATAACTTCTTTAATTCCGTAATGGTGATGGCTGATGATAAAGAGGTTAAGGAGAATCGTTTAGCCTTACTAAAGCAGGTAGTTAATAGCTTTAAAGAGGTGGCAGATTTATCACAGATAGTGATTGATTAGATATAATTGGGAGGTTAGATTAATAATCTTAGTTTAGGAGTTGATAATTAAATGTCTGAAGCGTTGGTGTATATAGTTTCTGATTCGATAGGGGAGACGGCAAGACAGGTGGTTAAAGCAGCCGCTACTCAGTTCAATAGTGCTACTGCTGTGAAGTTAAAACGCTTCTCTTATATTACTGAAGAGAGTGATCTAGTAAATATTATTAGTGAGGCTGCGGAAGATAATAATAGTATTATTGCTTTTACTTTGGTAAATCCGCAGTTAAGGGGATTTATTAAAAAGCAAGCACAGCAGGCAGAAGTAAAGTATGTTGATATTATGGGACCGATGTTAGATGCTTTAGAAGGTGCATTAGATAAGACACCTAAGTTACAACCAGGGTTAGTACGTCAGTTAGATGAAGAGTATTTTGAAAGAATTGATGCTATCGAATTTACCGTTAAATATGATGACCGGAATGATATTGAGGGAATTAAACAGGCAGATGTAGTCTTAGTTGGCGTTTCGAGAACTTCTAAGACACCAATGTCAATCTATCTTTCCTATCGTGGTTATAAAGTAGCCAACGTTCCGTTAGTACCTGAGATTGATCCTCCTGATATCTTATTTGATAATCCGGGTCAGAAGTTGATTGGCTTAACTATTGACCCGGAGTCCTTAATTGAAATTAGAGCTGAAAGATTAAAGACTTTAGGATTAAAGTCTAAGTCAAATTATGCTTCTGTTAAGCGGATTATTGATGAGTTGGATTATGCTGATCAGATATTTGCTAAGATTGGCTGTCCAGTAGTTGATGTTAGTAATAAATCAGTTGAAGAATCGGCTAACTATGTATTGAAGCTGCTTGAAGAGTAATTATGTTGTATGATTAGTAGATTATTTAGAAATAAATTGTTAAAAAAGCAGGGGATTGTGATTTTATCTTGTATACTATTAAATAAATGGACATTGTGTTATACTTTTGATCCAGAAGTAGCTTTAATAGTGCATCAGATTATAAAATGATGTAATATAGATAGTTGGAGGAGGGGTTGAGATCAATTTAAGTACACGTCAGCAAAAGATTATTGAAATTGTTAAAGATAGTGAGCCGATTACTAGTCAAGAGATAGCTAATAAGTTGGATCTATCTCGCAGCGCCCTCCGGTCTGATCTATCTGTGTTAACTATGGCAAACATTTTAGAAGCTAAACCTCGTGTCGGTTATTTCTATGCGCAAGGAAGTTCTTACTTAACTGAAATTAATGAACTATATAATAAACAAGTAGCTGAGATAAAGTCAGTTCCAGTAGTAATTACTGAAGAAACTTCGGTCTATAATGCGATTACTAAATTATTTTTAGAGGATGTGGGTTCACTCTTTGTAGTTGATGAAGAGGATAAGAGCTTAATTGGAGTTGTTTCGCGTAAGGATTTACTGAAGATTACTATTGGAGAGACTGATATCAGTCAAGTACCTGTCAGCATTGCTATGAGTCGGATGCCTAATATTGTAACAATTGAGGTAGAAGATAAGGTGATTAAAGCAGCACGATACTTAGTTAATTATGAGATAGATACTTTGCCTGTGGTAGAGAACTTTACTGATCAAGATGATAGACCGATTGAGAGTAAACTAAAGGTGGTCGGTCGCATTAGTAAGACTAATATTACTAGATTGGTAGCTGATTTGGGAACAGAAATGTAAGGAGGAGAGCATATATTGGTCAGCAGAAGAAATGATGAGGGTTTAACTGTATTTATAGTATCAGATTCTGTGGGTGAGACGGCTGAAACAGTGGTTAATGCAGTAGCAAGTCAGTTTAATTCTAAAAAGATTGAGTTTGAGAAATTTACTAATGTTAATAGTATAACTGAGTTATCAAAAATTATTGAACGGGCTAGCCGCGGTAATATTTTGATTGCATATACGATTGTACTACCTGAATTGTGTGAGTATTTAGAGAGAACAGCTAAGGAGTATAATATTCCGCTAGTTGATATTATTGGTCCAATAATGTCTAAATTTTCTCAGCTGTTAGGACAGAATCCGGAGTTAGAACCGGGTTTGAATCGTAAGTTAGATGAAGAGTATTTTAAGCGGATTTCTTGCATCGATTATGCAATTCGGTGTGATGATGGTAAAGATTTAAAGAAGTTAGAAGAAGCTGATGTAGTAGTGATTGGAGTTTCTAGAACTTCTAAGACCCCTTTGAGTATGTATTTAGCTCACCAAGGTTATAAAGCAGCCAATATTCCTTTGGTTCCTGAAGTTAGCGTTCCCGAAGAGTTATATCAGTTATCATCACGTAAATTAGTAGGATTAACTATTGACCCTACCTTACTACAGGGGATTCGTAAGCAGCGTTTACAGTCAATGAAGTTCAATAAGCAGGCGGATTATGCTAATACTGATCGAATTTTAGAGGAATTAGACTTTGCTGAAAGTATAATGCGGGAGTTAGGCTGCATGATTATTAATGTAACTAATAAATCTATAGAAGAGACAGCTAGTAAGATATTATCCGAGAGGAGTGATTTATAGTGGAGAGAGAATTAGCATTAGAATTTGTAAGAGTTACTGAAGCAGCAGCTTTAGGAGCTGCACCGTGGATGGGGAAAGGTGAGAAAGAATCAGCTGACCAGGCGGCTGTTGATGCCATGCGAGCTACCTTCGATACAATTGATATGAAGGGAACTGTAGTAATTGGCGAAGGAGAGAAGGATGAAGCACCAATGCTCTATATTGGCGAAGAAGTAGGAGCAGGTTGCAACCCAGAATTAGATATAGCAGTTGATCCAGTTGAAGGAACTACTTTAGTTGCTAAGGGCATGCCTAACTCACTAGCAGTTGTTGCAGCAGCAAAGAGAGGTAATCTACTGAATGCTCCTGATATGTATATGAGAAAGATAGCTGTAGGACCTGAAGCTAAGGAAGCAATTGATCTTACTGCTTCACCAACTGAAAACTTGCAGGCAGTAGCAGCAGCTAAAGGCGTGGAAGTATCTGATCTAACAGTGATCATTCTTGAGCGTCCGCGTCATGAGGATATTATTGCTGAAGTACGAGAAGCAGGTGCTAGGATTAAATTAATTAGTGATGGTGATGTAGCAGCAGCAATTGCCACAGCTCTACCGCATACTGGAGTGGATCTGTTAATCGGTATTGGCGGTGCTCCTGAAGGTGTCTTATCAGCTGCAGCTTTAAAGTGTTTAGGCGGTGAAATGCAGGCGCAGTTACACCCGCGTAATCCTGCCGAGACTGAACGTGCTTTAAATATGGGTAGTGTTGACGATATTGAACAGATCTTTACTACTGAAGATTTAGCCCAAGGTGACGATGTAATGTTTTCTGTAACCGGAATTACTAATGGAGCTTTACTTAGAGGAGTACGTTATAATGGCGAGACCTATGAGACTCATTCAATTGTAACTCGTAGTAAGACAGGGACTGTTAGACATATTAAGGCTAAGCATAAGGTGCAACAGAAGCCGACTTATTTCCAACAAGAGGTTGTTAAGTGCGATTAATAAACTTAAATAGAAAGGGTTGATATTAGATGAGTGTAGAAGATAAGAAGTATATCTATTCTTTTGAAGAAGGCTCTTTGGATTTAAAACCTTTATTGGGAGGTAAAGGAGCTAGCTTAGGTGAGATGACTGGTTTAGATTTACCAGTACCACCGGGAATGACTTTAACTACTGAGGCTTGTAATCTCTACTATGAGAATGGAGAAGAGCTACCAGAATTTTTGAAGGAAGGTACTAAGGAGTACTTAAAGGCTTTAGAGGAGAAGACAGGTAAGAACTTTGGTGATGAAGATAGTCCGCTATTACTCTCTGTGCGTTCTGGAGCAATTATTTCAATGCCGGGTATGATGGATACTATCTTAAACCTAGGTTTAAATGATCAGTCAGTTAAAGGATTTGCTAAAGAGACAAATGATGAACGCTTTGCTTATGACTGCTATCGCCGCTTTATTCAGATGTTTGGTGATGTAGTATTAGGTATTGAGGGTTATAAATTTGGTCGTACATTAGATAGCCTGAAAGAAGAAGTAGGAGCAGATAGTGACTTAGACTTAACTACTGATGATCTACAGAAGTTGGTAGAACAGTATAAGGAGATTATTAAGGAAGAAGCAGGAATTGAGTTCCCACAGGATCCAATGGAACAGTTGATTACAGCAATTGAAGCTGTCTTTGGCTCGTGGAATAACAAGCGGGCAATTGTCTATCGTGATGCTCATGATATCGATCATGATTTAGGAACTGCAGTTAATGTGCAGACAATGGTCTTCGGTAATATGGGAGATAATTCTGGAACAGGAGTTGTCTTTACTAGAGACCCATCAACAGGTGTTAATGAATTATATGGTGAATACTTACTTAATGCGCAGGGTGAAGATGTAGTAGCAGGAATTAGAACTCCACAATCAATTCAGACACTTAAGGAGCAGCGTCCTGAGGTATTTGAACAGTTAGTAGATGTTACTGAGACATTAGAAGAGCACTATCAAGATATGCAGGATATTGAGTTTACAATTGAGGATGGACAGTTATACTTATTACAGACTAGAACTGGTAAACGAACTGCTAAATCAGCGATTAAGATTGCTGCTGATATGGCTAATGAAGGCTTAATTAGTAAAGAAGAAGCATTAACTCGTGTTGAGCCTAAACATGTAGAGAAGGTACTACATAAGCAGATTGACCCTGATGCTAATCCAGATGTAATAGCAAAAGGATTACCGGCATCACCAGGGGCAGCTGCTGGTAAGGTAGTCTTCTCAGCTGATGAAGCGGAAGAGATGGGCGAGAATGGTGAGAATGTAGTATTAGTTAGCTTAGAGACAACACCAGAAGATATTAATGGCGTCATTGCTGCTCAAGGTGTCTTAACTACCCGCGGCGGTATGACTAGTCACGCAGCAGTAGTAGCGCGCGGTATGGGTAAACCGTGTGTCTGTGGTTGCGAAGAGATTAAGATTGACTTTGAAGCTGAAGAATTTACAGTAGGCAACCATAAAATTGAAAAGGGCGATAAGATCACTATTAATGGCGGTACTGGAGAAGTAATGATTGGTAAAGTTGAGATGATTGAACCGCGTTTAAGTGAAGAGTGTCGTCAGATCTTAAAGTGGTCTAATGATGTCAAAGATCTAGAAGTGAGAACTAATGCCGATAATGGTCCAGATGCTCAAAAAGCTTATGAGTTTGGTGCGGAAGGTATTGGACTTTGCAGAACAGAGCATATGTTTATGGCGGCTGATCGAGTGCCGATAGTTCAGGACTTAATCTTAAGTGAATCTGAAGCGGAAGAGAAAGAGGCATTAGCTAAGTTAGAGCCAATGCAGGAAAGTGACTTCGAAGAGATCTTTAGAGCAATGAAGTCTAAACCGGTTACAGTTCGTCTGCTTGATCCACCTCTTCATGAGTTCTTACCTGATGTAGTTGAGTTAGTGGAAGAGATTGCTCGTTTAGAAGAGCAAGAAGCAGATAATGCAGCTCAGATAGCGGAAAAACGCGAATTGCTGCGTAAGGTTAAAGATATGAGTGAATCTAATCCGATGTTAGGATTTAGAGGCTGCCGCTTAGGAATTATGATGCCAAGTATCTATCAGATGCAGGCACGAGCTATCTTTAAAGCAGCAATTAATGTAGCTCAAGAGGAAGATATTGCTGTTGAACCAGAGATTATGTTACCATTAGTAACTCATGTGAATGAATTTAAGACTTTACGAGCTAAGATTGAAGAGGTAGCTGAAGAAGTATTTGCTGAAGCGGGAATGGAACTTGACTATAAGATAGGTACAATGATCGAATTACCACGGGCTTGTATGACAGCAGAACAGATTGCTGAAGAAGCTGATTTCTTCTCCTTCGGTACTAATGATCTAACACAGACTACGTTTGGCTTTAGTAGAGATGATGCTGAAAGTAAGTTCTTACATGATTACTTAGAAGAAGGTATCTTAACTGATAATCCATTTATTACATTAGATGCTGATGGAGTAGGTAAGTTAGTTAAACGGGCTACTGATGCTGGTCGCGAAGTAGCACCGAACTTAAAAGCTGGTATCTGTGGTGAGCATGGCGGCGAACCAAGATCTATTGCTTTATGTCAAGAGTATGGTTTAGATTATGTCAGCTGTTCACCTTATCGAGTACCAGTAGCTCGCTTAGCAGCAGCTCAAGCTAAGATCGATAGTGAGTAAGTTAATAAAATTATGAAATTAAGAGATAAGGCATAATGCCTTGTCTCTTTTTTTATTCTACTTTGCTTTAAAGGAATTATAGTAATTATCTTGTAATAATAATATAACAGTTAACTTAGTGAAATAATAGGATTATCAATATAAGAAGGAGATGATAGTTATGTTAATCTTAGGGATTAATGGAAGTCCAAATAGCAACGGGAATACTCGTTTCTTATTAGATCATGGGTTAGATGTAGCAGCAGATGAGGGAGCAGAGACTAAGCTAATTCAACCAGCTGCTGCCTTAGATGAACTAGATGAGCCTTTCTGTACAGCTTGTAGTCAGCCGTGTGCTCAACAATGTTATGCTGGAACTGCATTAGAAGAGCAGTTTGAATTGCTAGATCAGGCTGATGGAATCTTGATGGGTAGTCCGGTCTATTTTGGTTCGGTTAGTGGACAGCTAAAAGCATTTTGGGA
>JBNJEL010000038.1:0-17558 GCA_051745835.1 Bacillota bacterium
TCGTAACTAGCTCCTTCTTTTTTTATATCTGCTGGAGCTAAGTTAACAGTAATCCGCTTAACAGGAAACTTAAAACCGGAATTCTTAATTGCTGCTCTAACTCTCTCCCGCGACTCTTTAACTACAGTATCCGGCAGTCCTACTAAGTTAAAAGTTGGCAGTCCTTGCGCTAAATCTATCTCTACATCAACTAAATAAGCCTCAATTCCCAATACTGCACTACTAATCACTTTAGAAATCATGCTAATATCCTTTCTGAAAATTATTTATAATCTTATATTTAAAAAGCATTTTTTAAATGAGTAATCTGATAATCTTCTAAGCTGTGAAATAAAATTCCCACTACATCAAATCTATAATCTAACTTTTCTGTCGGATGTTGACTGATATAATGCTGTGCTACTAACTTTATCTTCTTTTGTTTACGCCAATCCACCTCTTCTTGCGGCATACCAAACTTTAAATTTCGTTTAGTCTTAACTTCAATAAAGATTAAGTAATTCTCATCAGCAGCAATAATATCTATCTCACCTTGTCGACAGCGATAATTCTTACTTCTAATCTGATAATCCAACTGCTTAAGATAATCAGCAGCTAACCTTTCACCTAAGTCACCTAATTCCTGTTTTTCCATTCTGATCTCACCTTTTATATAATATAGTTCTATTTCTGTTGTTATTTTCCTTCTTCTTTAAAAATTTTATATAGAAAAAAGCCATATCTGATAGATATGACTTAAATCCGCACATCAATTGAATTGTCTCCAATTTCACCATCGTAATCTCTTCTAAGTACTTTAAGAACAATTGTATTCTCATACTTACCCTTAACTTTCACCTGCACCTGCTCGCCTACTTCCAAATCAGTTAATACTCTAGCTTCTAAAGCATAATTACCGAAATTAATTACTGCTGTCTTTTCTTTCACCTCTAAAACTATTCCTTCTAAGATAGAACCGACCTTAACCCTCATTATTTAAGCTCTCCTTGACGCTTAGAAAAAATAGATCTTAACTCCTGTAATTCAAATTGCGTTAATAAATCAACTGACTCTTTGATACTAGTAGCTATGGACTCTAACTCTCTAATACTCTCTGCTTGCTTAAGACTCTGTGCAAAAAGTTGATAATCATCACCTAAAGCTGCCTCACGCACCTTGCTAAACGAGTAACGATGCAGCGGAGAAGGTCCATGCTCTTCTAAAGCACTAAGGTGTTCAGCAGTACCATAACCCTTATGATTAATGAACCCATACTCTGGATACTCCTGAGCATACTCATCTAACATTCGATCTCTTGTTACTTTAGCGATTATCGATGCAGCAGCAATTGAAATACTGCGTGCGTCACCATCAACTACCTTCTCTTGGGCTAACTCAAGCTGTGGTATTCTCTCGCCATCAACTATCAGAAACTCAGGAGGTTGCTCTAAATTATCAACTGCCTCGCGCATTGCTTGATAAGTAGCATTTCTAATATTAATCTGATCTATTCGCTTAGCATCAACAATACCTACACCTAAATCTACTGCCTCTTTTTGTAAGCAAGCAAAGAATTCCTCACGCTGAGTAGCTGATAACTGTTTAGAATCATTTAAACCTGGTAAAAAGATATCTTCAGGTAGGATCACCACAGCTGCCACTACAGGACCTGCTAATGGACCCCGACCTGCTTCATCCACTCCACCAATCACTTCATAATCAGCCGGAACTATCTGACGTTCAAACTCCTTCATCTCTCTAAATTGCTGACGTAATCGAGCTGCCTTCTCTTTCTTGCGTTGCCAACGTTGTGCTAATCGCTGAACTCCTTTACGATTATCAGCTGCCAATTCAGCCAGCAACTCTTTGGAAATAGAAGCTAATTCCAAATCTTCTAACTCTGCTTTGATCTCTTTAATTGTGAGCTTACTTAACTCCATCTTAACTACACCTCAATATCTGGGGTACTTAATTCTAAAGTAATTGCTCCTAACTTCCCACTTTGGTACTCATTTAAAATGATATTACCAACACGCTCGCGATCAATCTTGCCGCCAGACATTAAACAACCACGCTTACGACCAATATCCTCCATCAACTCTAAAGTATCTGAACTAATCTGCTCTAACTTAAATCTACCTTTTAAAGCAGATGGAGCTTGCCTCTTAAGAATTTTAAGTAATTTATAACCTACGACTTCTGCATCATAACTATTCTCTCTAACTGCTCCTGTAGCAGCTAATTTAAATCCAGCTTGATCATCATCAATTTTAGGCCAAAGTACTCCTGGAGTATCCAATAGATTAAGATCATCTCTAACTTTAATCCACTGCTGTCCCCGAGTAATCCCCGGCTGATTACCAACTCTTACTTTACCTCCTTGTGCTAACTGCTTAATCAACTGTGATTTACCGACATTAGGAACTCCTACAATCATCAATCTAATCGCTCGTTCATTTCTACCCTGAGCTTTAAATTGCGCTAACTTATCAGCCATTAAATCCTTGACTGTTTGAACCAACGAGTTAATCCGCTCTCCAGTTAAAGAATTAATAGCTACCGCTGGTGCTTCTTGTCTTAACTTAGTTAGCCATCTGTCAGTCTCACTCTGATCTGCTAAGTCCATCTTATTTAAAACTATAACTCTCTTTTGATCACTAATTAACTCTTGTAATTTAGGATTGCGACTACTTTTAGGAATACGCGCATCCAACAACTCCACTACTACATCAACTATCTTCAATTTCTCTGCTAAATTTTTTTGGGCTTGAGCCATATGACTAGGATACCAATTAACCATTTATCTTCACCTGCTTCTAATTTATTCTGCTAATTCTAGTTAGAGGCCAAAACCGCACTAATGCCTCTCCCACAATATTCTTACGCGGTACAAAACCCCAAAAACGACTATCTTCACTATTGTTACGATTATCTCCTAAAACGAAGTAATGATGAGGAGGAACTTTAATCTCATGGTAGTTACTATAACCTTGATTGAGAGTATAATCCTCTGTTAGAGCTTCCCCATTTAAATAGACTCTTCCTTCTACAATCTTAATTCGATCCCCGGGGACTCCAATCACCCGCTTAATATACTTTTTCTGTGGATTAATCGGATACTTAAAGACAATAATATCAAAACGATCTGGATCTACAAAACGATAAATGAACTTATTAACTAAGATACGATCTCCAGGCTGTAAAGTAGGACGCATCGAACTAGAAGGTATGAAAAAAGCCTGTACGACAAAAGTAATAATTAAGAAAGATAATATAATAGCAACTACTACTGCCTGCAAATACTCCTTTAACTTAGTAAGATCAATCCCTAACACAATGATCCATCCCTTCATCTTTCAGATATATAAAAGAGGACAGGCTCTCCGCCAGTCCTCTAATCTATCACTAACTCTATCCTTCTTCTTTAGCTGTTCTCTTCTCTTTAATCTTAGCTCGCTTACCTTGACGGTCACGAAGATAGAATAATTTAGAACGCTTAACATCACCGCGTCTAAGTACTTCAACCTTTTCAATCTTCGGTGAGTGAATTGGGAAGATTCTCTCAATTCCTACACCATGAGAGACCTTTCTAACTGTAAATGACTCTCTTACTCCGCCACCTTTACGTTGAAGAACAACACCTTCAAAGACCTGGATTCTTTCTGCGCCGCCTTCTTCTACTCTAACGTGCACAGCAACTGTATCACCAGCTCTAAATTGAGGTACTTCTGATTTCATATTATCTTCTTCAACAGCTTGTAATAACTCTTCCATAGTATTCCCTCCTTCCACACAGACGTTCATAATTTTACTTAAAAAATAGAGGACCGCCTAGATTCATACAAAGCAAATTATAACATAAAACAGCATTGATTACAAGAAAAAGATTAGACTATCACCACCACTGTGAACCAACCAATCTATCTAACATAATTGAAGCAGCACTTCGCACTGAAAGATGATTATACTCGCCATTACCATAAATAGGCTCCAAAATATAATCAGCCCGCTTAATTACCTCTTCAGTCAAGCCCCAACCTGTACCCAACAATAGTAAGTAAGGCTGATCTTCCTGAGTTAACTTATCACGCAAAGTACGATAACCAATTGTATTATCATACTTACGTGCATCAGTAGCAATTACTTGGGGGCTTTGACCGCACTCTGCTGTAATCTCTTCTTTAACCGCTGCTAAATCTGGTTTGATCTCGACTACAGAAAATGCCTCTTGACGATCAGAATTATACTCCGCTCCAAAGTCACTACTCCAATAATCTTGCATCTGCTTAACAAATTCCTGCTGCGAATCAAGATGGTTAACAATATAGTATTGATTTAGATTATAAGTCCGACTAACTCGCGAAATATCATGTAAATCAAAGTTAGTTACTGTTGTTGTAATTACCTTCATATTCTTATTATAGACCGGATTATGAATTAAAGCTAAATAAAGATTAGAAATCTTACTCACCACCTACTCATTCTCTTCCCTCTGTTCTTCTGATTTAATCTCAGCTAATAATTCTTGCTGTAGATCTGATAATTCAATCTCCGTTAAAAGATCTGGTCTGCGCAATAAAGTGCGTCGCAAGGCTTCTTTTTGACGCCAACGATCAACTCTTTGATGGTCACCGCTTAATAAGACAGCAGGTACTTCCCAGCCGTTATATTCTTGAGGTCGAGTATAGTGTGGGTAATCTAAGAGCCCCCGGTAAAAAGAGTCCTCTTCGGCTGATTCTGTAGTTCCTAATACTCCTGGCACCATACGTGCTACTGCATCAATAACTACCATCGCTGATAGCTCTCCTCCAGTCAGCACATAATCGCCAATCGAAAGCTCATCATCTACTAGCTGTTCTCTCACGCGTTCATCAATTCCTTCGTAGTGACCACATAACAGAATTAAGTGTTCTTCTTGAGCTAAATCTTTGGCTATCTCTTGATTAAACTGTTTACCTTGCGGTGACATAAAGATGACCTTACTTTCCGCTTGCTCTACTTCTTTTATAGCACGCGAGATAGGCTCGGGCTTCATCACCATGCCAGCTCCCCCACCATAAGGATAATCATCAACATTTTGATGTTTGTTTAACGCAAAGTCACGAATATCGGTAATCCCAATCTCAATTAAACCCTCATTTTGAGCCCGCTGTAAGATACTATGATTTAAAGGGCCATTAAACATCTCAGGAAAGATACTTAAAATATCAAATTTAATCATTACTGCTCACCTGACAACAAACCGGGTAGTGGATTAATAATCATTTTTTCTGCAGCCAAATCTACTTCAACAATAACCTCTTTAGTTCCGGGGATTAAATGTTCTTGATTCTTAGACTCTACTACATAGACATCATTACTTCCCGTCTCTAAAATATCGGTTACTACTCCTAATCTCCGTCCTTGAGTAGTAAAGACCTCTAAATCTAAAATATCATTTAAATAGTAGTGATCCTCGGGCAGATCTAATGACTCCGATTGCGGAATTTGCAGAAAGTAATCCTTATGTTCAATTGCAGTTCCGATATCTTCAAACTCAACAAATTTAAGTACAATAAACTGTTTATGATACCTCATTGCTTCAATATTAACCTGTTTTTTATGATCATCTTTACATAAAAAGACCTGGTCTAATAATTCAAACCGCTCGGGATAATCAGTCAACGGCATCACTCTAACTTCGCCTTTATTACCCTGATGTTTTGTTATCTGCCCAATAGTAATTAAATTCTCTGCCACTTAGCAATCACCTCATTTATAAAATGACAATAAGAGCTAGAGGGACTAATCTCTAGCTCTACTTCTTAAAAGTTAATATTATTGAATAATCTCTACAATTACTCGTTTACCTTCTTTAGTAGCTGCTGCTTTAACTACGGTTCTAATCGCTTTAGCAATTCTACCTTGCTTACCGATTACTTTTCCCATATCATCTTCAGCAACCTGTAGTTCTAAAATTACTGATTTAGAGCCTTCAACCTCGTTGACTTTTACTTCTTCTGGCTGATCTACTATATTACGAGCAATTACTTCCACTAGCTCTTTCATAGACCCAGACACCTCCTAAAATCGTTGAGGACTACTTCTTTAACTCATCAAATTTCTTCATAATACCTTCTTGCTGGAATAAAGTCTTTACAGTATCAGAAGGTTGGGCACCATTCTGTAACCATTCTAAAGCCTTCTCTTCTTCAAAATCAACAGTTTCCGGCTCTGTAGTAGGATCATAGTAACCTAACTCTTCAATAAAAGCACCATCTCGTGGATTACGAGAATCAGCAACTACTAATCTATAAGCAGGGTTTCTATTAGCTCCCATTCTTCTTAATCTAATCTTAACTGCCATCTGCATCACCTCCTTTAAAAATTAAGAGTAAAAATATTTTTAACCACTAATCTACACTAATCACATCAATTAAAAGATATTAAATCAACTAATCAATTTTTTATCAATTAATGACTTTATTTCTCTTTGATTCGCGTTAATCTATGTTAATTCACTCCAGGGCACTTCTTAACTTCACTCAAAGCGCCCCCAAGAGTACTTCTTCAAGAGTACTTCTTCACTTTGCCCAAGAGCGTGTGGCTAAATTATTGACACTCTAAAAAGGAAACTTACCACCAAACATGCCTCCACCGCCGCCAGAGCCCATACCTTTCTGCATATCGCCGATCTGCTTCATCATCTTCTTAGCCTGATTAAACTGCTTTAGCAGACGATTTACATCCTGTACTTCTGTACCGCTACCTCTAGCAATTCTGCGGCGTCGACTACCATTAATGATATCAGGATTTCTTCGCTCCTCTACTGTCATCGAATTAATAATCGCTTCAATCTGATCTAAATGTTCTTCATCCATATCAAAGCCCTTCATCTTCTTTAACTTACCCATACCTGGAATCATATCCATAATCTGATCTAAAGGTCCCATATCCCTTACTTGACCCATCTGATCCCGGAAATCTTCTAAGGTAAACTCTTCTTTACGGATCTTCTTTTCTAACTTCTTAGCTTCATCAGCATCAATGCTCTCTTCGGCTTTCTCGATTAAGCTTAAGACATCACCCATTCCTAGAATTCGCGATGCCATACGGTCAGGGTGAAACGGCTCTAAACTCTCTAATTTCTCACCAGTACCAACAAATTTAATTGGTTTACCGGTTACTTTACGAATTGAAAGCGCTGCACCACCGCGAGCATCACCATCTAACTTAGTTAAGACAATGCCATCGATACCTAAAGCATCATTGAAGTTATCTGCTACATTAACTGCATCCTGTCCGGTCATAGCATCGACTACTAACATAATCTCCTGTGGTTTGACAGCAGACTTAATATTCTTCAACTCATCCATTAACTCTTCATCAATATGCAGTCGTCCAGCGGTATCAATAATTACTACATCACGACCATTACTCTCAGCATGACTAATCCCTGCTTTGGCTATATCGACTGGATCCTGCTTATCGCCCATCGAGAAGACAGGCTGGTCTAAACGATCCCCTAAAACCTGTAGCTGCTTAATCGCTGCTGGTCGATAGACATCAGCAGCAACTAATAGCGGACGCCGTCCTTCCTGGTGCAGATGGTTCGCTAACTTACCAACAGTAGTTGTCTTACCGGCACCTTGCAGACCAACTAACATAATCACTGTTGGTCTTTGACCGGAAGATAAAGTTAACTTACTTTGGGTACCACCCATTAACTCTGTTAACTCTTCATTAACTACCTTAATCACCTGCTGAGCAGGAGTTAAACTATCTAATACTTCTTGCCCAACTGCTCGCTCTTCAATATCGCTAATAAACTCTTTAACTACTTTAAAGTTAACATCAGCTTCTAGTAATGCTAACTTAACTTCACGCAGTGCTGCCTTAACATCATCTTCTGTTAGCTTACCTTTGCCACGCAATTTATCGAAAGTATCCTGTAACTTATCGGCTAACCCTTCAAAAATCACCTACTGATCCCTCCTTGGATTAATCAGTCAAATTCGAAATAATCCTCTGTAATCTATCCAAATCCTGCGGAGCAATATCCTCTTCAATATCTGCAACTACTTCTTCTAACTTAGCAATCTGCTTCTGCATCGATCTATATTGATCCACTAAACCTAACTTAGCTTCGTAATCTTCTAGTGCTTCCTCGGCTCGATTCAAATTATCATGTACTGCTTGTCGACTAATTTGATGTTGGTTAGAGATCTCTCCTAATGATAAGTCGTGATAGAAGTATAACTCTACCATCTGCTGTTGTTTATCAGTCAATAGTTCACCATAAAAGTCAAATAAAGTACCAATTCTAATCGTTCTCTCTAACAACTACATCACCTACAATAAGTGTTAAGTAAAATTACTTTACAGATGATAATATAACATACACTCTAAATTTTGTCAAGGATAAAATTACTTTTGGCTAAAGAGAGCTTCGATAAAGACATCTGGTTCAAAATCCTGTAAATCCTCTACATCTTCACCCACACCAATTAACTTAACTGGAATTCCTAACTCCTCTTTGACTGCTAAGATAATACCACCTTTCGCTGTTCCATCAAGCTTAGTTAAAGCAATGCCATCTACATCGACTGCTTGGTTAAAGGTCTCTGCCTGAGAGATAGCATTCTGACCGGTAGTCGCATCTAACACCAATAAGACCTCTACTCTAGCTTCTGTAGCTTCGCGACCGATAATCCGCCGTACTTTCTTTAACTCCTCCATTAGATTATCTTGAGTATGTAAGCGTCCTGCTGTATCAACAATCAGTAGATCCTTCTCTCTAGCTTGAGCTGCCTGTACCGCATCATAGGCTACTGCTGCTGAATCTGCTCCTTCATTATGGGAGATAACATCGACTCCAACCTGGTTCCCCCAGCTTTCTAACTGTTCAATCGCTCCGGCACGGAAAGTATCGCCAGCTGCTAAGAGTACATCTTGATTATTATCTTTAGCTCGGCGGGCAATCTTACCAATTGTAGTCGTCTTACCGACTCCGTTAACACCTACTACCATTAAGACAGTTAATCGATGTTGATCATAAACATCATCAATCCCTCTATCTAAGATCTCCTCTAACTGTTCCTTAAAGATATCATATAATTTTTCTGGTTCGCTAATCTGCTCTTCTTCAGCAATCGTCCGCAGCTCATCAACTAACTTCATTGTCGTATGAACGCCTACATCAGCTTGAATTAAAATCTCTTCTAAATCTTCATATAATTCATCATCGATCTGACTACGTCCTGTAAATAGATTCTGTACCTGTGAGACAAAAGAGTTACGCGTCTTAGAAAGCCCTGACTTCAAACGCGAGAAGAAGCCTGAGGACTCCCCTTTTTCTAATTGCGTCTCATCTTCACTCTCAGCTGGATCATGAGTCTGAAACTTACTAAAAACTCCCCCTTGTTGATCTGATTCTGAGGTAGAATCTGCTTCTTGGTCTTGGTTATCATTACCCTCTTGTTGCTGTTTTTCTTTCTCTTCTGCTGCCTCTTCATCCTCTTTCTTACGACCAAATAGCTTCTTAAACATAATTATGACCTCCAAATCTATTAAATATTAATTTCTTAACACATTATAACCTTAACTTGCTAACTCCTCTAGATTAACTGATACCAATTTCGAAATACCTGATTCCTGCATCGCAACTCCATATAAAGCATCAGCTACCTGCATTGTTCCCTTGCGGTGAGTAATCACTATAAATTGTGCCAAAGAAGAAAACTCCTCTAAAAACTCAGCAAACCGATCAACATTAGCATCATCTAGCGGCGCATCTATTTCATCTAGAATATAGAACGGACTCGGTCGCACCTTCAACAGAGCAAATAAAAGAGCGATAGCGGTTAATGCCTTTTCCCCTCCGGACATTAGAGATAATTTCTGTAATTTCTTACCAGGCGGCTGAGCATTAATCTCAATTCCCGTCTCCAATAAGTTATCAGGTTCCTGTAGTTTTAAAGAAGCCTGTCCACCTCCAAATAGTTCAGAAAAAATTTCTTCAAACTCTACCTTAATCTCAGCAAAGGCGGATTTAAACTTCTCCTTCATTGTCCTATCAATCTTATCAATTACTGTCTGCAAAGAGTCGCGAGCTTCAATTAAATCCTGATGTTGTTCCTGCATAAAGCTAAAACGATCCTGGAGTGTCTCATACTCCGCAATCGCTCCTAAGTTAACATGACCTAACTCTTCAATCGCTGACTTTAACTCGCTGATCCTATCCTCTACCTGCTGATAATTAGCTATTGGTTCCCGATCAGCTAACTTAGTAGCCACCTCAACTTGATACTCCTCAGCTAACTTCTCCTCAACATTCTCTAACTTCATCTCTAAACGGGTAGCCTTAACTTCATAATCATTTAATTTAGATTGTAACTGCTCTAATTTTTTTCTAATCTCAGCAGTGCTCTCTTTAACCTCTTTTTTGCAAGTTATTAACTCTTGTTTGTCCTGTTGGAGACTATCAAGTTTTGTTTCTAACTGCTGTTGCTTAGCTTGAGCCTCTTCTTTTTGTTCTAATAAATTAACTTTCTGATCAGCTAACTGTTCCTTCTTCTTAACTAATTGCTCAATCTCACTCTCTTTTTCTGTAATAGCAGAACGATTTTTTTCTAGTTCTGATTTAATGCGCTTTTGTGACTTAGCTAAATTATCACGCTCTTGTTCTAAGGAAGCACTCTTAACCTTAAGGTCAGTTAACTTCTGATTAATTTCCTTCTGCTGAGCTTCTAAATCATCAATTTCCTGATCAATAGAAGAAATCTTACCCTCAAGATCGTTACTACCATCAGATAAAGTACTTAACTCCTCTTTCAAATGCTCTCTTTGCTTATGTAAATCTTTTATACCAGCTGCTAGTTGATCTAACTGTTCGCTTAATTCTGTTTTATTATTCTCAAGTCGCTCTAACTCTGTAATTAACTGTTGGTGATCTTTCTTTTTACTAGTCAGTTCTAAATCTAATTGATGAACCTGCTCTCTTTTATCTTCTAACTCATCTTCCAGTTTTACCAACTTCTCTTTAGTAACAATTCCTTCTTCTTTAATCTCCTCTAACTCAGACTTAGTCTCCTCTACCTGAGTAGTTAATTCCTCAATCTTCCTGCTGCGCCCCAGTAAATTAGCTGATTTATTATTCGAACTACCACCGGTCATTGAACCACCGGGATTGACAACTTCCCCCTCTAAAGTAACTACCTTAACTCGTTGCTTACAAGCCTTAGAGATACTAACCGCTGCATCTATATCACGAGCAATAATAATCCGTCCTAATAAGTTCTGGACTACTGGTCTAAATTGTTGGTCATAATCCACCAACTTAGCAGCCACACCTAATGCTCCATCTAACTCTAAAGACTGCTGTTCCCGCTGTCGTAGATCACGCGAGCTAACTAAATTTAACGGTAAGAAGGTCGCTCGACCTTGGCTTTGCTCCTTCAAATAATTAATAGCTGCTTTAGCATCCTGATCACCTGCTACAACTATATTCTGTAATCGACTACCTAATGCGGTCTCTACTGCTGTTTCAAACTTCTCCGGCACCTCTAAAAGTTCTGCTACTACCCCATAAATCTGAGCAAAATCGGGATTATCTTGATGATACTGTAAAACATTTTTAACCCCGCGGTAGTATCCCTGATGCTTCTGCTGCATATCTTCAAGCACTTCTAATTTGGATTTATAATTACTATATTGGGACTGCAACTGATCGAACTCTTCTTGTAACTCCTGTAATTTTGACTGCAGCTGCTTTTTATCTTCTTCATAATTAGTAACTATATTCCGCTGAGTTGTTAATTTTTCTTCTAATTGTTCAATCTCTGCTACTAACTCCTCTTTTTCACTCTGTAAATCAGAAATCTTAACTTTTAACTCAGTTAACTGCTGCTCTTTCTTACTCTCTTCCTCTTCTTTAGCTGCTAGTTGATCAGCAATACTCTCTAAGCGATACTGACGATCATTAATCGAATTTAACTGCTCTAACTTATTATCCTCAGCCTGATTGCGAAACTCTAACTTCTCCTCTAGCTTAGTTTCTACTACAGCTAACTCTTCTTGTTTAGTAGTAAGTTCCTGCTCTTTTGCTGTTAATTTCTCTTTAACTGCTGTTAACTGCTTTTGCTGCTTATCCTGTTCAGTTACTAACTCTTCTACTTCAGACTCTAGAGTATTTATCTCACGTTCTAACTCTTCAATCCGGTAAGTAGAGTTATTTCTCTTCTCTTTAATTAATTCTACCTTATTGTTAATCTGTTCTATCTTTCGCTTAGCTTGATAGATATCCTCTTTATGATAATCAATCTCTTCTTCTCTCTCCGCTAAATTTAGATTAAGCTCTTCTAACTTAGTATTAGAGTTAGTTAACTGTGAGTCTGTCTGCTCGACCTTCTTAGCCAGCTTATCTTGTTGATCACTCAAAGTAGTTAATTCCTCTTTTACTTCACTATAACGATTAAGTAATAGATTAACCTCTAATTCTTCTAACTCACCATAATACTCCTGATACTCTTCAGCCTTCTTAGCTTCTTTTTCTAACGGTCCCAAACGATTTTCCAATTCATTTAAAATATCAGTAATTCGTTGCAGATCCTGCTTAGTCTTATCTAACTTACGAGTAGCTTCTCTTTTGCGCTCCTTATGCTTAGTAATTCCCGCTGCTTCTTCAAAAATACCACGCCGCTCAGTAGCCTTACTACTTAAAATTTGATCAATCTTACCTTGTCCAATAATTGAATAAGCCTCTTTTCCTAATCCGGTTCCCATAATTAGTTCTTCAATATCTTTTAAACGACAGATTGAATTATTGATTAAATAATCACTATTACCAGACCTAGAGACCCTTCTGCTTATGGTCACTTCATTATACTCAATTGGCAGTTGACCATCACTATTATCTAAAGTCAAAGTTACCTCTGCTGTTTCCATCTGTTTTCTATCACTACTACCAGCAAAGATAACATCTTCCATCTTATTACCACGTAATGATTTAGCACTCTGCTCTCCTAAGACCCACTTAATAGCATCAGCAATATTACTCTTACCGCTGCCGTTAGGCCCTAAGATAGCTGTAATATCTGATTTAAACTCTAAAGTAATCTCTTTGGCAAATGATTTAAAACCCTGCATCTCTACCTTCTTTAATCGCAAAGTTAAGCCTCCTCTGCTTTCTAACAACTCTATTCAAACTTAAATATTATTGTATCATAAATTAAATTAAAAAGAAATATTAGCTACTTAATCAGATAGAGCCTACCTAGTAAGTACCAGGTAGGCTAATTGAAGAACTTAAGTATTTAACTTCTATCTTGGTTCTACAATAAATTTAATTGCTGTACGCTCATCACCATCGATCTCAATCTCTGCAAATGCCGGAATAGATATTAAATCAACTCCACTCGGTGCTACAAAGCCTCGGGCAATAGCTACTGCTTTAACTGCTTGATTAACTGCTCCTGCACCAATAGCCTGCAATTCTGCTTTGCCTTCATCTCTTAAGACTGCTGCTAGAGCTCCAGCAACTGATTTAGGTTGTGAATCTGATGCTATCTTCAATACTTCCATGATTTTTTCCTCCCTCTGTTTTGGAATTTTAGTTAATCTTAAATATCATATGTTATATGTATACTACTTCCAGTATTGATAATATTCACTAAAAGTAAAAAAAGTCCTGCTTTACTAAACTTTTAATTATTAATTCGTGATATTTTTTCTCTCCGTTCCTTAATAATAACTTCTCCACGAGCTAAAGATTCATCTAACTCAATCTCCATCTCTATTCCATAGTTAGCTCTCAATTCTTCTAAATTACTATTTTTTTGACCGCGCAGTACTGAGCTAAATTTAGGATTAGTAATTAAAGTCAGCTGCTTCCTAACTACTTCGTTACCCAGCTTAGCCTTAAGTTTCTCCAATATTAAATTAGACTCCACTAACTGTCTAAAAGCCGGATGAAAAGGACCAGCTACGACTGCTTGCTGATTAACTCCTTCCGAAGGCTGCAAACCAATTCTAATTACCGGAATCTGATGACGTCTAAATATCCTTAACTCTTCGGTACAGATCTCCACTGCTTTTTGAAGAGATAAAGGTTCAAACTGACCTTGCTGATAAAGCTTAGCTAACTGCGTATTAGCAATTACTAATGTAGGATAGATCCGCACTAAGTCAGGTGCTAACTCTACACTTCTAGCTGCACTTTGGATCATACTCTCTTTAGTAGACTCAGGTAGGCCCGGCATTAACTGAATCCCTAGCTTAAAGCCTGCTGCTTTGATTAATTTAGCTGCTTGTTTAACATCCGATACACTATGACCACGACAAGAAGCCTGTAAGACTTGCTTAAATAATGACTGCACTCCTAATTCGATAATCTCCACTTTATATCGAGCTAGATTAGTTAAAATCTCTTGGTCAATATAATCAGGACGAGTTGATAACCGTAAGCTATCCACTCGCCCCTCTTGAATATATTCATAAGCTGTAGCTAACAGTCGATTCTGCTTAGGTATGGCTAATCCTGTAAAGCTACCACCATAGAAAGCAACTTCTACTCGATTATTGTGACTATCGATGGTGGATAAGTAGTCAGTAATAATCTGCTCCACCTTATCTGGAGTCATCTCATCTTCAACCCCAGTAATCTCCCGCTGGTTACAGAAGATACAGTCGTGAGGACAGCCCTCATGTGGTACAAAAATCGGTATAATATAGTAATCTCCTGCCATTATTGCTTCACCTACCTAATTTAGTCAACTCTAGCTTCTATCTCTTTTAATTGTTCAACCTCTGACTTACTAAGATATCTATACTGCCCAATACCTACTCCTTCTAAGTCTAACCCGGCAAACTTAACTCGCTTTAACTCATCAACAGGATGTCCTACTGCCTTTAACATCCGCTTCACTTGATGCTTTCTTCCTTCGTGAATTGTTAATGAAACAATTGATTGATCTCCTATTTCAGTTACTAACTTAACCTCTGCTGGAGCCGTCATACCATCCTTTAACTTAATTCCTGAACTTAATGTCTCCAACTTACTCTCGTTAGGTGTACCTTCTACTGTAGCTACGTACTTCTTCTCTACCTCATGACTAGGATGAGTTAGAGCATAAGTCAGATCACCATCATTAGTTAACAGTAAGACCCCTTCGGTATCTTTATCTAATCGTCCGACCGGATGTACCGCTTGATCGACACCATCTAATAGATTCATGACTGTCTTGCGATTATGCGGATCATCAACCGTAGTAATATAACCGCTCGGCTTATTTAATAATAGATAGACTAACTTCTCCTTCTCGATCTCTTCACCATCAACCTTAATCGTATCCTGTTGTGGATTAACCTTAGTTCCTAATTCAGTCACTACTTGTCCATTGACTTTTACTCTACCTTCACTAATTATCTTCTCGCTCTTTCTGCGTGATGCTACTCCTGCTCTAGACATTACTTTCTGTAATCTTTCCATAATTATCACTCCATTTTTTACTTTATTCTCTGTAATCTATTTCCACAATAATAGTTAAAGTCCTTGTTTGTAAGTACTTATTAAAGTTAGTATTCACTTAAATCTAACTTTAGTCCAATTTATCATACTAAAAGATCCGCTCTAACACTCCTAGTAATCCAGCAGTTAAATGCTGCCATAATCTCTGCCAACGTGACTTCGCTACTACATCTTGACTAGCTAGGAGAGGAATTCTACCTTTTAGTTCATCTGCTACATAAAAAGAGATTTTACCTAGTTCTTCCTCTTCAGTAATCGGCAGATTATAATTGGATTTAATAGTAATCTCCTTTTTAACTTCCAAATTCTCATTCTGAGGAATAACTAACGAAAAATCTTTAGCTGTTAGTAGTTCTAATTCCTGCTTACCACCAGTTTCTAATGCTAAATTATAAGCCACTTCACCCTGCTCAATCAATTTCACTTCTTTAAAGTTATCTAGACCATAATTAAGTAACTTCATAGAATCATGCCACATCTGATTACTCTTAAGCACAACAGCTACTACTTGTCTATTATTTTCACTAGCAGAAGAAACCAAACAACGTCCGGCAGCATCAGTATAGCCTGTCTTAACTCCATCCACTTTATCAAACCTACGTAAGAGTCGATTAGTGTTCAATAGTGATCGTCCGTACTGATGTCCCTCCCAAGAAATACTCTTCCGTACAGTATTAACTATTTCACCAAATAACTCATTCTGTAAAGCATAGCGAGCTATCATTGCTAAATCATAAGCAGTAGTTAAATGTCCCTGTTGCGGTAAACCATTAGGATTTTGAAAGGTAGTATTTAAAGCTCCTATCTCTTGTGCCTTACGATTCATCAACTGAGCAAATTCTTCAACACTTCCTCCAATCTCTTCAGCAATAGCTACTGCCGCATCATTACCTGAATTTAACAGTAAGCCATAGATTAACTCGCGTAAGGTTAAAGACTCCCCTGTCTCTAGCCAGATTGAAGATCCTTCTGTATAAGCTGCCCGCTGACTAATAGTTACCTCACGCTCTAAATCACCATTCTCAATTGCCAAAATACCGGTCATAATCTTAGTAGTACTTGCCGGAGGGCGGCGTTGATGATGATCCTTACTAAAAAGAACTTCTCCGGTTTTAACATCAATTACCACTCCGGCTTGGGCTGTAATATCAGGCTGGGCTAAAACAGCCTGCATCTGCAAAAGTAATACTATTCCAACTATCAAGCTAACTATTAACTTCTGCTTTAATTTCATCCTATTTTCCCCTCCGTCTAAAGTCTAAACTTACTACCTCATCACCTATATTCTATTTAACTTGAATTTGCTTTAGACTTATTTTTAGCAATTGAATTTAATTCTTTCATCAACTCCGGGGCAGCATTAATTAAGCGATCAACAGTCGTATTATTATCAACCGGCAATAAACGCACTTGATCAGCTCCCACAACTAAAAAAGCTATCGGCTGTAACATTACTCCTGCTCCACTACCTCCGCCAAATGGTTTATCTCCACTCTCATCACTTGCTTCATTATCATCAACTACATATTCACTACCACCAGCAGCAAAACCAAAACTCACACGCGAAACTGGTATGATTACATTGCCATCAACCGTTTCTACTGCATCGCCTACTATTGTATTAACATCAACCATTGACTTAATATTCTCCATTGTAGTATCCATTAATGCTTCAATTGGATGATCTGCCATTTTTAAAGAGCCTCCTCGTATAACGATTAATTATAATTATTGTTCCTCTGCTAATAATCTTTCCTAAGCGCAGACTAAATATACTCTCAAACTCAACATCTAATTCATTAACCTGATTAAAGTTAGGTAGGACTGCAAACTTAGGTTTAGCAACCTCAGCTGCACGATGATGCAAAAAAGAGTATAGGTTACTCTTAATTATCCATAATAATCCAGTCGCTACTCCAGTCAAAGCAGGATTTTTGATTCCAAATTTAGTCCGCCAAACTAACTTCTCACATCGTCCTTCAATACTTAAAAGTAGAGTAGAGATAATTCGTAATAAAATGGGGTTACTAAGTGTTAACTGATCTAATTTAATTAATTCATCTTGAAAAGTAGT
>JBNJEL010000039.1:0-16609 GCA_051745835.1 Bacillota bacterium
GAGATAAGGGAGTAGAGGTCAAGATCAAACATAGCGTACAGGAGATTAGACCAGATGACGAGCAAGTAGTAGTTCGCGATATGATTAATTGTGAGACTAAAGAGGTTAGTTACGATAAGTTATTACTTGCTACTGGTGCTAAGCCAATTGTGCCATCATTGACTGGGGTTGAGTTAGATAATATCTTTACGTTGCGTAATGTTAATAGTGCCGACCAGATTAAACAGTTTATTATGCAAAATAGTCCTGAGCAAGCAGTGATTGTTGGTGGCGGTTATATCGGGTTGGAGATGGCTGAGAGCTTATTAGAGCAGAATTTAGATGTTACAGTAGTGGAGATGGCAGACCAAATCTTGACTAACTTCGATAGCGATATGGCAGCGGAAGTAAAAGAGCATCTAGTAGAAGAAGGTGTCGAGATAATTACTGGTGATGGCGTAGCGGAATTTAAAGGAAGAGATGAAGTGGAGGAAGTTATCACCTCTAGCGGACGTAAGATAGCTACTGATTTTGTCTTACTTTCAATTGGAGTGCGTCCTAATGTAGAGTTAGCTCAAGAGTGTGGGATAGAGTTAGGGACTACCGGGGCTATTAAAGTAAATAGTCAGTTAGAGACTTCACAGGATAATATCTATGCAGCTGGCGATTGTGTTGAAAGTAGACATTTAATTACTGATAATCCGGTCTGGATTCCGTTAGGAACTACTGCTAATAAGCAGGGGCGAGTAGCAGGTAGTAATTTAGCGGGAGCAAGCGATGAGTTTAAGGGAGTTCTAGGGACAGCTATTACTAAAATTTGTGAGTTGACCGTAGCTCGAACCGGCTTAACTGCTAAGGAAGCTGATGAAGCAGGGTATGAGTATGAGACTACTACGATTAAAGCCTCTAATCACGCTGGTTACTATCCTAATTATAGTCAGATGAAGATTAAGTTAGTAATCAATGCAGAGAATGGAGTAGTTTTAGGTGGACAGATAGTAGGTAGAGATGGCGTTGATAAGCGAATAGATGTTTTAGCAACTGTAATCTATAATCAGATGACGGCTGATGAATTAATTGACCTTGATTTAGCCTATGCTCCTCCCTATTCAGTACCTAAAGACGGGATTATGATTGCTGGATTAGTGGCTGATAAAGAAAGGGATTAAATAAAGTATCCACCTTAATAGGGTGGTACTTTGATTATTTAATTATTGACACTTTATGTATTCTTCTTTATAATTAAGTCAGACAGTTTAAAGTTATTGAACGAATAATTAGATTAGAAGGAAGGTAGTGAAAATGTCTGGATTATGTGCAGGTTACTACAATGGATTTGGTGGCTGGAGTAGTTGGTTATTTAGTATAATGCATTTGGTAGTAGTTGTTGGTGTGATTTATTTGGTATTTAAGTTCTTTAGTTCATTGACCAATGATGGTACAGGTGATTCAATGGCTCTTCTTAAGAAGAAGTTTGCTAAAGGCGAGATTAGTCAAGAGGAGTTTAGAGAGCGAAAAGAGGTCTTAGAAGAGGGTTAAATTTTTTAACTTTAATATACCCTACCCAGGTTCTGTATATTAAATTAGCTGGATGTCAGATTATACTTCGTTTCTGATATCCAGCTTAATTATTTTTTAGCTTTGACAATTAAAATTTTTATTTCTATAATAAAGGAAAACTTTTCGAAATGAGGGATTAAGATGAAAATTAAGAGTCTGACTGTCTTATTAGTCTGTTGTGGTTTAGTTTTAACTTTAGGAGTTAACTCGGCTGCGGCAGAGGAAAGCAGTCCTCAACAACGAATTGAAGAATCAAGACAGATATTAGATGAAATTTCGCAACAAAAAGATGCAGAGTCAATGGCTTACTTATTAGCTCAAGCGCGCGGAGTGGTTCTCTTTCCCCAGGTAGTTAAGGGTGGATTTATGTTTGGGGGACGCTACGGCGAAGGATTAGTATTAAAGCGGGGTAGTAATGGCGAGTGGTATGGTCCGTATTTTATTGAGTTAAAAGGACTATCCTATGGTTTTCAAGCAGGAGTACAGTCATCTAGTTTAATCTTAGTGATTACTAGTCAACGCGGTCTAGATAACTTTAAGCAGGATAATTTTACTTTAGGCGGCGGGTTATCGATAGCAGCCGGTCCTGTTGGCAGAACAACGGAGGCAGGAACAGATATTGAGTTGGAAGCAGCTATCTATAGTTATTCGATGAGTAAGGGAGCCTTTGCTGGAGTTTCTGTAGAAGGAGCTAAGATAAGTAATGATAAATCAGCTAACAAAAAGTATTGGAATCAATCGCTGAGTGTTGAGCAAATTCTACAACGTGGGGCTAATGGTGGTAAAATTGATGCTTTAGTTGATGATTTAGAAGGTGTTATTGAGCTTAATAAATAAAATGTTTGAATTATTAACCTCCGTCTTATTGAGATGGAGGTTTTTAAGTTTATTGATTATTTTCGATTATTCCCTTGACAACACCCTCAGCTGCTGTTATTATTATAAATACCATATAAACCTAGTGTTTTACTAAACTTTATCTTTGCGAGGAGGAATAAAGATGAAAAAAGTTGATAATGTAACTAAATTAGTAGGTCAGACACCTCTAGTTAAGTTAAATAGACTTGTTGACTCTGATGCAGCTGATGTTTATATTAAGTTAGAAGCTGCTAATCCAGGGGGCAGTGTTAAAGATAGAATTGCGTTAAATATGATTGAGAGTGCTGAAGAAGAGGGAGAGTTAGAATCAGGTGGTACAATAGTAGAGCCAACTAGTGGTAATACAGGAATTGGCTTAGCCTTAGTAGGAGCAGCTAAAGGTTATGAAGTTATCTTAACGATGCCTGATTCTATGAGTTTGGAGCGTAGAAAGTTACTTAAGGCTTACGGAGCTAAGTTAGTCTTAACTCCAGGTAGCGAAGGAATGCCGGGCGCAATTAGTAAAGCAGAAGAGTTAGTAGCAGAGAATGATGATTACTTTATGCCGCAGCAGTTTAATAATCCGGCTAATCCTCAGATGCATAAAGAGACAACGGCTCAGGAGATTTTAGAAGCTACTGATAGAAAGATTGATGCTTTTGTAGCAGGAGTAGGAACTGGCGGAACAGTAACTGGTGTCGGTGAAGTCTTAAAAGAAGAAGTGCCGGGAGTAGAAGTGGTAGCTGTTGAACCATCTGATTCTCCAGTAATTAGCGGTGGAGAACCTGGTCCACATACAATCCAAGGTATCGGAGCTGGCTTTATTCCAGAAGTATTAAATGTTGACATTTTAGATAGAACAATTCAAATTGATGATGAGCAGGCTAAAGAGACAGCTAAGAAGTTAGCAGCTAAAGAAGGTATCTTAGCAGGTATTTCTGCTGGAGCAGCAGTAGCAGCAGCGGTTGAAGTAGCTAACGAGTTAGAAGCCGACCAAGAAGTAGTAACTATTGTTCCAGATACAGGAGAGCGCTATCTTAGCATGTCCTTATTCGATTTAGAGGAATAAGGATTTATTTTGAATTAATCCCGGGTAAACAGGTAGGTAATTATAGGATTAATCATAATTGCAAGGAGGAGAAGAGGAATGAAGATTAAATTAAATGGTGAAGAAGTAGAGTTAGACGGAGAATTAACAGTTAGTGAGTTGCTAGAAGTGGAAGATGTAGATATGCCGGATATGGTTTCAGTTGAGGTTAATGGTGATATTTTAGCTAGGGAGGATTTCTCTAGTACAGTAATTAAAGAGCAAGATGAAGTTGAGTTCTTATACTTCATGGGCGGTGGCAGTGATGAATTTTAGTGAGGAACAATTAGAACGTTATTCCCGCCATATCATTTTAGAAAATGTAGGAGTTGAAGGACAGCAGCAGTTATTAGCTGCGTCAGTCTTAATTATTGGCGCGGGAGGCTTAGGAACTCCAGCAGCCCAATTTCTAGCAGCAGCTGGAGTTGGTAAGATTGGTTTGGTAGATGCCGATCAAGTAGAGCTATCTAACCTCCAGCGTCAAGTATTACACCATACTCCTGATGTTGATAAGTTAAAGGTTAAATCAGCAAAAGAGAAAATTAATGCGATGAATCCTGATGTTGAGGTAAAGACTTATGATTACTATCTAGATTCTAGTAATATCAAAGAGGTTATCAGAGAGTATGATTTCATTATTGACGGTACTGATAACTTTCCAGCTAAGTTTTTAATCAATGATGCTTGTGTGATGGAAGGTAAGCCGTTCTCTCACGCTGGAATTATTAGATTTGGAGGACAGACGATGACTGTAGTACCTGATGAATCGCCTTGTTATCGCTGTGCTTTTCCTAAACCGCCGAAGCCTGGAGCAGTACCCTCCTGTAAAGAAGCTGGCGTCTTAGGAGTAATGGGCGGAGTAGTTGGTACAATTCAGGCAACGGAAGCAATTAAATATATCTTAGATAAAGGTGAACTGTTAACCGGTAGCTTACTTAAGTATGATGCCTTAAAGATGAAGTTTAGAAAGGTTAATCTTAAGCGTCAAGAGGATTGCAGTATCTGTAGTGATGAGCCGGAGATAACTGAGTTGATGGATTATGAACAAGGAGTCTGTGAACTATGATTATTAAGCTAAGTACTCAAGATTATGATACTATTGTCAGTCACGCTCAAGCAGAGTTTCCTCAAGAGGCTTGTGGCTTGGTAGCCGGAGTAACTTCTAAAAGAGAGGATGAGATAGAAGTTAAAGAGGTCTATCAAATGACTAATACAGACCAGTCAGCGGAACACTTTTCGATGAAGCCTGAGGAACAGTTTGAAGTAGTTAAAGAGGTAAGAGATCAGGATTATGAACTAATTGGCAATTATCATTCTCATCCTTATACCCCGGCTCGACCATCAGCGGAGGATAAACGTTTAGCCTATGATCAGAGTTTGATCTATTTTATTCTTTCATTAGAGCAAGGCGATGAAGTTTTAAAAGCATTTGAGATTAAAGAGCAGAGTAAAGTTAGTGAGTTAGAGATTGAATTAGTAGAGAGGAGTGAGTAGAATGAGCACGCTTTCACAACCAAAGTTTACAATTCCAAGTACAATTAAAGAGGATACTAAGGAGTACGAAAAGAAGGTAGAAGATTTCTTAGCTGGAAATATCGATCCAGTTAGATTCAAAGGTTTTCGAGTGCCGATGGGGGTTTATGGACAGCGTTCCCAACGTGAAGAAAAGGAAGAGTATATGGTACGAGTTAGAGCACCGGGTGGAGTACTTACCCCTCAGCAGTTGGAAGTCTTAAATGAATTAGCTAATCAGTACGGAGGAGGATATCTACACTTTACAACAAGACAGGATGTGCAGATTCATCAAGTAGCTATGTCAGATACTCCTCAAGTTCTATATAAGTTGTTAGAAGCAGGATTAAGTCCCCGTGGTGGCGGTGGAAATACGGTGCGTAATATCATGAATTCTTCTCGCGCAGGAGTTCATCCCGATGAGCCGTTCGATACTACACCGCATGCTTTGGCATTGACTGAATATCTGATTAGATCGCGTTCTTCCTTTAATCTACCGCGGAAGTATAAGATAACATTTTCGGTTACTGAGGAAGATGAAGGATTAGCAACGATTAACGATCTAGGCTTTATTGCTAAAGAGCAGGATGGTCAGCGCGGATTTAAGGTCTATGCTGCAGGTGGAATGGGTAATCAGCCGGAGATTGGACTCTTATTAGAGGAGTTTATTAGTGAGGATAAGATTTTCCATGTAGCTGAAGCAATTAAGCGTTTCTTTGATGATTATGGTGATCGCAGTAATAAACATAAGGCTAGATTACGATTTGTGAAGAAACGATTAGGTGATGAAGAGTTTGTTAAGCGTTATCAAGAGTACTTAACTGAAGTATTAGATGAAGGTCTAGCTACAGAAGAGATCCATTATTACGAAGAACCACGATCAAAATCAGATTCGGCTGAAGTAGATCTAACCCCAGATTATATTAATCAAGAACAGGAAACAGATTACTACTCTATCGAGCTAAGACCTAAAGGGGGCGATTTCAGTTACGAAGAGATAAGTTCTTTACTGGAAGCGATTGAGCAATATGTAGTATCGCTGCGGACGACTAATCGACAGGGCTTACTCTTACGCGGAGTTAAAGGCTCAGATGTAGAGCAGTTAATTGCTTCAATTGAAGCAATTAATCCGCAGCTACTAATTGGCAATCAAGGAAGACGACCGATAGCTTGTAAAGGAGCTTCTACTTGTAGATTAGGTCTCTGTATTTCACCTAATTTAGCAGCTGAGATTAATAAAGCCTTATCTGCTTTAGATGATAAGTTACAGAGTTTAATTCCACAGATTTATATTAGCGGCTGCCCTAACTGCTGTGGACAGCATTTAATTGGTAAGATTGGTTTTGAAGGAAAGGCAAAACGCTATGATGATAAATTAGTGCCTCACTATTCATTACTATTAGGCGGTCAATTTAAAGAAGATGAGAGCCAGTATGGTGAGAAGGTAATTGATATACCTGCTAAGAGAATTCCAGACTTTCTAGCAGAGTTAGCTCAATTCTTAGCAGAAGAGAGTGATTACAGTCGAGCTAACTTTAATGAGTACTTAGAAGCTGGTGGCGAAGAGAAGATTGTTGATTTAGCAGCAGAGTTTACAGATGTACCTAGTTATGAAGAAAATCCTGATCTCTATAAGGATTGGGGACGAGAAGAAGACTTTTCATTAGCCGGTAGAGGTCCTGGTGAATGTGGAACGGGTGTAATGGATATTATTGAATTAGATTTAACTACCGCTCAAGATAATTATGAGCAAGCAGTAGAGGAAGAGTTAGATGAGCAGTACTATCAAGCAGTAGTCAGTGCAGCCCGAGCTTTACTAATTGTTAGAGGGATTGATACTGATAAGGATCGTGAAATTTTAGCAAGCTTTAAATCCGAGTTTATTGATCAGGGATTAGTAAATAGCTCTAAAGCTGATCTATTAGATGCAGCAATTGATTATAAGTTAGGTGATTTAGCTACTTTGGTTGATTATCAATCGGAGATTAAAGAATTAATTGATCGAGTAGAGGTATTATTTAACTCTCTAAATTCTAAGTTAGAATTTGAGTTAGCTAAAGAGCAGGAGAGTAGTGAGCAGTCTAATGATGAGAGTAGTTTTGAAAGTGAAGGTAGTAAAGAGCAATCTACATCAGATATCGAAGAATTAGACTTAAGAAGAGTTAAATGTCCGCTTAATTTTGTTAAAGCCAAAGTAGCATTAAGTCCTTTAGAGCAGGGCGCTTTATTAGAGATTGCTTTAGATGAAGGAGAGCCAATCAACAATGTGCCAGATAGTTTAGCATCGGAAGGGCATGAGATTATATCTAAAGAGCAGACTGATGAAGGATATTATCTGCTGCGAGTTAAGAAGGGCTAAGTAGTTAAGTAGTAGAGGAGGCTGTGATAAGATGAAGTTTGCTACCAAACTGGTTAATCTAGATACAAATGATAAATACGGAGCTACTAATACGCCTGTCTATCTTAGTAACTCCTTTGCCTACGATACAGCAGAGGAGTTGGAGGAGGTCTTTAATAATCGAGCTCCGGGTTATGTCTATAGTCGGATTAATAATCCATCATTAAGAAATGTAGAACAGAAGTTAGCTGCTTTAGCTGGCGGTGTATCGGCGATCTTGACCTCTTCCGGGATGTCAGCTATAGCTACAGCTACTTTAAATCTACTATCTGCCGGAGATGAATTTGTGGCTACTAATTCACTCTTCGGTGGAACCTATAATTTATTTAAAAGCTATGAAGATTACGGTATTATTCCTAGGTTCTCTCAAGGAGTGGAGCGGGAGGATATCGCTAAATTAATTACTCCGCAGACTAAGTTTGTCTTTGTGGAGATGTTAGGCAATCCTAAGTTAGATATTCCTGATTTAGAGGGAATTGCTGAGCTCTGTCAGGAACAAGAAATTCCGTTGATAGTTGATAATACGATGCTTACGCCAGCTATCATTAAGCCGTTAGAGTTAGGAGCTAATCTCGTAATTCACTCTACTTCTAAATATATTAATGGGACAGCTAATTCAATCGGTGGAGTAATCGTTGACGGAGCTAACTTTGATTGGACTAAGTTTGCTGACTTTGACGATTATCAACATCAAGGTAAGTTAGCCTTTTCTGCTAAAGCTAGAGCCAGCACTCATCGGAATTTAGGTACTTGTGCTTCTCCGTTAGATTCGTTCTTAAATGAGCTAGGGATATCTACTTTAGATTTAAGGATGAAACAGCACTGTCGTAATGCTTTAGAGTTAGCTGAATTTTTAGAAGAGCAGCCGACAGTTGAGGAGGTTAATTATCCCGGTTTAAGTTCTAGTCCATACCACAAGCGAGCTAAGAGTTTATGTGACGGCAAGTATGGTGGGATCTTAACCTTACGAGTAGGGAGTAAGGAACGCGCTTTTGAAGTGATTAATAACTTAGATTACTTCTATAACTTAGCTAATATTGGTGATGTGAAGTCTTTAGTCATACATCCGGCTTCTACAATCTATACTGATAATACAGCACAAGAACGACAGGAGTTAGGAGTGAGTGAGGACTTAATTAGAGTTAGTGTCGGCATTGAAGATATTGAGGATTTAAAGCAGGACTTTAAGCAGGCACTAAGTAGCGAAAATAGTGAGGTAGGGTGATGAATGATGGTCGAGTTTAAAACTGTTGAGTTAGAGACTGATATTTTAATTATCGGTGGAGGAACAGCCGGCTGTTATGCAGCGGTGAAGATTAAAGAGGAAGAGCCTCAAACAGATGTCTTAATTGCTGAAAAGGCTGATATTAAGCGTAGCGGCTGTCTAGGAGCAGGAATTAGTGCGATTAATGCCTATTTAAATCCCGGTGTTACTCCTCAAGATTTCTTAGAGTATATTAAGGAGGATTCGGAAGGATTAGTTAGAGATGATCTAATTTATAGTATTGCTCAAGGAGTAAATCAAGCAGCTGATGATTTAGAAGAGTGGGGGCTACCTTTCTTAAAGGATGAAGTCGGTAATTATGTTCCGAAAGGAGAGCGCAGTGTTAGAATTAATGGTGAATATATCAAACCAATTATGGCAGAAGCTGTTGCAGCGAGCGGTGCTGAAGTTTTAAATCGGATTAATATTACTAATTATTTAATAGATGATGACCGAATTGTAGGTGCAGTGGGTTTTTCTGTGCGCGAGAATAAATTTTATCTGATTAAAGCTCAGGCAGTTATCTGTGCTACTGGTGGAGCGTCAGGGCTCTATAAGCCGAATAATCCTGGTGAAGCCCGCCATCGGATCTGGTATCCGCCATTTAACGCTGGGGCGGGCTATGCAATGGGGATTAGAGCTGGAGCTGAGATGACTACTTTTGAGATGAGATTTATTGCCTTGAGGACTAAAGATGTCATCTCCCCAACAGGTACATTAGTGCAGCGCTTTAATGGTCGACAAGTTAATGCAGCAGGTGAAGAGTATCAGAAGAATTATAATAAAAACACGACCCCTTACCGATTATATGCTACTATTGAAGAGAATAAAGCGGGACGCGGCCCTTGTTATTTAGATGTTACTCAATTAGATAGTAAGGAGAGTCAGCGGCTTAAGAAGGCTTACTTAAATATGTCACCAGATATTGTCCTCAAGTGGGCTGACCAAGAAGTGGAGCTTAATGAAGAGCCAATTGAGATCTGCGGTACTGAACCGTACTTAGTAGGTGGACATTCGCAGTCTGGTTATTGGATAGATAGTAACCGTCGGACAACGATTAAAGGTTTATATGCTGCTGGTGATGTAGCTGGCGGTGCTCCTAAAAAGTATGCTACCGGCTGTATGGTAGAAGGTAAGATTGCTGGTTTGGATGCTTTAGAGTATATTGATGGTTTGTCAGATGTAGAGCTAGAGCAGTCAGTGATCGACGAGGAGTATAGACGCACTTTTAGTCCTTTAGAACGTAAGGAAGGATTAGAGCCGCAACAGTTAGAGGAACGCTTACAGAAGATTATGGATGAGTACGCCGGAGGAATTAGTACTAATTATCAGCTTTCCGAAGTAAAATTATTAAAGGCACGTAAATTATTAAACCGTTTGGAGACAGATTTAGAGAAAGGTGCTGCGGATAATAAACACCAATTGATGAAGTTTCACGAAACAGTAGATCGCGTACAAGTAGCACAAGTTTTAGTTGAACATCTCTTATACCGCAAAGAGACACGTTGGAAGGCGTATCAACAGCGAACTGATTATCCTAACCAGCAGGAAAGTTGGTTTAAGTTTGTCAACTCCGTTTACGATAGTCAACAAGATCAAATTAAGATTATTGAGCGGGAGCATGAAGGGTTAGGTGAGCTTAAATGTCAGTAAAGATTAATCAAGCTATCTGTAATGGCTGTCCTGATTGTGAAGAGTCAAGATGTGTTAAGGTTTGCCCGGGTAATCTATTATATCGTACTGCTGATAACGAGACAGCGATTAGAGATAGGGCTGACTGCTGGGGCTGTGCTGCCTGTGTTAAGGAGTGTCCTCGTCAGGCAATCTCAATGTATCTTCCTGTAGAGATAGGGGGACGCGGCTCTACGTTAACTGTTAAAGATAACGGAGATAAGATGGTTTGGATCTTAAAGCAGATAGATGGTACTGTGCAGCGAGTTAGTGTCGAAAAGTGTTTAGGATTTAATTCTAATCTGTAAAATAAAGGCTTATAAGGAGGTAAATTAAGTTATGGATCATTTAGATCGATTAGAGAATAAGAGTATTCATATTTTACGAGAAGCATATAGTGAGTTTAATAATCTAGCAATGTTATGGTCGATTGGTAAGGATAGTACTGTGTTACTTTGGTTAGCAAGAAAGGCATTCTTTGGACATGTGCCATTACCGTTGGTACATATTGATACCGACTATAAGATACCAGAGATGATTGAACATCGGGATAAGCTAGCGAAAGATTGGGAATTGGATATGATCTATGGTCAGAATCAGAAAGCATTAGAGGAGAATCGTACTTTCCCAGATGGCGATACTAGTCGCATCCAATGCTGCCGTAATCTTAAATCTTCAGCGTTGGAGAATACTTTAAACGGTACTTGGCCCCGGTATAGACTTAATCATAGGACGGGTGAGTATGAATTAGAGGAGAATCCAACTGCTTATACCGGAGTGATAGTTGGTGTTAGAGCTGATGAAGAGGGAACGCGTTCTAAGGAGCGTTACTTCTCGCCGCGTGATACCAACAATGACTGGGATATTGGCGATCAACCGCCGGAGTTTTGGAATCAATATAAGACTGATTTTGCTCCGGGAACTCACGTAAGGATTCATCCTTTACTGGATTGGAAAGAAGTAGATATCTGGCGTTATATTGAGCGCGAGAATATTCCGATGGTTTCTCTTTATTATGATCAAGGTGATGGTACACGTTATCGCTCTTTAGGTTGTGCGCCATGTACTAAACCGGTAGAATCTACTGCTAGCTGCCCTAAAGAGATTATTGAAGAGTTAGAGAGTGGTAAGTTCTCTAATATTGCTGAACGCGCCGGGCGTGAGCAGGATAAAGAGGACGGCGGGGGACTAGAAGAACTACGCAAAGAAGGCTATATGTAGAATTAGCAGATTAATTTCATTTTATATAAATGATATCAAGGCTCACAGCCAGTCTTGCTTTATAGGCTGGATGGGACTAGAAGAATTACGTAAAGAGGGCTATATGTAAGATAAAAAGACTAAATTTTTTAGCCATAAATTAATATGTTTTTATTAGTGCTAATTTGTGTAGATTAGTGGCTAACAGAACTTTTAAGAACTTAATTTGATTATCATACGAAGGGGAGTCTGTGATGGCAACAGAATTAAAGAATAATAAGGAAGATTTAAATATAGTAATTGCTGGACATGTTGACCACGGTAAGAGTACAATTATTGGACGATTATTAGCTGATACTGATTCACTACCTGACGGTAAGTTAGAGCAGGTTAAAGAGACCTGCCGTCGTAATTCTAAACCATTTGAGTATGCTTTCTTACTCGATGCTTTAAAAGACGAACAGTCGCAGGGAATTACGATAGATTCAGCACGCTGTTTCTTTGAGACTGACAAGCGGGAGTATATCATTATTGATGCTCCAGGACATATCGAGTTTCTTAAGAATATGGTGACTGGAGCAGCTAGAGCCGAAGCGGCTTTGTTAGTAATTGATGCGGATGAAGGAATCCAAGAAAATTCTAAACGCCACGGATATATGTTGTCAATGTTAGGAATTGAACAAGTAGTTGTCTTAGTTAATAAGATGGACTTAGTGGATTATAATGAACAAGTCTATGAGAATATAGTTGAAGATTATACTGATTTTTTATCTGAAATTGACGTTACCCCGGAGACTTTCGTACCAGTTAGCGGTATGGAAGGCGATAATATTGCTTCACTATCTGATAATACTCCGTGGTATGAGGAAGAGACAGTATTAGAAGTATTAGATAATTTCGAAGCGGAAGAGTTACCGGTGGATAAGCCGTTTAGAATGCCCGTTCAGGATGTCTATAAGTTTACTAAAGGCGGCGATAGAAGACGAATAGTTGCTGGGAGTATTACATCCGGACGAGTTAATGTCGGAGATGAAGTAGTTTTCTATCCGTCAGGGAAGCGGAGTACGGTAAAGTCAATTGAAGGCTTTAGTCAACCAACTAAGGTTAATGAGGAGGTAGGTAATGCTACTGGCTTTACTTTAGATGAGCAGATCTATATTACTAGAGGAGAGGTAGCAACTAGAGCAGGAGAGTTGAAGCCAGAAGCGACATCACGAATTAGAGCTAATGTATTTTGGTTAGGCAAGGAGGCGATGTCTAAAGGTAAAGAGTACCACTTAAAGCTTGGTACCGCAAAGGTTAAGGCTAGAATCGAAGAGATTAAACGGGTGATTGATGCTTCTGACTTAAGCCAAAATCAAGCCAAGAATCAGATCGAACGCCATGATGTAGCTGAAGTGGTATTGAAATTAGATGATGCTATTGCTTTTGATCTAGCTAGTGAGATAGCTGAGACCAGTCGCTTTGTAATTATAGATGAGTATGAGATAGCTGGTGGAGGGATTGTCCAAGAGTCGCTAGCAGATAAACAGAGCTGGGTTCGTAAGCAAGTAATGATGAGAAATTATAAATGGGAGCAGAGTAAGATTCCGGCTGATCAGCGAGCAGAGAAGTATAATCAAAAGTCCTCTCTAGTCTTAATTACCGGTGAAGAAGATGTAGGTAAGAAGCCAACTGCTAAAGCTTTAGAGAAGAGATTATTCGATGATGGTAAGATAGTCTACTTCTTGGGGATAGGTAATCTATTATATGGAGTAGATGCCGATATAAAAGCAGGAGAAGAGTCCAATCATCGCGAAGAACATTTAAGGAGATTGGCTGAAGTATCCCATTTAATGTTAGATGCAGGGGCAATTTTAGTAGTGACAGCTGTGGAATTAACACAAGAGGATTTAGAGTTAATTCGTACTACAGTTGACCATGATAAAATAGAGACTGTCTGGTTAGGTAATAATATAACTACTGATATTAATTATGACCTGCATATACCTAATTTTGAGACTGAAGAAGAAGCAGCTGGTGAGATTAAGTGCCTACTGCAAGAGCGGGGGATTATCTTCAAGCCGTGGTAGTAATTTAAGATCTGAGGGAGGCATTGTATGTTGGATAAAGATACAGTTGTTGTCGCGATGAGTGGTGGAGTAGATAGTTCTTTAACAGCAGCCTTGCTAAAGGAAGAAGGCTATGATGTAATTGGGATTACGATGCAGATTTGGCCCGATTCTGAAGCTCCAGTGGAAAATGAAGGGGGCTGTTGTTCTTTATCAGCGGTAGAGGATGCTAGACAGGTAGCTTACAAACTGGATATTCCATTTTATGTAGTTAATTTTAAGGATGTATTTGCTGATGAAGTTATCTGTAATTTTAAAGATGAGTATGCTAGGGCGCGCACTCCTAATCCTTGTATTGTCTGTAATAAGGAGATTAAGTTTAAGTCTTTACTTAAGAAGGCACAAGAATTAGGAGCCTACTATATAGCTACCGGTCACTATGCGCGAATTGAACATAACTCTACCGGTCGCCACCTACTTAAAAAAGCAGTTGATCAACAAAAGGATCAAAGTTATACACTTTATAATCTGACTCAACAACAGTTAGAACATACTTTATTACCATTAGCTGATTATGAAAAGTCACAAACGCGTCAGATGGCTAAAGAGTTGGGGCTAAAGGTTCATGATAAGCCGGATAGTCAGGAGATCTGTTTTATTCCTGATGATGATTACGCTCGCTTCTTACGAGAGCATTATCCTGAGATTATTCAGCCGGGTCCTATCTTAGATCTAGCTGGTAATAAGCTAGGTGAACATAAGGGTTTACCACTCTATACTATCGGACAACGCCGTGGTTTAGAGTTAGAGACGCATGAGAAGTGGTATGTAGTGGAGTTAGATGAAGAGAGAAATGCAGTGATAGTCGGTAAGAATGAAGATGTATATGGTGATACATTAATTGCTGAAGAGCTAAATTGGATTGCCATTGCTGATTTAGATCAGCCGCGTGAAGTAGAGGCTAAGATTAGATATAATTCGCCGGCGGTACAAGCAACTATTATGCCGTTAGAAGATGGTAATGTTAAAGTAACTTTCAAAGAGCCGCAGCGAGCTATTACCCCCGGACAATCAGTTGTCTTTTATGATGGTGATTTAGTAGTCGGCGGAGGATTAATTAAAGAATAAAGTTAGATGAGAGTAATCAGTAAAAACCTCCACTTTTAACCAGTGGAGGTTTAATTTTTTGACAAACTATAGTTTATTACTTATAATACTGTCTATGATATGCATTACTTATCAGATCCGAAAAATGTCTTTGGTAATAAGTATTCTTGGGTAGAGACGCTAACAAGAGAGGGCTTTACAGAAGCCCATCCCGAAGTAACCACTTTCTTAAAGAACTTTATTATTAGATCTGAAACACAGAGTCTACTCAGTTATGAAATTGGACAGAATGAGAAAGATGCAGATAAATTTGCTAAGCAGTGGGTTAAGGATAATATTAATCGAGTTAGTACTTTCTTGGCTTTAGTCGAAGCTTATGATGGTCGACCAGCTATTGAGGTGCTTAAAGAGAATATTGGATTAACTAAGTAGTAATTTGGGCTTCATTCTGGTGATAATTTTGGTTAGGAGTGAAGCTCAAACTAATTCTAGTTATAATTGACAGAGCTAATCCTCTTCTTTATAATAAAGGAAAGTAGAGGTAGTAGCTAAGCTGAAAGGGTTGATTATTAGATGGAGGAAGATGAACGCTGCTTAAGTTGTGAAGTTTACAATACACATGAGGAGAATATCAATTTATTACAGGAGGAAGAGTTATCCGAAGAGATTATCTTACAGTTAGCTGATACCTTTAAGGTGTTAGGTGATCCAACACGCATTAAGATAATTAATGCCTTAAGTAACGTAGAGCTTTGTGTCTGCGATATCTCTGAACACTTAGATATGAGTTCTTCGGCTGTTTCACATCAACTAAGGATTCTTCGTAATCTAAACTTAGTTAAGTATCGTAAGGAAGGTAGATCTGTCTACTATTCATTAGATGATGACCATATCTTACAGCTCTTTAGTCAATGTTTAGAACATGTTTTAGAGGAACGAAGTTAGAAGTTTTAGGATGTATAGAAGCTATATAATTTGAAATAATAAGTCTGAGTTATTAGTAAAGCAGGATACTTTATAGCACCTCTCTTATTAGCTTACAGGGGTGCTTTTTATCTAACTTAGACTAAAGGAGCTGACACTATGTCGCAGACTCTCTTTTTGCTGGTTGCCTTAACAGCAGGAGTAGCAATGGCAGTTCAAGGATCACTAAATTCTGTTTTGGGCAAGATAATAGGCTTTTGGGAAGCAACTTTTATTGTCCACGTGATAGCTGTATTGGTGGTAGCTGGTTTGATCTTTATAGTAGGCTTAAATAAAGGTGATTTTAGTAAGTTTACTCAAGTACCGTGGTATATTTACTTAGGTGGGATCTTGAATGTGATTATTCTCTACGGAGTAGTAGTTAGTATTCCTGAGTTAGGTGTAGCTAATGCTACTACTTTAATTATTGTAGGACAGGTAACTACAGCAGTAATTATAGATCATTTTGGCTTTTGGGGACTAGATAAGGTGCCTTTTCAGTGGATGAAACTATTAGGATTGGCTTTATTAGCAATAGGAGCTAAGATAATGTTGAACTCTGGTTAAATCAAGTTAGTATTGACAGATTACGATAGAGGAGATATAATTAATTATACGCCCCGCGGGTTATGGGGTAGCTTAGAAATCAAGCAGGAACTTTTATATTAAGGATTAATTATACTTATAGTAATTAAGTTTTAGGGAGGGGATTAGTTATGAGTAGTGAAAATGTTGTTGAATTAACTGAGGATAATTTTGAAGCGGAGGTATTAGAGGCAGATGGTAAAGTATTAGTTGATTTTTGGGCGCCATGGTGTGGGCCTTGTAAGCGGATTGGACCGATTGTTGAAGAGTTAGCCGAAGAGAATGCTGGTCAAGTTAAAGTTGGTAAGTTAAATGTTGATAATAATCAAGATATAGCTGCTGAATACGGAGTGATGAGTATTCCGACTTTGATT
>JBNJEL010000040.1:0-15871 GCA_051745835.1 Bacillota bacterium
GAATCAAGAAAGATATGAATTAAATAAGAATTTAGCACAGATGTTAAAAGGCGGCGTAATTATGGATGTTACTAATGCTGAGGAAGCTAAAATTGCTGAAGAAGCAGGAGCAGTAGCTGTAATGGCTCTAGAGCGAGTACCAGCTGATATTCGGCAAGAAGGTGGAGTAGCGAGAGCTTCTGATCCAGTGATGATTAAAGAGATTATTGATACTGTATCTATTCCGGTAATGGCAAAAGCAAGAATTGGCCACTTCGTAGAAGCACAGATTTTAGAAGAGATCGGCGTGGATTACATAGATGAGAGTGAAGTATTAACTCCGGCTGACGAAGATAATCATATTGATAAGACGGAATTTGATGTACCATTTGTCTGTGGAGCTACTAACTTAGGTGAAGCTTTAAGAAGAATTGGCGAAGGTGCCGGTATGATTAGAACTAAAGGTGAAGCAGGTACAGGTAATGTAGTCGAAGCAGTACGCCATATGCGTAAGATCAATGCTCAGATGAGAGAGTTAACTACAAAAGATAGCGGCGAATTAATGAGTATTGCTAAGAACTTAGGTGCACCATTCGATTTAGTTAAGTATGTGGCTCGGGAAGGTAGCCTACCGGTTGTTAACTTTGCTGCTGGAGGAGTTGCTACACCAGCTGATGCGGCAATGATGATGCAGTTAGGTTGTGACGGAGTCTTTGTTGGTTCTGGTATCTTTAAGTCTGGAGATCCAGAGAAGCGAGGTAAGGCAATCGTTAAGTCTGTAGCTCACTATGATGATCCGGCAGTAGTAGCTGAAGTATCTGAAAACTTAGGTGAAGCAATGGTCGGAATTAATATCGATACTATGGAAGATGGTGACAAATTAGCTAAGAGAGGCTGGTAATTATGGTTAAGATAGGCGTTTTAGATTTACAAGGTGGAGTTCGCGAACACCTTAACTTATTAGCTCAAGTTCCTGAGGTAGAAGCACACCGGGTGAAGAAGGCAAGCGAGATTAAGCAGATGGATGGTTTAATTCTACCCGGTGGAGAGAGTACTACTATCAGTCGGCTACTAAGAGTCTTTGAATTACGAGATTTATTAGTTGATTTAGTAAAGCAAGGACTGCCTATTTGGGGAACATGTGCCGGCTTGATTCTTTTAGCCCAAGATATTGTAGGGGAAGAGAGTCATCTAGATCTAATGGATATTACGGTACAACGTAATGGCTATGGTAATCAATTAGCTAGCTTTCGCACTAGAGTAAAGATACCTGCAGTAGACCAATCTGAGGTGCCATTAGTCTTTATTCGTGCTCCTTATATCGTGGAAGTGGGCTCTGCAGTTGATGTGTTATTAGAGTTAGATGGTAGGATAGTAGCTGTCGAAGAGGATAATATGTTAGCTACATCCTTCCATCCGGAATTGACGGATGATAACAGGATTCATAATTACTTTGCTGATAAAGTTAAGGATTATGTTAAAACTAGATATAAGACAGCTCAATAAGAATTAAGACCAACAATTATTGTTGGTCTTTTTTTAATTGAGTTAGTTTTTAAATTCAAAAAATATTAAAAGTACTTTTAGCTACAGATTTTCATTTTCGTTTCTGAGTTGACAAAGTTTAAGCAATAATTTATAGTGTAGATGATGCTTGATAGAGGAGTTGGTTAAGATGTCAGAAGTAGAGAATTACTTTGTAGGAGAAGTAGAAGATGTCTTCTTTCCTGATGAAGGAGTCATCAATGTAGCTAATAAAGAAATTAGAGTTGCACCAGTCTGCTTAGGAGAGCAGTTAAAGGTGCAGACGACTAATAAATATGATGACCACTATCGTGGTAAGATAGTGGAGGTAATGGATAACGATATTACTCGTCAGCCGCTCTGTGATCATTATGATTTGTGTGGTGGTTGTGATCGTCAAAAGATAGATTATGATGCTCAGCTAAAAGATAAAGAGCAGAGAATAGCTAATCTGCTAGCTGAGGCTAATTTAGGTGATTATCAGTACCTAGGTATTGAAGCTAGTCCCCAATCACGAAGTTATCGCAATAAGATGGAGTTTAGCTTTGGAGATTTAGAGATTGGTGGTCAATTACAGCTAGGTATGCATCTACCGGGGATGATGTATGAAGTAGTAACAGTTGATACCTGTCAGATAGTGGATAGTGATTTTCGTTTAATCTTAGAGACAGTGATTGATTACTTCCGCCAGACTGATCTAAAAAAGTACCATGTTAAACTTGATGAAGGCTATTTGCGTCATTTAGTGGTGCGGAAGGGATTAAATACAGGAGAAATTTTAGTTAACTTAGTTACGACTTCTGAGCTTGATTATGATTTAAGTGAATTAACTGAGATTTTGATTAATTTAGATTATGAGGGAGAATTAGTAAGCTTCTTACAGACGATTAATGATGCTGGTGGTGATCGAATTAGTTGTGATCAGTTGATCTGTCACTATGGGCGTGACTATTACTGGGAAGAGCTGTTGGACTTCAAATTTAAGGTAACACCGTTCTCCTTCTTTCAGCCTAACACTTATGGAGCTGAGGTGCTCTATCAGGAGGTTAATTCTCTATTAGCAGCAGAAGATAAGGTAGTCTTTGATCTCTATTCCGGAACTGGGACAATTAGTCAGATCATAGCTCCTCAGGTTAAAGAAGTAGTGGGGATTGAGCAGGTAGCTGAGGCAGTAGATATAGCCCGAGAGAATGCTGAGATAAATCAATTAACTAACTGTTCGTTTATTGTCGGTAATGTACGCGAGGAGTTAAATAGATTAGAGCAAAACCCGGATGTGATAATTATTGATCCCCCGCGTCCTGGGATTCATCCGGATGCGTTAGAGCAGATTATAGATTATGATTGTTCTGAGATTATTTATGTTTCTTGTAATCCTAAGTCTTTAGTTAGTGACTTAGAAGAGTTTGTGGCGGCAGATTATCAGCTTAAACAGGTTAAATCAGTAGATATGTTTCCACAGACGCATCATATAGAGAATGTAACCAAATTAGAGAAGAAGGATCAGTAAAGGAGAGATTATAATGTCTAAATCAGATTTAATTAGCGAGATTTGTCAGCAAAATCCTGTTTTTTGGCAGAATGAGCAGCAGATTAATAGCCAAGAAGCACTAGCTAAGTTAGATTTTGATCGATCAGATATGGAAGAGGCACAACAGCTGTGGCAGAGATTTGCTCCTTTATTGAGTGAATTATTTCCTGAGGTAGCGAAGAAGGGAGGTCTAATTGAGTCAGATTTAATCTCTATTTCAGCTATGCAGGAGGCACTAGAGGAGCATTATCAAACTGAAATTGTAGGAGATCTTTTCTTAAAAGGCGATCATGCTCTACCAATTGCTGGTTCAATTAAGGCGCGCGGTGGAATCTATGAGGTCTTAAAACATGCCGAAGAGTTAGCATTAGAGAGTGGTAAATTAAGTGTTGAGGATGATTATAGTGTCTTAGCTACTGACAAATGGCAGCGCTTCTTTAATCATTATACCTTAGAGGTAGGCTCAACGGGTAATCTAGGTTTGAGTATTGGAATCATGGGTTCGGCTTTAGGGTTTGAAGTTATTGTACATATGTCCAGTGATGCTAAGGAGTGGAAGAAGGAACTATTACGTTCGCAGGGCGTTAAGGTAATTGAGTATCAAGATGACTACACAACAGCAGTCGAAGAAGGTAGGCAGGCAGCAGAAGAGAAACCAAGTAGTTACTTTATTGATGATGAGAATTCTAAGGATCTATTTTTAGGTTATAGTGTGGCTGCCTATCGTCTGCAAGAGCAGTTAGCTGACGCGGGAGTTGAGGTTAGTCAAGATCAGCCTTTAGTAGTTTATTTGCCGTGTGGAGTTGGCGGAGCACCGGGCGGAATTACTTTCGGTTTGAAGGAACTGTTTGGTGATCAGGTAGAGTGTTATTTTGTTGAGCCGACCAAAGCACCTTGTATGTTATTAGGATTGTTAACTGAAGAGTACGGCGAGATTAATACTCAAGATTTTGGCATTACAGAGCAGACAGCAGCCGATGGCTTGGCAGTAGCTGCTCCATCTCCACTAGTTTCTAAAGTAGTACGAGAGTTAATTGCTGGAGTTTATACTATTGCTGACCAGGAATTATATAAACTTTTAGCTTTACTCCAGGATAGCGAAGGTATAGAAGTAGAACCATCAGCTGCTGCAGGGCTTTTAGGGCCAACTTTAGTTAATCAAGAAGCTACCCATATTGTCTGGGCGACCGGCGGTTTATTTGTACCAGAAGAAGAGAGACTTAAGTTCTACAAACGCGGTCAAAGGCTATTAAACATTTGATTCAAGCCATCTTTCACCACTAAATTTAATACCAGCAGCACCGAGCGGAGCAGTAATTACAATTGCTAGGACGGCTAAAGCTAAGATGAGCTCCCCTGATTCTACACCTTGTGCTAGCGGTACTGCTCCTACTGCTGCCTGGACTGTTGCTTTAGGAAGATAAGCAATAACGCAAAATAGCCGCTCCTTGATATCTAACTCAGTATTGATTAGTGAGATTAAGACACCACTACTGCGAGCTATAAGACCGATAGCTATAATTGTGATGCCAATTAAGCCAGACTGAAAAGCAACATCAATATTTACCTCGGCTCCGATTAAGACAAAGAGCAATAATTCAGCAAAGACCCAGATCTTATTGAACTTAGAAGCTAACTCTTTAGCTATTGTTTCATACTTTTCTTTGATGATAAAGCCGAGGGTCATAATGCCTAATAAACTGGCAATCGAGATAATATTAGCTAACTTATCTTCTACAATAGTTAATAGTAAAGCAACACTTAAGGTAAACAGTACCTTTTTAGTATCACGTAAGTTAAACTTCTTAAAGCAATAGATAAGTCCCCAAGCGGTGACGACTCCTAAACCAATTCCCAAGATAATTGAGATGGGGATATTGAGTAACTTCCAGGTCAAGTTAATACTTGCACCACCGTAGAAGCCTAAGAAAGTAGAAAAAAGAGTAATCGCCACTACATCATCAATTGAAGCACCAGCGAGGACTAAAGTAGGAATTCCCTTCTTAGCCCCACGTTGACGTTCGATTAGATTTAACATCTGCGGTACTATAACTGCTGGTGAAACAGCAGCGATAACAAAAGCTAAGATACCTGCTTCTACTAATGAAATATCTAATAAGTATGTAGCGGTCAACATAATAGTAAATCCTTCTAATAAGCCGGGAATGAAGCTCATTTTAACTGCGGGGATACCAATTCTTTTGAGAGTATCTTTCTTTAGACCTAAACCAGCACGAATTAGAATAATAATTAGTGCTATCTTTCTTAAATCAGGAGAGATTTCTAATAGTTCTGGACTAATTAAGTTAAGACCATAAGGACCAATTATTACTCCCAAAAGTAACATTCCTAATAAGCCTGGTAGCCCAATTTGATTAAAGATTTTACTGAGAACTAATCCACAGATAATAATAATTGCTAAGCTTAAGATCATAATAATCACCTTCTTAAATTATGTTATAGTAAAATAAAAAAGCCCCTACTTAGCAAGTAGCACCTTAACTAAGTAGGAGCCATCAATTGCTTAGTTAAATTAGCAATAGTTAAAGGCGAGCTCCATCGCCATCATTCTAATTCTAACAGATTATCATTAAAATTGCAATTATGATTTGTTCTGTGGCTGGCTAGGAGAAGAGATAGTAGAGAGTGCTTTACCTGCTTCCATATCAGCTTTAGACTGGACAGCTAAGTCACCTAAGGAAACGATACCGATTAGATCATCATTTTCAACTATTGGCAGTCGTCTAATCTGTTTGTTAGCCATTAGTTGAGCAGCTTCCTGAGTAGACATATCAGGAGTGCCATAGACTGGTTGATCGGACATGATCTGATCGACTGAAGCGTTATTATCGCCGCCTTGCGCAGTGTTGCGGAGTACAATATCTCTATCTGTAACTACTCCCACCGGTTTCTTACCCTCACAGACCGGTACAATACCTACATTGAGATTGTTCATTATTTGAGCTGCATCTTGGACAGTAGCGCTGCGGTCAACAGTAGAGACAGAATCAGTCATAATATCTTTAAGCTGCATTTATTATTCCTCCTTTTAGCATTAAGATGTGTAACTTAATTAAATTTTAATCATTAATTCTATTTGAAAAATATGACTAAGCAATTTATTTTTAGTTAAGGATATGATAAAATCAATTGAAATTTGGGTTAAGTTTGGAAGGGGATTTGGTATGTCAGAAGAGCATAAGTTATTATTAATTTATAATGATAGCTTTTATTTTACACCACAACAGTTAACTACATTAGATAAGTTAATACCTCAAGCAGAAGTAGTGACTGCTCAAAATAATGAAGTTACTCAAACAGATCTAGCTACAGCAGAGATAATCTGTGGCGCAATCAAAGTTAAGCAGGTTAAAAAGACAGAGAAGCTGCGGTGGCTTCATTTACCGACAGCAGGAGTGAGAGGCTATTTAGATCAGAGTATCTATCCAAGTGAAGATGTAATTTTAACTAACTCTAGCGGAGTCTTTGGGCTGCCAATAGCAGAACATGTATTGGGAATGATTTTAGCTTTTAATCGCAACCTACATCTTTATCGTCAACAGCAGGCAGACCAAGAGTGGCAGCGGCTTAAAAGTGCTTCTGACTTCTATAATTCAATTGTTGGTATCTTAGGATTAGGAGATATTGGTCTTGAAGTTGCTCAGCGAGCCCAAGCTTTGGGGGCAGAAGTGTTGGGCTTGAAGCGTAATCCTGACCAAGAGATTGCAGCTGTTGATCATATATTTGGTCCGCAGCAGCTTAATCAGTTATTGCAGCAGTCTGATTATCTAGTTTTAGCGCTACCTCATACAGCTCAGACAGAAGGGATTATTGGCAAAGAAGAGTTAGCAATAATGAAAGATTCAGCCTACTTAATTAATGTCGGTCGCGGAGCTTTGGTTGATCAGCCAGCTTTAATTCAAGCTTTAGAGGAAGATTTAATTGCTGGAGCAGGATTGGATGTTGTTACTCCAGAACCGCTACCTGAGGATAATCGTTTATGGGAGCTTGATAATGTAATCTTAACACCGCATATTTCCTATTATTCTCCTACTAATCAACAGCGTTGGTTTAAGCTCTTCACTCAGAACTTAGAGCGGTATTTAGAAGGAGAACCACTTATTAATCAGGTTGACTTTAAAGCAGGTTATTAATTGACAAAGAATTGTAGATATGAAATAATTACAATAATGTTACAGGTGATCTATAATATAATTCTAATTAACATAGTAAGAAGGGTTGGTGACTAACTACCTATGAGTAATCAGTTAAGAAGAGTAGGCATTACAGGAGTGGGGTCTTATCTACCGGATAATAGATTAACTAATCATGATTTAGAAGAGATGGTTGATACTAGTGATGAGTGGATTAGATCGCGTACCGGAATTAAGGAGCGTAGAATAGCAGCTGATGATATCGCAACTTCTGATCTAGCATATCAAGCAGCCCAAGCAGCATTAGAAGATGCTGAATTAGATCCAATGGATTTAGATTTGATCTTAGTAGCTACGATTACTCCTGATATGGCTTTTCCTGCAACTGCTTGTCTTTTACAGGAGCGTTTACAAGCTAAGAATGCTGCTGCTTTTGATTTAGAAGCAGCTTGTTCAGGATTTAGTTATGGTTTATCGGTGGCTACTCAATTTGTAGCTAGTGGTACTTATGATAATATATTAGTAATAGGTGCTGAAACTTTATCGAAGATTATTAACTGGGAGGATCGCAGTACCTGCATCTTATTTGGTGATGGCGCAGGAGCTGCTGTAGTACAGCCAGTGGAATCAGGTGGTATTCAATCAAGTGTGTTAGGAGCTGACGGTTCCGGTGGTGATGTACTCAAAAAGCCGGCGGGCGGTTCTAAGCATCCGGCTTGTCAGCAGACAATTGAGAATAATCTACATTATTTAGAGATGGAAGGTAACGCTGTCTTTAAGTTTGCAGTTAGAATTATTGATCAAGTAGTCTTAGAGGCATTAGAGGAGGCTGATTTAACAACAGCTGATATTGACTTCTTTATTCCTCATCAGGCTAATATTAGAATTATTGATGCCGCAATTAAACGATTAGAGCTAGATAAAGAAGATGTAATGGTCAACCTTGATCAGTACGGTAATACTTCGGCTGCTTCAATTCCTATTGCGCTCTATGAAGCTGTGGAGTCAGGTAGAATTAATGAAGGCGATACAGTCGTGTTAGCTGGTTTTGGTGCAGGACTAACCTGGGGAGCTAATGTAATAGAGTGGTCTTATTAGTAGAGTTGATAAAGGATAGTTAAAATAACTATCCTTTATTTACTTCATAGTAGCTGGTTACCTCAATACTTCTAGCTAATGTATCAGCCATAGGACAGCGGTCTTGCACTAAGTTAACTAATTCGTCTATTTTATCAGTTGGCGCATCTGAATCAAGATAGAGATTAAATTCTACACTTTGAAATCCCGGGACAACCTCTGGGTCTCCCTTAAAACCTTGCAGATCTATTTTTCCTATTGCTTCTACTTGGAGATTATTCAGTTCTACTTGACGCTGTTTGGCAAAGGTTTTGGTAGTCATGACAGCACAGGTTGCTAATCCAGCTAATATAATCTCTGCCGGTGACATTCCTAAATCCTGACCACCCATCTTTTTTGATTTATCAGCGGTAATTTGGTGTTTATCGGTTGTAGCTTCTGCTGTAAAATCTTCTTGTAAGGTACTGCTTACTTTTACACTTTCAGTAGCCATTGTGCTCTCCTCCTATCTAGTTTCTTGTTATTAGCATGTTACTTTAACAACAAAATCATACGTACCTTTAACCTATTGTTAAGTTTAATCTATCTATGATATGATAGAGATATAAATTGGAGGGATTAGTATGCAAGCAGAGATAATTGCTGTAGGTACTGAGTTATTATTAGGGCAGATAGTTGATACTAATACTGCCTATCTAGCTCAACAATTAGCTGATTTAGGAATCGATGTATACCATCAATCGACTGTAGGAGATAATTATGAGCGTTTAAAATCTACTCTACAAAGTAGTTTGCAGCGTGCAGATTTGATAATTACTACCGGCGGTTTAGGTCCTACAGATGATGATTTAACTAGAGAAGTGATTGCTGATGCGGTAGGTGTAGAGTTAGTTAAAGATGATAAGTTAGCTGCTGATATTGCATCTTATTTTGAGGCAGCAGACCGCAAGATGGCAGCTAATAACTTAACTCAAGCTTATCTACCAGCAGGAGCTGAACCGATTAATAATCAGCGTGGCACTGCTCCGGGGATTATTTTAGAAGCTCAAGATAGCATCATTATTGCTCTGCCGGGAGTTCCACCAGAGATGAAAGCAATGACAGAAGAAGAGGTAATTCCTTATCTAACTAATCAGATAGCAAGAGAAGAATTGATAAAATCTAAAGTGCTTAAAGTAGTTGGTTATGGTGAATCAGATTTAGAGATAGAGATTAAAGATATCTTGAATAATCAGACTAATCCTACGCTAGCTCTCTTAGCTGGTCGAGGAGAGGTTAAACTACGCCTAACTGTTAAAGCAGAGAGTGAAAGTAAAGCTGATGACTTATTGGCTCAATTAGAAGCTAAGCTTAGAAGTCGGTTAGGTGAGAGTATCTTTGGTATAGATAGCGAAACAATGGCAGAAGTAGTAGGAAAGAAGCTTCGAAATTCAGGTCTGACTTTAGCTACTGCCGAATCCTGTACTGGGGGATTAATTGGTGATCGGATTACTAATGTATCCGGCAGCTCTGATTACTTTGAGTGTGGAGTAGTTACTTATAGTAATCAGTCCAAGGAAGAGCTGATTAACGTTCAAGCTCAAACTTTACAACAATTTGGAGCGGTCAGTGCTCAGACAGCAGAAGAGATGGCTATAGGAGTTAGAGAGTTAGCCGGAACAGATGTCGGTATGGCTGTGACAGGAATTGCTGGACCGACAGGTGGCAGTAAAGAGAAACCGGTGGGATTAGTCTATCTTGGTTTAGCAGTAGGAGAGGAAGTAAGAAGCTATCAATTTAATTTACACGGTAGTCGTCAACAGATTAAGCATCTTACTTCGCAGTATGCTCTAGATAAGCTAAGACGGTATCTAATCAATCATTGTAGCAATTAATTACTAAAAAGGTCACAACCTAGCTTGAAATGCTAAGTTGCGACTAGTAGTTGATTAATTATCTTTGATCATTTCTGCTACCTGTTGGACATCTTTATCGCCGCGTCCTGATAGATTAACAATTATAATCTGGTCTGAATCTAATTGTGGTGCTAATTTGATTGCTTCTGCTACAGCATGGGCGCTTTCTAAAGCAGGGATGATTCCTTCAGTTTTGGATAATCTTTGAAAGGCTTCGAGAGCTTCTTGGTCAGTAATCGAGACGTAATCAGCTCGTCCGCTTTTCTTAAGGTAGCTGTGTTCTGGGCCTACACCAGGATAATCTAAACCAGCTGAAATAGAATGGACAGGTAGTGGTTCTCCTGTTTCATCTTGTAGCGTATAACATTTAAAGCCGTGAATGACCCCTTCGCTACCTGCAGTAATCGAAGCAGCATGTTCACCAGTGTTAAGTCCTTTACCTGCTGGTTCGACGCCGATTATATTTACCTCTTGGTCATCAATAAAAGGGTGGAATAGCCCAATAGCATTACTTCCTCCGCCGACTGCTGCTAAGAGGTAATCTGGCAGACGATCTTCTTTTGCTAAGATTTGAGCTTTTGCTTCTTGACCAATGATTGATTGAAAGTCTCTAACCATCATCGGGTAAGGATGGGGTCCGACAGCAGAACCTAACATATAATAAGTATCTTCTTGATTAGCAATTAAGTCTTTAAGAGCTACATCAACAGCATCCTTTAAAGTCTTAGTTCCTTCAGAAACTGGAACTACTTCTGCACCTAATAGCTCCATTCGGAAGACATTAAGTTCTTGACGTTTGACATCGACTTCTCCCATATAGATTGTACAGTCTATACCAAATAAGGCACAAGCAGTAGCAGTTGCCACACCGTGTTGGCCAGCCCCAGTCTCAGCTACCACTCTCTTCTTTCCCATTCGTTGGGCTAACAGAACTTGACCGAGAGTATTATTAATCTTATGAGCGCCAGTATGATTTAAGTCTTCGCGTTTAAGATAGATTTTAGCCCCGCCTAATTGACTAGTTAACCTTTCAGCATAAGTTAGCGGATTAGGACGACCAATATACTCTTTAAAGTAATCTTCTAATTCTGCTTGAAAATCAGGATCTTCCTTATATTTTAAGTAATTCTCAGTAATTTCGTCTAAGACTTCTTCTAACTCCTGTGGTACAAAGCGACCACCGAAATCACCAAAGAATCCTTCTTGGTTAGGTGTTTGATTAATAGATGACATAGTAAAATTACTCCTTTCAAAACCATAATTTCTAACTGACAGTATATCATCATTAGTGAAACTCGTCAATATATGTGATTGAGGGAAGGCAACCTTGCAATTAGAATAAATTAGAAGATTGACCTTGATGATTGAAAATTTATTTAATTGTTATACAAGGAGAATAATTAACTTTGTAGAAATTAGTAAGTGTCAGATTTTTTATTGAGTTAGGGATTGTAATTCTGGAACATTTGTTCTATAATATACTTGTTTATTGCAAAATTTCAGATTAAAAGTAATTGATTTTTTTATAATTAAGGAGTTGATAAATAATGGATGATCAGAAACAGAAAGCATTAGATCGGACGTTAAAACAGATTGAAAAAGAGTATGGTAAAGGTTCGATTATGAAGTTAGGCGAAGCTCAGACGTTAGATGTAGAATCAATATCTACAGGAGCTTTATCATTAGATGTAGCATTAGGAGTTGGCGGAATCCCATGTGGTAGAATTGTTGAAGTATTTGGTCCTGAATCCTCTGGTAAGACTACTGTAGCATTGCATATGATTGCCGAAACTCAAAAGGAGGGTGGAGTGGCTGCCTTTATTGATGCCGAGCATGCTTTAGATCCTAAGTATGCCAAGAATTTAGGTGTTGACATTGAAGAGTTACTAATCTCACAGCCTAATACAGGTGAAGAAGCATTAGAGATCTGTGAAGCATTAGTCCGCAGTGGAGCAATTGATATTGTTGTTGTTGACTCGGTAGCTGCTTTAGTGCCTGAAGCTGAGATTGAAGGAGAGATGGGCGATGCTCACGTTGGTTTGCAAGCACGTTTAATGTCCCAAGCAATGCGTAAATTATCTGGTACAATTAGTAAGTCTAAAACTACTTGTATCTTTATTAATCAGATTCGTGAAAAGGTTGGGGTTATGTTTGGTAATCCAGAAACTACACCAGGTGGACGAGCGCTTAAGTTCTACTCTTCAGTACGGTTAGATATTCGTCGGCGTAAAGCAATTAAGGATGGCGATGATTTCTTAGGTAATAAGACTAAAGCAAAAGTAGTTAAGAATAAGGTAGCACCGCCATTTAAGACGGCAGAGTTTGATATTATGTACGGTACTGGAATTTCGCAGGTAGGTTGTATCTTAGATATGGCAGTAGAACATGATATTGTAGAGCGTTCAGGAGCGTGGTACTCTTATGGTGATGATATTACTTTAGGTCAGGGACGAGCTAATTCTAAAGAGGAGTTAAAAGAGAATCCTGAGCTATTGGCTGAGATAGAGGAAAAAGTAAAGATTGAGTTAGGACTGTTAGATGAAGAAGAAGCTGATCAGTTAGATACAGCAGCTGATGATGATAATGAAGAAGAGGCTGAAGAAGAATAGAGTGATGAATAAAGAGTAAAAGGGTGGGGTTATCCCGCTCTTTCTTACTTTTAGGAGTAAGAAGCAGGATTATGATGGTCTGTCTTGAATTAATATTAAGTAGAATTAAGGGGGTAATCGTAGTTGAAATTATTAGTCTTGACTGATACACATATTCGTGGTACAACTCCTCAAAATCGTTTAGATGATTTTCCGCTTGCTTTACAAGATAAGTTATTAGAAGTGCAGGAAATTGCTCAACGAGAAGATGTAGATTTAATTCTTCATGCTGGGGATATGTTTGATCGCCCCGATACTGCTCCGTCAGTTGTGAGTGAATTTGTACAGATACTGCGGGGCTTTGATTGTCCAATCTATGTAGTAGCTGGTAACCATGATCTATACGGACAGAATCCAACTACATTACCTCGTACAATGTTGGGTCTGCTGGGAGCTTCAGGAATTGTCGAACTGCTTAACTTAAATCAAGTAGAGATAATAGAGTCAGATGGTATCACATTACAATTAGAAGGGACTCCTTACTATTATAATTTAGATAGTCAGGAAGGATTAACTGATTATCTACTAGATAAAAGAAGTAATGTAGATTATGCGATTAAAGTAATTCATGGTATGTTATTAGCGCAACCTTTCTCAATTGAGATGAATCATACTTTACTTGATGATATTAAAGAGACAGAAGCTGATATTACCATTAGTGGACATTATCATACCGGTTTTGGGGTTGAAAAGTTAGCAGCTGATAAGTATGCTCTTAATCCCGGTAGTTTAGTAAGGATTGGTGCTTATCCTAGTGAGTTAAAGCGTCAACCTCAGGTAGCAATTATTGAATTAACTGCTGATAATATAGATATTAAGTTAGTTCCTCTATCAGAAGCTCAAGCTGGTAAGGATGTATTAGATCGTAGTCAAATTGAGTGGAATGAACACCGCAAACAGAAGTTAGCTGACTTTACGCAAGATATTAGAGGGGCAGGAGAGTTTAACTTTTTAGAAGTTAAAGAGATTTTGGAGGAATTAGCTAGTAATAAAGACTTATCTACAGAGGTTAAAGAAGAAGCAAGAGCTAGAATTGCTCAGGCAGAAGAGAAGTTAAGTTAAGATAAGTTGAGGTGAAGGTTAGATGCTTAAGGAGCTTAGAATTAAGAATTTTCAGTCACATCAAGATACAGTTTTAGAGTTAGATAGTGGTTTAAATATGATTGCTGGACCTTCTGATAGTGGTAAGTCAGCAATTATTCGTGCTTTAAGATGGGTGCTATATAATGAACCATTAGGTGATGACTTTATTCGGATGGGTAGTAGAAAGTGTCAAGTCGGAATTTTATTAGAGAATGATTATCGGATTATTCGAGAACGCTCTTCATCAGAGAATAGATACTTAATTATTGATCCTGATGGTCACCAAGAGGTCTATACTGGTTTTGGTACTAAAGTACCGGCTGAAGTATCTGAGCTTCATCAGATGTCTAAAGTAGCTTTAGATAATGAATTGGAGAGTTCACTTAATCTAGATTTCCAACTCTCTGGTCCATTCTTACTTGATGATAGTGGTTCTACGAAAGCAAAAGCTATCGGACAGTTAACTGGGGTGCATATTATTGATGCAGCAATTAAAGATGTAGCACGTGATCTAAGACGCACTAAGGATCAGATTAGCCAAGAGAGTACGGAAATAGAGCGAATAAATGAGAAGCTAATGGATTATCAAGAACTGCCGCAGTTAAAAGAAGAGATAAAGCGTAAGGAAGAGTTGGTAGCTCAGATTAAGTCCGTTCAAAATCAATTAGAAGAGTATCGTACTTGGCAGAATAAATGGCAAAAGTTAAAGGAAGAAGAGAGTGAGCTTAAAGCAGCTTTAGCGCAGTTAGATTCGTTAGATGAGGTGGCTAAGTTAAGTCATCAATTGGAGATGAAGGATGCTTGTTTAAGTAAACTAATTGAGCTAAGTAGTGATTGGCAGCAGGTTAATACTACTATTGAGCAGTTAGCTAATTACTTACAGCAGTTAGAAAATTTAGAGCAGGTAGAAGCAGCGTATCAAAAGTTAGAAACTAATTCTAAGCAGCGAACAGAGTTAATGACAATTAAAGAAGAGTTAACGACTGTTAATCAGCAGATTAAAGTTAAAGAGGAAGTTTTACAGCACCTACAGAAGTTAGCTAGAGTTGAAGAGATATTAAGTGATGGAGATCAATTAGTTGAGCAGTATGATACTCTATTAGAGATTAACCAACAGCTAACTAAGGTGCGCTCTGAGCTTCAACAAAAAGAGAAGCAGTTAGCTCAACTACCAGTTATTAAGCAGGTTCAACAGATAATTAATAATTTAGAAGAGTCTCAACAGCGGTTAAGCAAACTAAAGAGTATTAGCGATGAACTTAAAGAAATAACTCAAAGTTGGCAGCGTGGTCAAGAGTGTATTAAGGAGTTAGAAGAAGAGTTAGAGACTAAATTAGAGCAGTACCGTACCAAGTTAAAAGAGCAGAAGAGATGTCCGGTCTGTTTTAGTGAGCTTGAAAGAGACCGATTAGATGAGATAATTAGTAATTATCAGTTGGAGGGGATAGATGATGAGTGATTTCGCTGAAGAGATTAAAGAGCTGAAATCTGATTTAGATAAAGCTAAGAATAAGCGTTATCGTTATGAAGCGCGCATGGAAGAGTTAAAGAAGCAGAAGCAGAAATTATTAGCTAAGTTAGAAGAGCAGGGTGTGAAGCCTGATGAGCTACAAGAGGAGATTAATAGTTTAGAAAGTAAGTTGGAGGAACTGCTTACTGAAGCTAAGGATTTGTTACCGCAGGAGATTATTAATGATTAAAGTTAGGAGCGGTAGTTATGAAGACTAATCAGATATTATCTGCTTTAGAAGAGGACTTAGCGGCTCAGAAGGAAGAGTATAACCGGCGGAAAGGTCAGCGTGATCAATTAAAAGCAGAGAGGGAAGAACGAGAAGAGCGAATTGCTAAGTTAACTACAGAGCGGGATATCTTCGAACAGACTCGTATCTTACTCCAACAGACATCAGAGTATGCTCGTGAACAAGCGCGACAGCAGATTGAAAGTTTAGTAAGCAAAGCATTACAGTATATCTTTGGTCC
>JBNJEL010000041.1:0-15227 GCA_051745835.1 Bacillota bacterium
ATCACGAATATTTTGTAACTTAACTAAGTGTTCTTTTTCTTCCTTAACTAATCTTTTTAAAGCTTTAATTGTATTATCATCTTCTTCGACTTCTTGTAGTTCCTGATAGAGTAAGATAGAGTTCTTTTCAGCTTCGATACCAATTTTGATTGCTTCTTCAAAGTTACGAGCAAACTTATCGGCATCTTCTTTATTAGTAGGGAAGACTTTATTACTAACTAAGGATTTAAGATAACCATTAACTTGTTGATCATAGACATAATCTTTATCGATTGATTCTTCTGTTTTATCAAATTGATCTAATAATTTCTTGAAGTAATTGTAGTGGTGTTGTTCATCTTTATAAAGTTGAGTAAAGATATCTACTACTTCTTTCTTATTATTAACTTCTGCACATTTACGATAGAATTTCTCTCCTTGTTTTTCCACATTCATTGCCATCTTAAGTACTTCTAATGAATTAAATTTACCACTCATACTATCCCTCCTTTAATTTTGTAGCTTAACTACTATTATAATACTATTAATTGGCTTAATTATCAATTTAAAATTTAATTTCTTATCTATACTTGATTTTTTTGTCAGTGAATAATATAATATCTGCGAAGAGATAATTTGAAAATTTTAGAGGTGAAGAATTAATATGTTAACTGCGGATAGAAAAGATTTATTAATCGAATTCTGTAGGACATTAGTTAAAGAACCTAGCTTCTCTGGTGAGGAAGAAGAGGTAATTCATAAAATTAAAGAACGAATGATAGAGTTAGGTTTTGATGAAGTAATTATAGATAAGTACGGTAGTTTAATTGGTAAGATTGAAGGAACTAAGGAAGGTCAGAAGCTATTACTTGATGGACATATTGATACTGTAGAAGTCTCTAATAGAGATGAGTGGCAGCATAATCCCTTTGGTGCTAAGATAGAAGAGGGAAAGATTTATGGTCGAGGTACTTCGGATATGAAAGGTGCAGTAGCTGCTATGATTAGTGCTGCTAGTTACTTTGCTCAGGATAAAGATTTTGCAGGTGAAATCTATATCTCCTGTTCCGTTCAAGAAGAGTGCTTTGAGGGAGTTGCAGCACGGGAGATTAGCAACATTGTTGAGCCTGATTATGTAGTAATTGGTGAAGCATCTAATTTAGATTTGAAACGAGGGCAGCGCGGTAGAGCTGAAATAGTTGTAGAAACTAAGGGTAAGTCAGCTCACTCTTCTAATCCGGAAGTAGGGCAGAATGCTGTGCTGGATATGCTAGATGTTGTTGCTGACTTAGAAGAATTAGAATTAAATGAACATCCTGTCTTAGGTGCGGGAATTTTAGCTTTAACTGATATTATTTCCAATCCTTATCCAGGAGCTTCGGTAATTCCTAATTCATGTCGGGTAACATATGATCGCCGAACTTTAGTTGATGAGACAAAGGATTCAATTCTAGCTGAACTTGAAAAGGAATTAAGTAATCTCCAAAAACAGCAATCTGATTTAGAGGCTACTGTTGATTATGCAGTAGGTTCAGCTAAGTGTTGGACTGATACGGAGATTGAAGCTAAGCGTTTTTTCCCAGCCTGGTTATTAGATGAAGAGCATCACTTAGTTCAATCTGCCTTAGCTGGTTTACAAGATATTGGTTTAGAGCCTGCGGTTTCTCATTACTCTTTCTGTACTAATGGCAGCCATTTTGCGGGGGAAGCAGGTATTCCAACGATTGGTTTTGGCCCTTCCTGCGAGAATTTAGCCCATGTTACTGATGAATATATTACGATAGATCAGTTAGTCAAAGGCTGTCAGGGTTACTATGGAATTATGGATGCGTTATTAAGTAAGTAGAATACTCTTAGAGACTGGAATGATTTAGCTAGATGTGATAAAATGTAATGTAGTTTGATAAATTATAAAGAATAATTTAAAAGTGGTTGACTAATTCCTTGCAATGAGTTAAAATAGTGTTGATTGTGATTTTTTTCGCACGATAAACATATGTTCAAAAATTGAGGTAACTGTTATTAGATATTAAATTTTTGTTAGTTAATTTATTTAATTTGAGTTTAAAATTTATAATTATAAGAGGTGGTAGAATTGAAAAAATCTGAGTTAGATATTGTACTAAATAAGATTGATGCTGATGGTGGAGCGGAAATATTAGATGGTTTTTCTGAGGAAGATGTAAAGAAGGTTAGAAACTTTCATAAAAGCTTTCCTGAGTATGAAGTTACTCCATTACACGAATTAAATGATTTTGCTGATGAAGTAGATGTAGGCAAGGTCTGGCTAAAGGATGAATCGTATCGTTTTGGCTTAAATGCTTTTAAGGTATTAGGCGGTTCTTATGCTATTGCTAAGTACCTAGACGAGAAGTTAGAAGTGCAGTTAGAGGATTTATCGTTTGAGTCGTTACGTTCTGATGCAGTTAAGGAAGAGTTAGGAGGCAAGGTTACTTTTGTTACAGCTACGGACGGTAATCACGGTCGCGGTGTTGCTTGGGCTGCTGAACAGTTAGGACATAATTCTGTAGTCTTTATGCCTAAGTGTGCTGCTCCAACTAGATTGGAAAATATTAAAAAAGAAGGTGCTTATGCAGAAATTACCGATCTTAATTATGATGATGCTGTACGACACGCTACTAATTATGCTGATAAAGAAGGCGGTATTGTAATTCAGGATACAGCGTGGGAAGGTTATACTCATATTCCAAAGTGGATTATGCAGGGTTATACAACCTTAATCGATGAATCTTTAGAACAGTTAGATGGCGAAGTACCAACTCATGTCTTCTTACAAGCAGGAGTAGGTTCATTTGCCGGGGCAGCTACTGCTTATTTAAAGTCTAAGTTTGGTGAAGATTGTCCTAAAATTATTATTGTCGAGCCAGAAAAAGCAAACTGCATGTATAAATCAGCTTGTGAAGCAGATGGTAAACCGCATGTAGTTAAAGGTGATTTGGATACAATTATGGCTGGTTTAGCTTGTGGAGAGCCTAATCCAATTGCCTGGGATATCTTAGCTAATTATACTGATGCTTTCGTTAACTCTCCGGATTATTTAGCTGCTAATGGTATGCGTATCTTAGCTAATCCTCTCGGTAATGACCCAGAGGTAGTAGCTGGAGAATCAGGAGCTATTGGAACTGGTCTAATGGATATGTTAAAGCAGCGTCATGAAGACTTTGCTGAAATTAAAGAAGAGTTAGAGTTAAATGAAGATTCTAAAGTCTTATTAGTTAGTACTGAAGGAGATACAGATCCAGTTAATTATAGAAACACATTATGGTATGGAAAAGATTCATTACCTAGATGGTAAAGTAGTAAGTTGAGCAAAATAAGTTAAATAAAATCTAATAGAACAGATTTTTAGCCTGGATGTTATTTTAAAATAGCATTCAGGCTTTTTATTATTGGGTAGTAAAGGGAAATTATTACTATTTATCTAATACTTTAAAATATAGAGGATTAAAGCTTTAAGATAAAGTGAGGGTTTATTATGAGGAGAAATTATAAATTTATAATTATCTTAGTATTGGTGTTTATAATCTCTTTTACTACAATGGTAAGCGGACGGGTTTATGTTTGGTACTTGCCACATCCTGATGATGAGACAATTGGAATGGCAGATGCAATCCATCGGTCAGTAGTAGCGGGTAATCAAAATTATGTTATTTACTTCACACGCGGCGGAGCTTCTAAAGTACGACACCGATTGACAGGATCGCAAGGGAAGGTGATTAACTTAACACGTGATCAGTTAGAAGAGGCACGAATTAAGGAGACCTTAGCAGCCCTTGAAGTATTGGGAGTAAAGAGTTCTAATGTGCTTTTTTTAAACTTCAAAGAAGGAAATATTGGACAGCTGAAAGCTCAAAAAATAATGGAGAACTTTATAGAATTATATCCACAAGGTGTACATAATACTGTTGCAGCAGAGACCCACGAAGATCATCAAGTGTTAGCTAGAGCATTAGCTACTTTAGCTGATGAAAGAGAGTTAAGTACTAGATTTTATCAGGTCTATATCTATCGTCAGCAAGCAAACAGCAAAAATAGAAAAGTAAAGGTGCGCTTTCCTGAGGTTAAACAAGCAGCTTTAGAAGAATTTAAAGTTTGGGATCCTCAGCAAGGACGATATGCTATCGGGCAACATTCAGTACCTAAGCTATTGCAAAAAGCAGCAGAATCAAATTATGAATATTTAGCTACTCACTCCTCAATAGATAATAACTTTAATATCCAACCTACTACTTTGCGAATCTTAAGTGATGGTTTCGGTTTTGCTTATCAATACCAGCAGTTAAGTCTAGGAACTGATCTAAGATTAGATTTAAGTTCCAAAGATTTAGATTTAGCTACTTATTCACTCTATAAACTCCCTGATCAATTACCCTTTATAGATTTAGCAGCTGGGATTGGTTATGACACAACTAAAAATTTTTATTGGTCAATAAACACTGTGATTGTTGATGATTTAATTATCGAATATCATAATTATACTAATGAACAGAAGATTAGATTTGGAATCCAGTTAAGGCTTTAATATTCTTTTTTTCTCATTAATCTATTTTTTCATAATTTTAATAAAATTTAGATGAAGGAGGTACAATAGATAATGTAATTTAAGGAGGCGGTTAAATGTCTAAGCAGACAAAGGCAGAAGATACGGAAGCTAAAGTAATAGAGTTAGTTGATAACGGAATCAAGGCAGCAGATAGCTTAAATCAAATGAATCAACAGGAGATAGATCAGATTGTAGCAGCTATGGCTAAGGCAGGCGTAGATAATCATATCAAATTAGCTAAGTTGGCAGTTGAAGAGACAGGAATGGGATTATATGAAGATAAGATTACCAAGAATTTATTTGCTACGGAGACAATTTATCACGATATTAAAGATAAGCAGACGCGGGGAGTAATTAATAATGATCAAGCTCAGGGGATAGTTGAAATAGCGGAACCAGTAGGATTAATTGCTGCATTAATTCCTGCGACTAATCCGACCTCTACAATTTTGTTTAAATCCTTAATTGCTCTTAAAGCAGGTAATCCAGTCATTTTTAGCTTTCATCCGGCAGCTTTTGAGTGTAGTAAAAAGACAGCTCAAGTAATGCATCAAGCAGCAGTTGAAGCTGGGGCACCAGAAGGAACAATTCAATGGATAGAGCCTTGTTCTAAGAAGACTACTGCTAAGTTAATGGAGCATAGTGATCTCTCTTTAATCTTAGCAACGGGCGGCAGCAGTATGGTTAAAGCAGCTTATAGTTCAGGAACACCGGCAATTGGAGTTGGCCCGGGTAATGTACCAGCTTATATAGAAGAGTCCGCTAACTTAAAGCAGGCGGTATATGATGTGGTAGCAAGTAAGACCTTCGATAATGGAACCATCTGTGCTTCGGAACAGACTTTAATTGTAGATCAGGCGATTATTAAACAGGTTAAGAGGCTACTGCGTCACTATCATGCTTATATCTTAGATGAAGGCGAGATTAAGCAGGTAGAAGAGGTAGCGATTAATTCTGAGACTAAGACAATGAATTCTCAGGTAGTAGGGCAAAGTGCTGTTCAAATTGCTCAGATGGCAGGCATTGAAGTACCAGAGGAGACTACATTATTAGTAGCACCTTTAGCGGGAATTGGTACTGATTATCCTTTATCCCGGGAGAAACTTAGTCCGATTTTGGGTTTAATTGAAGTAGAAGATTATAATGCAGGAATTGAACGGATTATAGATGTAATTAGGTTTGATGGCATGGGACATACTGCAGTCTTACATTCACATAATAAAGAAGTGATTAATAGATTTAAAAATCAGATTAAAGCAGGAAGATTACTACTAAATACTCCGGCAACTTTTGGAGCTGTGGGAGGAATTTATAATAATCTTACTCCTTCTTTGACATTAGGTTGCGGAACTTTTGGCGGTAATTCTACGACTGCTAATGTTAGTGTTGAACAATTATATAATATTAAGCGTTCTCCACAGCGTAAAATAGAACGAGAATGGATTAAATTGCCTCAGGAGATCTACTTTAATCCCGGCTCTTTAGCACAGTTGGGTTCTCTAACTGGAGAGAAGGCTTTAATTGTAACCGATCAAGTAATGCAGGAGCTAGGTTATGTGAAGCAAGCGACTGATTATTTAGAGCAGGCGGGAATTGATTATCAAGTTTTTGCTGAAGTAGAAGAAGATCCTGCGGTGGAGACAGTAACTACAGGAACTGAGTTAGCAGTTGAATATGGAGCGGATATTATTATTGCGTTAGGTGGCGGTTCACCGCTTGATGCAGCAAAAGGTATCTGGTTATTTTATGAAGCACCTGAAACTGATTTTACTGATCTTAAGCTTAGATTTCTCGATATTAAGAAACGTGTCTACGATTTTCCTCGTTTAGGTCAACGGTCTAAATTCGTTGCTATTCCTACTACTAGCGGTTCTGGTTCTGAGATTACATCTTTTGCGGTTATTACAGATAAAAAAGAGGGAGTTAAGTATCCTTTAGTCTCCTATCAATTAACTCCGGATGTAGCGATTATCGATGCTAATTTAGCACGTACTCTGCCACCTAAGACTACTGCTTATACTGGTTTAGATGTTTTAACTCATGCAGTTGAAGCTTATGTATCGGTCATGTCTTCAGACTATACAGACCCACTGGCACTCCAAGCAATTGATTTAGTCTTTGAGTATCTACCACGGGCTTATAATAATGGTGCTAAGGATCGTCAAGCAAGGGAGAAAATGCATCATGCTGCTTGTATAGCGGGAATAGCTTTCAGTAATGCCTTCTTAGGGATTAATCACAGTTTGGCTCACATTTTAGGTAGTAAATTTAACTTGCCGCACGGATTAGCAAATGCTATCTTACTACCGCAGGTAATTAATTATAATGCAGCAGTTCCGACTAACTTTGCTCATTATCCTAATTATAGGTATCACACAGCTGCTAAGCAGTATCAAGAGATACTAAAGCACCTAGGAATTAGTGCTAATACTACTGATGAGGCAGTAACTACTTTAATTGATAAGATCAAAGAGTTAATAACTGAGTTAGATGTTCCATTAAGCCTAGCTCAAGTAGGGATTGAACGTTCGGAATTTGAGTCACAGCTTGAAGAGATGGCAACTATTGCTTATAGTGATCAATCTACAACTGCTAATCCACGTAAACCTCTCATTAGAGAATTAGAAGAGATTTATCGTCAGGCTTATCAAATAGAATAAAGAATAATTTATCTTCTTAGTGTGATTTATGTCACAGTTAAAGTAATCTAACTTAAGTATAATGTATTTAAATATTAAAATATTATGATTGAATGGTGAAAAAGGAGGAAAAAAGATGGAGATTATTAAGTTAGATGAACTTGCGGACAGCAAAAGATGGGATGATATATTAGTTAGAAAGGTACTTAAGAATGAAGATGTACAGGTGATGAATTTAGTTTTAGAGCCGGGTGATAAAGTACCTGAACATTCTGTACCAGTTAATGTTTTCTTCTATATTGTAGAGGGTAGCGGTACATTACGAATTGGGGATGATAAGCAGGTGGTTCAGGCACAAGATATTATTCCTTGTTCACCGAATACTAAAATGTCACTTCAGGCAGATCAAGACGAGAGATTTGTTGTCTTGAATGTGAAGACGCCGAGTCTATAAAAAGTAATTAAATAACAATTAGGAGCACAAGACCTTCTATCCAGTTATATGGTATAGAAGGTCTTGTGCTTTAATAATCTAAGATTAAGTATTGACAAAAGGATAATATCGTTATATAGTAATATATAGATTTAACTTTGATTAGTGAGTGGGGTGATTAAGATGAAACAGGATAGAATGATTACTTTATTTGGTAAGTGGGCTTGGGTATTGTTAGTTCTGTTTTTAATAGTTGGTTGGCAGTATCCGTTATTAGGTAGTATTGCTTTAATCTGTATGGTAGCTCCTGTTGTAATGTCAGCCTGGAAAGGTGGGCGTGTTTGGTGTGGTAATTTCTGTCCGCGAGGTTCATTTAATGATAATCTATTAAGCAAGATTGGTCGTAGTGTTGAGATACCTCAGTTCTTTAAAAGTATTTATTTTCGTATTGGCTTTTTTATCTTTCTAATCTATAATTTTGTAATCGGGGTTATTAATGCTGGAGGAGACTTAGTTCAGATAGGAGCAGTATTCTATCGGATTGTACTTCTAACTACTATTTTAACCGTAGTATTAGGGATTATCTTTCATGAACGGACTTGGTGTACCTTCTGTCCAATGGGTTCTTTATCGGCGTTAGTAGTTAAAATGAAACGTAGTTTAGCAGCTGACTCAAAACGGATAGTAGTTGATAAAGAGCAGTGTACTGGTTGTAATCTTTGTGCTCAAGAGTGTCCTATGGGTTTAGAGCCTTATAACTTTACTGGCAATAATGATGAAGATTTAGATTGTTTGCATTGTGAAAAGTGTGTTGATAGCTGTCCGGTAGATGCTTTAGAAAGAAAGTAGTAAGTTAATTATAATTTAATATTTCTTGACGAATAATGGTAGGGATTGTTTGATGTGAACAGTCTCTGCCATTATTAGTGTTTGAATTAGTTGTTATATTTTTTAAACGATTATGATATAATTTAAAGGAAATTGTTTAATATTATATAAGTATATTATTGATGCGCTATTAGTTATTGTTACTATTAAAGTATGATCTGGGATTATTTGGAGGTAATTATATGCAGCTGTTAAAGAATAAATTATTAGGGAGCATACTATTAAGTGCATTAGTCATTGGTGGTTGGTTAATCAAATTTCCGTTAATTATTTCATATGATATAGGAGATATTATTTTTGAGGGGTTATACTTAAGTTCATTTTTAATTATGGCAGCAATACTGCTTAAGATTCAATCTAGGTTCTTATATTTAGGTATTAATATTTATTTAAGCGGGTTGCTAATAGATATTTTAGATGAATTCACTAGAGAACCTGATATAATAGACACTTATTTAGAAGGAGCATTGTTAAGTTTAGGTCTGTTAGTGATTACTTATAGTGTCTATCGATCTTGGTTACACTTTAATCGATTAAAGGAGGGCTTAAAAGAGAGTAAGCGGGATTATAAGGCAATCTTTAATAATATTCATGATGCTATTTTTGTTATTGATATTGATTCGCAAGGAAATCATAATTATATTAAGCTTAATGAGAATTATACTGAATTAACAGGTTTAGATTTAGATGATGTAGAAGATATGACACCGCAAGAAGTTTTAGAGCAATGTTTTGATGCTGAACTTAAAGAGGAGTATAAGCAGTGTATAGAGAAACAGCAGACGGTGCACTTTCAAGAAGAGCTTAACTTAAAAGGAGAAAAGCGTTTATGGGATACACAGTTATCACCGGTAGTGATTAAAGGTGAAGTGAGTAAGGTGATTGGTGTCTCTCGCGATATTACTGAGTACTTAGAACTAAAGCAAAAACTTAAGAGCAAGTCAGAAAAACAGGAGATTCTGTTGGCTAATACTGATATTCAGATTTGGTACTTAAAAGACCCTGAAACTTACGGAGCAATTAATGCAGCTCACGCTCAGTTTTTAGGAGTTAATAAAGATGAGGTAGAGGATTGTTCACTCTATGATTTCTATAGTCAGACTAAGGCTGATGTCTGTATTAAGAAGAATCAAGAAACTTTTAGTAAGCGTGAGACAACTAAGTCCAAAGAGTGGGTCAAGAATGCTCGAGGAGAGCGAAGAGTCCTATCTGTTACTCGTACTCCTAAGTTAGATAAGCTAGGTCGAGTGGAGTATGTAGTCTGTTCAGCCACTGATATTACCCACAAAGAAGAAGCGCGAGAGAAGTTACAGGAAAATAAGGATAAGATTGAGCGGTTACATCAGATTACTAGTCAGATGGAGGGCTGTCATTGTAAAGAAGATGTTTATCAGTTAACTATTGAAGCGGCAGAGGATATTTTGGACTTTAATCTCTGTTTAATTAATCTTAAGCAGGAAGATGAGTTAGAAGTAGCAGCTATTTCGTCCAATTTAGAGGAGTTAACAGCGGATACTCTTAGCTTGATTAATTATTTAGCTGATGATATTTTAGAACAGCAGGAGGCTGAGTTAGTAGCAGATATTGAGCAGTATCAAGAATTATCGTTACCAGAGGGTAGCACTTATCGTTCTATTATTGGGGTTCCAATTAATGAGCAAGCTGTCTTTCAGGTTTTGGCTAATCAGCCAAGTAGCTTTGAGTCTGATGATCTTAAATTAGCTGAACTGTTAATTTCTCATACTACTTCAGCTCTAAATAGAATTAATTCTGAGGAGAAGATTAGATATATTAGTTTCCATGATAGCTTAACGGGGCTTTATAATAGATACTATTTTAATGAAGAGTTACAACGGTATAATACTAAACGTCAGCTGCCTTTGAGTATTATTATGGGTGATGTTAACGGCTTAAAGTTAACGAATGATGCTTTTGGTCATCAGATGGGCGATGAACTTCTCTCTGAAGCAGCAGAGATTATGGAGTCTTCTTGTCGAGAAGAGGATTTAGTAGCACGCTGGGGTGGTGATGAGTTTGTAATCTTACTTCCGCGCACTGAGGAACAAGTGGCTAACCAGGTCTGTGAAAGAATTAAAGAGGAGTGTCGTAAACGAGAAATTAATGATCTAATTAAACCTAGTATTAGTTTAGGTTACGCTACTAAGTATAATAGTAATACTGATATTCATGATCTCTTTCAAAAAGCAGAGAGTTGGATGTATAAGAAGAAGTTAAGTGAGAGTAAGAATGTGCATAATAATATTCTCTCCTCTCTTAAGCAGACTCTTGAAGAGAATACTGCAGAGACAGCAGCCCATATTGAACAGCTTAAGAAGTTGATGATTAGATTTGGTCAGCAGCTAGGATTTTCTGATACTCAATTAGCGGACTTAAAGTTGTTAGCAGAACTACACGATATCGGTAAGGCAGGTATCGCTGATAATATTATTCAAAAGAATGATGAGTTAGCTACAGAAGAGTGGGAAGAGATTAAAAAACATCCTGGTATTGGCTACCAGATAGCTGAATCTGTTTCAGGGTCAAGTAGTGTAGCAGAAGCAATCTTAAGTCATCATGAATGGTGGGATGGCAGCGGGTATCCGCAAGGACTACAGGAGGCAGAGATACCGCTCTTTGCTCGTCTTTTAGCAGTAGTAGATGCTTATGTGGTAATGATTAATGGTCGACCTTATCAGCCACCTCTTAGTAAGCAGGAAGCGATAGAGGAGTTACAAGCAGGAGCTGGTAGTCAGTTTGATCCTGACTTGGTAGAAAAGTTTGTTACCCACCTTAAAGCCGGGAGAGTTTCAGCTTAGTGTAGTAAGCAACTAATTCTTGCAGGAATTTGAAAGTATTGAGAAGAACTAGATAATATAAGTAGGGCTATTAAGTAGTTATCAGTTAGCTTAATACTTATAAAATTGAGGTGATTAAATGGGAGCTAATAATATGTCCAATATTTTATTAGAGAGTGGGACTGGCGAGTTAGAAGTACTAAATTTTAAGGTGCAAGGTAACTTGTATGCGATTAATGTAATTAAGGTTAAAGAAGTATTGCGTATTGATGAAGAGAATATTCAATCAGCTTTACAGCAGCATCCCGCTGTAGAAGGAATGGTTAATATTCGCGGGGAAGTAATTACGATTATTGATTTAAGAACTTATTTAGATAATTGTTCGGATGAAAAGTTAGAGTATACAATTTTAACTGAGTTTAATAACCAAAAGATACTTTTTGTCGTCGATGAAGTGATCGGAATTGAGAAGTTAAACTGGGAGGATATTACTAAGCCTACTTCTTTAATGGGGGATTTGGTTAACGGGATTATTAGGTTAGATGATCAGTTAATTAGTTTCTTAGATTTTGAGAAGATCTTAACTGATATTAAGCCTGAGTCTGCGATGACAACTCCTGATACTGAGAGTACTGAAACAGAAAAAGAAGAGCGGGGTGAAGTACCGTTAATTGTAGCAGAAGATTCACCGACTATTCGTCAGATGTTGAAGTCTACGCTTCAGAATGCTGGTTATACTGAATTGAAGGTTTATGAGGATGGTAAGCAGGTCTTAGATTACTTACTTAAGTTAAAAGAACATAATCAGCCAGAAGAGATCTTTGAGTATGTCCGGGGAGTAATTACTGATATAGAGATGCCGCAGATGGATGGGCATACGTTAATTAGAAAGATTAAGGAAGATCCGGTCTTAGAAGAACTGCCAGCAGTAATCTTTTCTTCTTTAATTACTAAGGACTTGCGTCATAAAGGAGAAGAAGTTGGAGCAGATGAACAAATTAGCAAACCTGAGATTGATGATTTAATAGATGTATTAGATAATTTAGTACTTAATTAGTGCTATTTTGAATTAGGTGACTAACTGATGCGTAATTTATTAAAACTTAAACTAGTGGATCAACATTTAATTAGAACTTTGCTAACTCCATTTGTAGTAGGAGTTATACTGATTACAATTATTATGATTAGTGAGCTTTTATTTCAGCTGGCTGACTTAATGATTATTAAAGATGTATCTTTAGTAGTTATAGCGCGGATGTTAAGTTATAAGTTGCCTAGCTTTATAGTAGAAACTATCCCCATTGCGTTACTTTTTGCTGTAATGTTAGGTATCGGTAAGTTAAGTAAAGATAATGAGATTTTAGCACTTAAGATGGGTGGAATAAGTCTCTATCGGCTCTTAATTCCGCTATTGATAGTAGGGATTTTATTAAGTGGTACTATCTACTGGCTGAATGAGTCGTTAGTGCCGTGGTCTAATCAGCGCTATGAAGAGTTGATGCAGAAATCGGTTTTGCAGTTTAAAGAGCCTGCTTTGGAAAAGAATCTCTTCTACCGCGGGGAAGATGGTACTCTCTTTTATGTACGAAAGTATCAAAAGAAGAAGGAGCTATTACAAGGAGTAGTTATCTTTAACTATCCTCAACACCACAATCAAGAGTTAGCGCAGGTAATTACAGCTTTACAAGGAGTTGAAAAGAAGAATAGTTGGCTGTTAGAAGATGTTACAATTCATCAAAGTAATTCTAACGGAGTATTAGAAGTAGAAGAGCAATTAAGTAAGATGAAGTTTAAATTACCGCAAGCGTCAGACCAATTTCTAAGCAAAGCTCATTCGCCAGCAGAGATGACCCGCAGTCAGTTAAGAGCAGAGATTAAGCGGTTAGAGTCGAGCGGTCTAGATACTAGAGATTTACGAGTTGAGTATCAACTGCGGTTAGCTCAACCTTTGATTGCAGTAATATTTATTCTTGTGGGTATGCCGCTTAGTTTAAGTTTGGCTAGTAGGCGGGCAGTTAATCTGATAGCTACAGTTGTAATCATCTTTGGTTACTATCTAATTACAGCTTTAGCTCAAGCAGTAGGTAAAAATGGCGATCTGTTACCGTTGTTAGCAGTTTGGTTACCGAATTTGATTTTTGCTGTTTTAGGATTACTTCTTTTATTAGCTGTTGATTATTGGCGAGATAAGTTTAGAGAGATAATTTAGTTAACTCCTGGTTTAATAACCAGGAGTTTTTTAGTTCTAAAGCAAGATTTATTATTTTGAATAATAATGGTAATATAAGTATTGGCAGTATAGAAGGTAAGGGGAGAAAATCCTTCTATACTGCACTTAGTTGAGAGGAGGGGAGGTTCTAATCTTAATCTGTCCTTGTCGGTTGTAAATTATAAGTGTAAGATTTAGTTATATGACTAAATTATTAAAATTACAGTTATTTAAGCTTGAACGACAAGGCTGTAAAGATTTCTTAGCTTGTCTACTAGGTCGATTATTTTGTTCTAAATAGTGTTGTTTATTGATGATTGCATTTGTGGATAATAAGCTATATGATAGTATTTAAGGCAGGTGAGAAGTTATGACATTAACAACAGATATTAAAGATTATGCTGTCCAGATTGGATTAGATGAAGTTAAGATTACTACAGCTGAATCTGATTTACAGACGAAGAAATTTTTACAGAGAATGAAGCAGGAAGGTAAGCTTTCTAAATTTGTTAAAGATGATTTAGAACTAATTACTGATCCTACTCAAGTTTTAGCGGAGGCAGAGTCAGTTATTGTTTGTGCTATTTCCTATCATGTTGCTATTGAGGATCAGCCTAATTTAGAGACAGAATTACGTGGTAAGTTAGCTAGATTTGCGTGGGGAAGAGATTATCACCAAGTCTTAGGAAAGAAATTAGAGCAATTAATAGATTTTCTAAAAGAGAAAGATTCGACTGTGAAAGCTAAGAAGTTTGTAGATACAGGTCCGACGGTTGATCGTGCTTTAGCGCGACGGGCTGGTATTGGCTGGCAGGGAAAGAACTGTAGTATCATTCATCCGGAGTATGGTTCGTGGATTTTCATCGGGGGAATCATTATTAATTTAAAGTTGGAAGCTGATTTACCAATTGAGAATAGATGTGGTGATTGTCAACGCTGTTTAGAAGCCTGTCCTACGGGAGCTTTGGAAGCTCCTTATACTTTAGATAGTACTAAATGTCTAGGCTACCTGACGTTGAGCAGAGGCTATATTTCCAAAGAGAATCGCAAGCAGTTTGGTACTAGATTATGGGGTTGTGATAGTTGTCAAGAGGTCTGTCCTCATAATCAGAAGGCTAAAGCAGGTGAACATAGTGAATTTAAACCACAGACTATCGCTGCCTATCCTAAGTTAGAGCCACTGGTTAATCTGAGTAAGTCAGAGTATGAAACTAAGTTTTCTGTTACCGCAATGAACTGGCGGGGTAAGCGGCCAATTCAGCGTAATGCAGCGATTATCTTAGGGAATTTAGATAATTCTAAAGCTATTGATAGTTTAGTAGAAGGATTGACAGACTCTAAGCCAATTGTTCGAGCTCACTCTGCCTGGTCCTTAGGAGAAATTGGTGAGGTTGAGGTATTGGATCAACTTGATCGAGCTTTAGCACAAGAGCATGACGATCAGGTTAAAACAGAGATGGAGCAAGCGATTGATAAATTATTGTTAAGTTAGATTAAGTAAGTTATGTGACTCATTAAAATGAAGATAGTAGAATTAGCATTAGCAGATTGTTAACAGTTAATTATATCAAGTTGACAATCTGCTGGTTTTTATATATAATTTTAACTAGTGTTTTTTTAATTAGATTGTAAACCTATTATTTTGTTATGTTAACAATGTTAGATTGATTATAATAAGGAGTTTAGTTATGAGATTAGTACTTTTATTTCCTGGTTGGGG
>JBNJEL010000042.1:0-15216 GCA_051745835.1 Bacillota bacterium
TTGGGAAATAGATACTGTTATTGGTAAAAAGAATAAGTCAGATTCAGTTTTATTAACTATGACAGAGCGAATGACTCGCAAAGAGATCATCCGTAAAATTACTGGTAAAACAGTTACAGCGGTTCAAAATGAGATAACAACTTTAATCAATCAAGCTGGTGATTCTTTTTCAAAAGTCTTTAAAAGCTTTACTTGTGACAACGGCTCTGAATTTTCAGAGTTAAGTTCAATAGAAGAGATTACTAACACTAAAGTATACTATACACATTCATATTCATCCTGGGAACGAGGTACTAATGAGCGTCACAATGGTCTCATCAGACGTTTTATTCCTAAAGGAAAAAGCATAAGTGAATTTTCAATTGAAACCATTACTAAAGTTCAAAACTGGTGTAATACTTTACCTAGAAAGATTTTAGACTATCTAACACCAGATGAAGCATTTGAGGATCAATTGAAAGAAGTTTTATATGATTGATGAAAATATTGCAGTTTGAAATTAGTTCAATTTGCTATTGCAATTTAGGAAATAATTTCCCCTCCTTCCTTAAACCTATTAACTTAATTTTATAGATTTAAAATATATTTTTCATAATATATTATATCATAATATTCTATTAAATACAATAATAAACTTTAAAGGAAATAAATATCAAAATAAATCAGCTTAAAGGCTAAAATTTAATCTATACAAAACAGAATATTTATCACAAAAAAATGAAAAGATTAAAAAAAGCAAGAGCACTCAGCCGAGCACTCTTACTCTCTTCTAAAACTTCTACATTTAGTTTGAACAGCCTCTCTAGCATAAGGACTATTATCATTACAATAAACCTCAATCTTATCTAATGTACAATTATTTTCTAATTGATGGACACAGTTAATAACGTGACACTCAATCTCTGCCACTCTCTTCACCTCTAATATAATTAATCTCTTTTCTTCTGCTTAACTATACTCTTTAATTCATCTCTAATATCATAATCATCCGGATTAATATCTTCGACAGCTTCAACACTTTCAATGCTAATATCTTCACCTAATTCTACATCATCAGGGCTTAAATCCTTCAACCGCTCGATTGTCTCTTTATTTAATTCTTTGACCGGTGGTATCTGATCATCTTCCATCTCCGTTACCTCCTTCATTAACCTTTAAGGCTAGTATATCCAACTAACCAAACATTAACTCAGGTAAAATTTTCAGTCTTGGAAGTGATCAGGAATTGCCTGCTTTACTCTAGTTGTGAGATCTTTAGCATTCCGAGTTGATAGATATAGTTCTCCGGTTGTATCCAAAGTAGCTAATAAGACATCATTAACCTGGTCAATACCTTTTTTCTCTAATTCAGACTCTAACCATTCTTGATCCAGATCAACCTTAGCTAAATTAGTATGATTGATCTCACCGTCATTAATTAAGATAGCAGGAATGCCTTCATACTCAGTCTCGATATTTAAATCCTCGGGAGTTAAGCCCCGTTTTTGCGACTTAGGAATTACTGTTAGATCGCCAGAAGTCTCCAAAATAGCAAATTCAACATCGGCTATATTAAAGATACCATTAGCACGCAGCTGCGCCATCAAGTCATGAATGCTAAATCTAGAATCTTTCATCTTTTCTTCGGCTATCTCACCATTCTTAATTAAGATACTAGGTCGTCCATTTAAAAACTTTCTAATCTTCTCACTCTTTAAAGACAGATAAGAGATTAAAATCTGAGCACTACTTAAGGTAATAATCGGTACAATCGCATGCATTAAAGGAGCTTGATGGTCTTCAATTACCACCGCGCCTAATTCTGCCATCATAATAGATACTACTAAATCAAAAGGAGTTAATTCTCCAATCTCCCGCTTACCCATTACTCTAACTGCAATTAATGTAAAGAAGTAGATCAAAACTGTTCTCGTCAACATTAAAGTAATTCTATTAGATGGATTAATTAAATCGCTAATCATACCTACCCACTCCTTATCAACTAATTTAACCAGTATAATTAACTAGTAACTGTAAAAGATATTAATGATAAGGAGTCACACTACTTTTAGTATAATATAATTTTAGTAGATTATACTACTTAAATATTTCCTTTGTAAATTTCATCAATTGCTGTTTCAATTATCTTACGTGCCTCACGAAAGGAACTTTTATACTTAATCTTCATTTTCTCTAGATGTTTAGCACCTTTTTCTGTCAATCGATAGTAACGAATAGAACGTTTATCTGGTTCTGACCACCAACTCTCCACATATCCCTCTTCTTCCATCTCTCTTAGCAGTGGATAGACCATACCGCGGGAGGGCTTCCAGCGAGCATCCATCTGGTCATTAATTGTATCTAATATCTTCTGTCCGTATAATTTATTATTATTCTTAAGTAAATGCAAGATATAAATAGAAGTAAAAGCAGTTGTACTGATCTTAGCTGGAAATTGTCGATTTAATTTACCTTGATAATCACTCATTTTTTTCCTCCTAATTTTTTGATTTTTAATCAAGTCATAAGTGACTTAATTATAAGTTACTATATTATTTAGATAAAAATTATTATTTTCCTTTATTTTATTAACAAAAAATCTCATTCTAGTAGAACTATTCAATTAAATCTAAAATTAATTGACCAGCTTGATCCATTGCATGAGCTCCTAATAATAGAATTAAATCATTCTCCCCTACTTTATTAAGCACCTGTTTAAGACAGACTTCTAAATAATCATCATATATAAATTTAATATTTTTTTGATTTAAAGTAGCAATAAATCTATCTCGTTCTCTATCTAAAACAGTATCACTCTCTCCAGCCAACTTTTGACAACTTGTAACTAATAATTCCGCCTGTGATAGTTCGCTAATTGCCTCACCTATCACTCTCGCATTTTCTTGATTAATCCTCACACCTCGATTACCTCGAATAGCATTAATAATATATAAATTCTCATACTCCAAATTCTTAATCGTTGCAAAGACCGCCTGATAATTCCCAGGATTATGAGCACAATCATCAATAATAGTAAACTGCTGGTCATAGATCACTTCTAAACGTCTAAAGAAGGGTTGACAGGCTTGCAGTCCTTGTTGAATCTCTTCTGACTCCAATCCATATAATAATCCCGCAGCTACTGTAGCTAAACCGTTATAGATATTATGCTTGCCTAATAAATTAAGTTCTATTGTAAACTCTTGTGGTTCGATTAATCTGCCATCTATCCGCTCTAGTTGTTGGGCTAACTGCACTTTAAACTTACTACCACAGCGATTAAGCTCAAAATCACTTATTCTAATATCAGCCGCCTGACTAAAACCATAAGTAACAACCTCTGCTTGCAAATTAGACATCAACTCTGCCGCATACTGATCATCTAAATTAATTAAAGCATACTTATCAGCCCCGCATTGAGTGAAGAAACTGTGCTTGGTAGCTAAGTAATCTGCAAAATCTTGGTGTAAATCAAAGTGATCAGCAGTAATATTAGTATGAATTACCAGATCAAAATCTAAACCTGCTATGCGGTCTAACTTAATACCATGTGATGAAACCTCCATTACCGCTAAGTCCACTTCTAGTCCAACCATCTGTGCCAAATAATCATAGATTTCTATTGGCTGCGGAGTAGTTAAAGTAGGATCATGGACATAATTACCAATCTTAGTCTTAACAGTACCAATTAATCCCGTTTCAGCTCCTACTGTTGAAAATAACGTTTCAATTAGATGGCTAGTAGTTGTCTTACCGTTAGTTCCCGTTACGCCCACTAAGTTCAATTTATGTGAAGGATAATCATATAACTGATTAGCTAATTGAGCTAAAGTCTGACGGGCATTATCGACCTGTACTACTTCTACTTCTTCTTTGGTAATTTCCTCTTCGGTATAAATTACTTTAGCCCCTCGATTGATCGCTTGATCAATATATCGATTTCCATCATCTGCAAAACCTTTAATTGCCACAAAAGCATCCCCCGGCTTTACTTGTCGCGAATCACAAGCTACTCCTGAAATGAGATTAGTAGGTTCCATTCTGTCACTCCTCTATTATCAATTGTTGCTGTTAATATCATTTCAAAAGTAGAGCCAAAATATTATAATCAGACCAAAATAAAAAATAGCCCCTGTAATTAGGGACTATTAAACCTTATTTTCAATTTTAACCTCTAATAATCTTATTTGCTACTTCTACCCCGCCAATTGGCATAATATGAATTCCATCAACTTTATCCTCTAACTCGGTAATTAGCTCCTGACTTAACTTAATACCTTCAGCTAAACCTTTATCTTTCATTCTAGCTACAACCTTATCCGGCACTTTAATACCTGGCACCTGTGTATTAAAATAATTAGCCATCTGATCATCTTTAAGAGGTAGAATACCTGCCAACAGTGGCACATCTAGATCATCAATTAAATCTAAGAACCTAATTATAATCTCTGGATCATAGATCGGCTGTGTCTGAATAAATTCTGCTCCAGCGTCAACCTTTTTGTATAATCGTTCAATCTCCTCATCTAAATCCTCAGCTGCTGGATTAACTCCAACTCCAGCAGTTAAGTCCACATTACTAGCTAACTCTTTACCATTAACATCACAGCCTGTCTTCAAATTACTAATCAGATCGACTAACTCAATCGAATCTACATCAAAGACACCCGTAGCTGTCGGATGATCGCCCTTAGCCGGATCATCTCCCGTTAAGGCTAAGAAGTTATTGACATCTAAACTACCAGCAGCCAACAATTCCGACTGTAGCCCTAATAGATTCTTATCACGACAGGTAATATGGGGAATAGTAGTTAAACCTAACTGCTCCTGAATATGATAAGCAAAGATTGTCGGATTCATCCGTAACCGCGCCATATGATTATCTGTAATATTAACCGCTGCTACTCTATCATCTACTTTACTAACTGCTGTCAATTCCTGGTCTAACTTAGCACCTCGCGGTGGATGCACCTCCACAGTAATTAATAAGTCATCTTCACTAAATAAATTCGCTACTCTACTACTCATTATTTCCGCCTCCCTATCAACATCTAAATGTATTAATGATTAAGTAAGTTCTCTATCTTCTTGACTGCACTAATAGCATCTAAAGCATAATCGTCAGCACCAATCTCATTGGTATATGATTCATCTACTACTGCTCCGCCTAAGATCACCTTAACTTCTATACCCTCTTGAGCTAATAATTCGATAACTGTCTCCATCTCTACCATAGTGGTAGTCATTAGAGCACTCAAACCTACGACATCAACCTCTTCTTCTTGTGCTGTCTGGACTATCTCCTCAGCCGGTACATCTTTTCCTAAATCAACTACCGTAAAGTTATGATTCTCCAATACTATCTTAACAATATTCTTACCGATATCATGAACATCACCTTTTACAGTAGCCAATAAGACCTTACCTTTACTGCCTTGACTATCACCACTGTCTAACTTATCCTTCAGAAATTGAAAGCCCTGCTTCATTGTTTCCGCCGAAGCCATCAACTGCGGTAAGAAGTACTCTCCACTATCATACTTATTACCAACTTCTTTAATCGCAGGAATTAATCCTTCGTTCATTATCTCCTGCGGCTTAAATTGATCCAAGATTGATTTAATCAACTCAATAATCTCTTCTTGATTACCATTTAAGACCGCCTGCTTAACTGCTGACAGAGAAGATCCAGCAGTTTCGGAATCCATTGAATCCTCCTTCTCTGCCTCTTGTTCATCATCAGCCCCACCATCTTCTTCAACTTGAAAAGCAGCAATATAACTTTGAGCACTAGGATCGCGATTAGCCAGTACATCTCCGGCTAAAATAGTATTTCTAATCCCCTGATTAAGCGGATCAACTAAGTATGCATCCAAGCCATAACCTAAAGCCATAGCTAAGAAAGTCTGATTAAGTAGTGGCTTACACGGTAGACCATAAGAAACATTACTAATCCCTAGTACTGTCTTTAGACCTAATTCATTCTTCACTAACTTTATCGCTTCTAATGTCGCCATAACTTCCTCCTGCTTGGTACTAGCGGTCAAGACTAAAGTATCAATTAATAGATTCTCTGCAGGAATACCATACTCTGCAGCTCGCCTCTTAATCTTACGAGCTATCTCCAAACGTCCCTCAGCTGTACTAGGAATTCCATCTTCATCTAATGCTAAACAGATTAAGTTAGCGCCGTACTTCTTCGCCAAAGGTAGAACTCGTTCCAAACTCTCATCTTCTCCGGTTACTGAATTAATCAATGCTTTACCAGCAAAGGTCTCTAAACCTGCTTCCAAAACCTCCGGGTCAGTAGTATCGATACAGACACTAACCTGCGATGTAGCCTGCACTTTATTAACAATCCGCCGCATCATCTTTGCTCCATCAATTCCAGCACCGCCGCCAACATTGATATCTAAGACTTTAGCTCCAGCTTCTACCTGAGAGTTAATCTCCTGAGTAACTAAGTCTAACTTCTCCTCCCGCAACTCCTCAGTCATACCATCACGCGCACTAGGATTAATTCGCTCTCCGATAATTAGACTATGACTCTCATTCTCTAAATTGATAACATCCGAGCGGCTAGTTAACTTAAAGTTCTGCTCAACTGAATAATCTAACACTTCTGTCTCTGCCAATTCCTGCGCAAAAGCTCTAATGTGATCGGGAGTGGTTCCACAACAGCCACCAACAATATTTGCCCCCTGCTCTACAAACTTTGCTATATAATCTGCCATCTCAGCGGGAGACTGATCGAAGATCGTCTCACCCTCAACCATCTGTGGTAGCCCAGCATTCGGCTGCACAATTAAAGGCTTATCTGTGGCTGCTTTAAATTCAATTAATACTTCTAAGATACCCTCGGGACCTAAACTACAGTTAGCACCAATCACATCAACACCCAGAGACTCTAAAACTGCCGCTGCCACTTGAGGTGTAGTCCCGCTTAGCGTTCGGAGATCTTGATCAAAAGTCATTGCCGCAATAATTGGAAAGTGTTCATCAACTTCCTTAACTGCAATTACTGCTGCACGCAATTCCTGAAGATCAGTCATCGTCTCTAAACTAATGATATCTACGCCGCTTTCAATCAAGACTTCTATCTGTTCCTTAAAGATCTCAACACCTTCTCTAAAGGTCAGATTCCCCATCGGTTCTAATAATTTACCTAACGGCCCTACCGAACCAGCAATATAATTATCTTCACTGATCTCCTGAGCTAGATTGACCGCTGCTTGATTAATCTCCTCTACTCGCTCAGCCAAATCATAATTAGCTAATTTAAGTCGATTAGCACCGAAAGTATTAGTTTGAATCATATCACTGCCCGCTGCTAAGTAGTTCTGATGTATCTTCTTTATCTCTTCGGGATGCTCTAAGTTCCACGATTCTGGTGCTTCATCTGTCTTAAGTCCAGCTTCCTGTAACTGAGTACCCATTGCTCCGTCAAATAGTAGTACTTCTTCACTTAATTCTTCTATAATCTCTGCTGACATGCTAACTACTTCCTCCTTCGCCATACTAAAATAAAAAGCCCCTTCTCTATTTGAGAAGAGGCTTAAAATTCTAATCCTCTTCTCTCATCTTTCAACCTACAATTAGGTTGCAAGAATTAGCACCATTGCATTCTTACGAATACCGGTTGCCGGGCTTCATCGGGCTAGTCCCTCCGCCACTCTTGATAAGAGAAGTAATACGCTATTAAACTCAACTTTATTTTATTAACATCAGTTCAATTAGTAGTAATTATACCACTTAAACTATTAACTGTCAATAGTAATCAGCCTAATTTTAATTGAAATCTAAAATTATCGATTATAAAGTGATCTTAGTTAAGATCATTTTCTAATCGCTCAATAATAACTCCACTTGAAGTAGGTTTAGTAATCTGATATTTTGCTTCAATTCCATGTTGAGCAAAAGCTTGAATCATCACCTGGCCAATCTGCTGCTCTTTATCTAAAGCTAGTGCCACAATCGAAGGCCCAGCTCCACTTAAGGCTACCGCTAAAGCTCCCGCATCCTTCGTCTCTTGAATTACTGACTTCATTCCAGGCACTAATTCTTGGCGATAATCTTGGTGCAGGCGATCCTCAAAACAAGTAGCCAACAGATCATAATCTTCACTCATCAAAGCTGAGACCAACAGAGCAATCCGACTACAGTTAAAGATAGCATCATTAAAGGTAACTTGAGCCGGCAGTACCTCCCTAGCTTCAGTTGTGGATAATTGAAAATCAGGCACTCCTACTACTGCTGTTAAATCAGGAGCAGCTAACTTCTTATAGATTATCTCCTCATCTTCCGGCATCACTGAAATAACTACTCCGCCAAAGAGAGCTGGAGCTACATTATCGGGATGCCCTTCCAATTTAGTAGCAAAGTTTAAAAGTTGATTATCGCTAAAAGGCTGACCAGCTAAGCGATTAGCTATTACTAATCCACCCACGATAATACTAGCACTACTGCCTAAACCGCGACAGATAGGAATTTGATTAATTAACTTAATCTTTAATCCACTAGGTGTATAATCAACTTTAGAGAATAGATAATCCATGGTCTGATAGGCTAAATTCTCTTCATCGCGCGGCAGTTCATCAGCACCTCGACCTTCGATCTCTACTTCTAAGCCCGCTGCTATTTCTTCTACTTCAATAACATTATATAGATCAAGAGCCATACCTAAAATATCAAATCCGGGCCCTAAGTTAGCAGTAGTAGCAGGAACCTTAGCCCTATATTTCATCATCAATAGATCCTTCTAATTTACTCAATCCAAACTGTTGGTGGATTGCTTTAATTGCTTCCGTAGCTTCTTCCTTAGCAATTAAACAGGAGACTTTAATCTCGGAGGTACTAATCATTGCAATATTAATATCTTGATCTGCTAACGCTTCAAACATAGTTGCTGCAACACCAGGATTAGTAACCATCCCTGCTCCTACAATTGAAACCTTAGCTACATCAACATCATAAACAACCTCATCTATAGCTAACTCTTCTTGTAGCTTAGTTAGTAACTCTTTTACATCTGATAGGTCATCTTCATCAACAGTAAAGGTAATATCATTAACCTCGCCGCGGTGAACATTTTGAATAATCATATCCACATTAATATTAGCATCTGCTAGCCTATTAAAGATTGATGAAGCGCGTCCTGGACGATCAGGCACACCAATTAATGAGACTTTAACTTCTTCTGTACTACAAGCTATTCCTGTAACTACATTCTTTTTTTCCAATTCTTCTACCTCCTTAACATAAGTACCTGGTTTCTGATTAAAGCTAGATCTAACTGCTAATTTAATACCGTACTGCTTAGCAAATTCAACCGATCGCGGCTGTAAGACTTGTGCTCCTAAGTAAGCTAACTCTAACATTTCATCATAAGAAATCTCACTTAACTTAACTGCATCATCTACTATACGCGGATCAGAAGTATAAACACCATCGACATCAGTATAAATCTCACAGACCTCCGCATCTATCTTAGTCGCTAAGGCAACCGCCGTAGTATCCGAACCACCACGACCTAAAGTAGTAATATCATTATTAATTGTCACTCCTTGAAATCCAGCGACAACCACTATCTTATCTTGGGCTAACTCATCTTCTAACCGTGTTGAATCTATCTTAAGTATCTGAGCTTTAGAATGAACATCATCAGTAATAATCCCCACCTGCGAACCGGTTAATGAAATTACATCCTCACCTAATTCATTAATCGCCATAGCTAATAGCGCTACTGATACCTGCTCACCGGTAGAGACTAACATATCGTACTCTCGCTTAGGCGGATTATCCGTAAACTCTTCTGATAATTCAATTAATTCATCCGTAGTATCGCCTAAAGCTGAGACAACTGCTACTACTTGGTTACCTTCTCGCTTACGATCAACAATCCGCTGTGCTACTTGCTTAATGCGATCTGGATTGGCTACTGAAGTTCCACCATACTTCTGTACAATTAGTGACATCTATCTTCTCCCCCTATCTACTAATCTTCAACTCTAATCAAACTACATACTTCCTTAACCTGTTCTAAATCTTTTATTTCATCTAAGGCACACTGCATATCGCCTTCACTAACTTTATGTGTAACTAAGACTAATGGTACAGATGACTCAATTTCTCCCTTTTGAATAACCGATTCAATACTGACGTTATTCTCACCGAAGATGCCCGATACAGTAGCTAAAACACCTGGTTCATCCTTAACAGCTAATCTAATGTAATATTTAGAACTAGTCTCACTAATTGGTTTAAACTTCTTATTATCATAACAACTACAACCTACTCTAGTAGTTGCTCCATAATCAATATTTCGTGCAATATCAATCACATCAGCCATTACCGCACTAGCAGTCGGCATTGAACCAGCACCACGTCCGTAATACATTAACTCTCCAGTTGCTTGACCATTAACAAAAACAGCATTGAAGACATCATTAACCGTTGCTAAAGGATGGTCTTGTGGAATCATAGTCGGATGGACTCGCGCTTCAATCTCACCATCAATCTCCTTACCAATAGCTAATAATTTTAATGTGTAACCTAACTCTTTAGCATAACAGATATCCTTTTGATTAATATCAGAGATACCTTCTAAGTAAATCTCTTCAATATTAATCCGTGAGTTAAAGGCAATTGCTGATAAGATTGCTAACTTATAAGCTGCATCATAACCAGCAATATCCGCTGTTGGATCAGCCTCAGCATAACCTTTCTCCTGCGCTTCAGCTAAGACTGTATCAAAGTCTGCTCCTTCTTGAATCATCTTAGTTAGGATATAATTAGTCGTTCCATTAACAATTCCCATCACTTCTTCAATATGATCAGCCGTTAATGACTCTTTAAGTGATCTAATAATTGGAATTCCACCGCCAACACTTGCTTCAAAATAGAGATCAACTTTATTCTCCGCAGCTAAGTCGAGTAATTGGCTACCGTGCTTGGCAATCATCTCTTTGTTAGCAGTTACAACATGCTTCCCTGCTTCTAATGCTTCAATCACAAAATCTTTAGCAGCTCCTACACCACCAATTGTCTCTACTACAATATCAATCTCTGGATCATCTAATACATCTGCTGGATCATCAGTTAATAACTCCGGCGGCAGCTCCACCTCACGCTTTCTAATTAGATCTTTATCTAAAACTTTAGCTAATTGCAATTTACTATCTATTCGTTGGTTAATCTCATTAGTATTCTCTAGTAAGATTCGGGCTACTCCACTACCAACTGTACCCAAACCTAAGATAGCTACTTTAATTTCTGAACTTCCCATTACTCTCTCCTCCTTTACTGTTTAAATTAGTATTTGAAGTTTTTGCCGATAATTTCTACTTTCTGTACTCCGGATAACTCCTCTAACTTAGTAATTAAATTTTGAACTTGAGTGCCCATCTTGATTGTCTCAATTGTAATTGTAGCATTAGCTACTCCCTGTAGAGGAATCCCTTGATTAATAGTTAAGATATTTCCTTCCACTTGGGCAATAGTATCAATCACTTCCGATAAAACACCGGCCCGATGCTGTAACAGAAAGGATAAAGTAATTACCTTCTGTCGTTCATCCTCTAGAAAGGGAAAAACGTAATCCTTATATTTATAGTAAGCACTCCTACTTAAATCTACTCTAGCTACTGCTTCATTTACTTTATCTACTTCGCCAGCTTCTAATAACTGCTTCGCCTTTACAGTCTTAACGATCGCCGAAGGTAAGATATCCTGCTGGACGACATAATAATTATCTTGATCTTGTTTCATTAAATCACCTGCTCTGTCCACTCACAGTGGATTACTGTTTAATGACAACATACATTATAACACGATAGAATTTAAAAAGCAATCAAATTTATAAAAAAATTGAAAAAGCCTATAGTTGACAAGCAACCATAGGCTATAAAGATATGATACAAATTTTAAGACTTAGTCTGTATAAATTTCTTGTCCTTCATTATTAGCTCGTTCTCTAAAGCGTTCAATTAGATCCCAAGTATAATCACCCGGCTGTCCGTCAGCAATCTCACGACCATCAATCTTAACTACCGGAATTACCTCCGCTGCTGTACCGCTTAGGAAGCATTCATCCGCTGTGTAGAGATCATGGCGGGTAAATAGCTCTTCACTTGTCTCTAAACCTAACTTAGGAGCTATCTCTAAGACTACTTCACGCTTAATCCCTTTTAACGCTCCAGCATGAACCGGCGGAGTAATTAACTTATCATCCTTGATAATGAAGATATTATCACCAGTACACTCGGCAACATAGCCTTCATTATTGAGCATTACTGCTTCTAATACTCCAGCGCGATTAGCCTCTATCTTAGCTAAGATGTTATTCAGATAATTTAAGGATTTAATACGCGGGTTAAGTGCTTCCGGAATATTTCTTCTGGTCGGCACTGTCACAACCTCGAGACCATCCTCATAGAATTCCTCAGGGTAGAGCTCAATATCACTAGCAATAATAATTACTGTCGGTGTTTCACAGAAAGTCGGATCTAAACCTAAGTCTCCTCGTCCTCGAGTAATAACTAACCGTACATAGCCATCCTCTAAATCATTAACTCGTAAAGTCTCAATAACTGCTTCTTCCATCTCTTCTCTTGAGAGCGGAATATCTAACATAATTGCTTTAGCGGACTCATAGAGACGGTCAATATGTTCTTCAAATCTAAAGATTCGTCCATTATAGGCTCTAATACCTTCAAAAATTCCATCTCCATACAAGAGCCCATGATCCCAAACTGAAATATTAGCATCCTCTTTATTGACAAATTCGCCATCTAAATAAACCTTCTGACTCATAATTCTTCTCTCCTTTCTACTCTACTACTCTTAATTAATCTCTTAAAAATATTTATTATAAAAAAGTAGAAAGAGCCAAAAGCTCTTTCTACAGTAGAGAAGAAAAATACAACTAATGTACGCTATTTAAATTGTATTCTTCTTATTGATCTACTGATTCCTTTAAACTTTTACCAGCTTTAAAAGCAGGTACCTTACGAGCAGGAATTTCAATCTCTTCACCAGTCTGTGGGTTACGCCCCTTACGTGCGCTGCGATCACGCACTTCAAAACTACCGAAGCCAATTAGTTGTACCTTATCTCTCTCATCTTCGCTCTTAGTTGCTTCTTCTTGTAAAGTTTCAGTTACAACTTCTGTAAACGCATCTACAGTCTCTTTAGTATCCTTCTTAGTTAATCCTGTTTTAGCTGAAATTTTATCAACCAATTCTGTCTTTGTCACTACGTTCACCTCCCTTAATAGTATAACACATCAGTATTTATTATATCATCAATCTATTTCGTGATCTAAATAATTTTTTCCTTGTTTTTTTCAAAAAAATATCTAAAAGAAGAGATTTTCCGCCTTTAAACCTGTAATTAAACAACTTATTCCAGTTAAAAGTTAACATTATAGGTAATTTAAATTATCTAATCACTCATTTTCTATCTTAAAGTCGCGGTTTAAAACCTCTAGTGCCTTATCTAAATTATCTTCTTTGACTAACACGTAATCAGTATTATAGGTTGAGAGCGCAAAAATACTAATCTCACTATCAGCTAATGGTGTAGCTATAGAAGTTAAAATACCTGTCAGATTAAAATCCAGCTTTCCCTTAACTTTTAATGCTCGCCAATCTGCTTCACACTCCATATCTTGTGGTACAATGTTAGTAGGGCAGACAATTGATAGTTCTGTGGCTGTGTAAGTAAGTGAAAGAAAATCTAAGTTTTGATCTGCCCACTCAGGAATATCTGCGCTAGCAGGTAATCTACAGATAGCTAGCGGTATGTCTAGTGGTATTAAGGTTAGTTGTTTAGCTTTCATGTCTATTCCTCCGTGATTTTAAGTTGCGATGCTTATTTAATGCTATATAGCTAAGTTAATAGACTTCAATGTTCAATCCCCACACTATTGCCCTTCAGCTATAGAGCTTTAACTTTTACTCTAATAGGACTTATATTAGGTATATATTGGACATAAAGCTTTCCGAAAGGTCACGATATTTAGCTCAACTCTCTATAACTTGTTCATCTTCTAAAATTTATATATGTAATTTCTAATCTAACTTATACTCTTAGACTAACTGTCGCTAACACCATGTTAGATAAAGTCAGAATTAATCTATTAATTTCAAATACAAATCTAAACTCCTATTTAATGCTTCCCTAATTATTTTAATAAAATCTTCATAATCATCTGTAGTGTGAGCCTTATCTAATGCTTCATAATAACTTGCTCTATCTTCATTTCTAATAATGATTGGAGGATATCCAGTTTTCATAAGTTCAAAATTTAATAATAATCTTGCTGTTCTACCATTACCATCAATAAATGGATGAATCTTCACTAAATCAGTATGCAATCTTGCAGCTCTTTCAACAACATGAAGTTTCTGTCCTTCATTTTGATACCACTCTATTAAATTTTCCATTTGAGGTTTTATATTAAAAGGTTCTGGAGGAATATGTTTTGCACCACTAATAACTACTTTTTGATCTCTATACACCCCAGCATTTTTATCATCTATTCCTTTTAAAATCAAATTATGAATGTTTTTTATTTGTCTTTCTATTAATGGTTTGTCCTCTTTAACAATCTCTTCTATATATAAAATTGCTTCTTTATGATTTATAACTTCAAGATGCTCATTTAACGTTTTACCTCCAATTGTTATTCCATCTTCTAAAATTACTTTTGTTTCAGATAAACCAAACTATTATTTTGACAAAAAATTCTTTGAGTTTTATCAATTTTCTCCCTCCTAATATAAATATTGCTTAATAAATTACATTTTACTTTTATGTTTCATTAATTTCTACCTATTGTTTATGTCGGATAACTCAAATATTCCCGACACTCATGTCATATATATCACCCTAACTTGAGTATTCACGACACTAGTGTCGTGAATATCTTATATATTTTACTCCATCATCTTATCTAGTGGACTAGTAATCTTAGAGATAACATTATTACTAACATGAGTATACACTTCCGTAGTTTTAGAACTCTTATGACCTAATAGTTTCTGAATATATCGCAAATCAGTTCCCCGCTCTAACAGATGAGTAGCAAATGAATGTCTCAAACTGTGAACTGACACATCCTTACTTATTTTTGCTCTTCGACATGCATTCTTAAATACTCTCTGTACTAACCTTCTACTTAAATGCTTGTCCTTATATATCCTACATATTACAATACTTGATAAATTAACATTCTCC
>JBNJEL010000043.1:0-14883 GCA_051745835.1 Bacillota bacterium
TTTGCTAAGGTGGTTCAAGGTGGCGAGATTCAGCCAGGTGCTCAGATAGAAGTGTTAGCTAATGATTAAGGTAGGAGTAATTACAGCTAGTGATTCGGGAGCAGCAGGTAAGCGAGAGGATCAAAGTGGGGCTGTGATTAAAGAGTTAGTATCAGAGATTGATGGTGAAGTTAGTAGTTATGCAGTAGTAGCTGATGAAAAGGAGAAGTTACAGAGTAAGATCTTAGAGATGGTAACTGAGGATGAAGTTAATCTTTTATTTACCACTGGTGGTACAGGCTTAGCACCGCGTGATGTAACTCCCGATGCTACCTTAGAGCTAATTGATCGTGAAGTGCCGGGGATCGTTGAAGCAATGCGGATCAAGAGTTTAGAAGTAACCGACCGAGCTATGTTAACGCGGGGAGTAGCCGGAGTAATCAAAGAGACTTTGATTGTTAACTTACCAGGCAGTCCTAAAGCAGTTGAGGAGTGTTTAGAAGTGATCTTATCCGTCTTACCTCACGCAGTAGATTTAATCCAGGATCAAGTAAGTGAGTGTGCTCGTTAGTAATCACCAATAAGTACATTTTAATACTTTAAAGCGCTGGAATTTTGATTAATAATTAGTTATAATGTAACAAAGGGCTCATACCTGGAGGTGTTGTTGTGGGATCGAATCTTAAAGATGAGTTTACTGATCAATTATTTGAAGCAATATTAAGTTTGGATTCGCTTGATGAGGCTTATAAGTTCTTTGAAGATATATGTACGATTAACGAGATTAAAGCTTTAAGTCAACGATTACAGGTAGCTAAGATGTTAAACCAAGGTGCTACCTATGATCAAATTACTGAGACTACTGGTGCTAGTACAGCAACTATTAGTCGTGTCAAGCGTTTCTTGAATTATGGTGCAGGCGGTTATAATTTGATTTTACAAAAGTTACCCACAGAAGAATAGAGTTGATAAATTACTCCCTAATTAAACATACTAAGCAGTGATTAGTAGTTTGTTAGGGAGGTTTTTTATGCAGATAGCATTAGCTACTTTTGCTGAGGGTGAAGGTCAGGCAGCAGTAGAACTGTTAGAGACATTAGGAATTGAGCAGACAGATTATAAATTAATCTCTTCTGCTACCGGTGAGCTATTAATTATTAATCTGCTCTATGGTAATACAGATATAGTCATCGATAATTTGGCTACTAAGTTTGATTTTGATGAGGATCAAGAGCGCAGTCTAGTGATCTTTAGTCCAGATACAGTAGTTCCATTTGATAAAGATAAGCTGGAGGAACTATCTTTTAAAGCTAATCGCGAATCGCTAGTTACTTATGCTCAAAATAACTCTAGAGTTAATGATCACTTTATCTGGTTAGCAATTATGGCTGCTGTAATTTCATCACTGGGATTAATCTTAAATAATATTCCAATTATTGTTGGATCGATGATCATTGCTCCGGTCTTTGGGCCAATTGTAGCTATCTGTATGGGGATTGTCTTAGGAGATTTGCAGTTGATTGGTCAAGGAGTTATATCTGAATTATCTGTGTTATTAATAGCGGTAGTTGTCGGAGGTTTGTTAGGCTGGGTAGTACCAAATGTAGCTATCAATTCTGCACTTAAAACGCGGATGTTACCTACAGTAGCCGATCTGTTTGTCGCCTTTGCTGCTGGTAGTGTTGGTGCTTATTCTTTAATTTCAGGGGTTAAGAGTCAAATTGTCGGTGTAGTAATAGCAGCTGCTTTAATTCCGGTGATGTGTACAATTGGTATTGGGATCTCACTATCTAATTTAATGATGGTAGGTGGAGCATTACTGCTATTAGGTGGTAACTATATAGCATTGGTCTTAGCAGGGGTAGGTGTTTTCTACTTAAAAGGACTTAAACCGCAGATTTGGTATAAGTTTAAGGCACAGCGGTTACTTAAGAAGAGCCTTATCTTAATTGTGATAGTTGGTTTGATGCTAAGCTTGCCCCTTTCTTGGTTAACCTACCAACGGATGGTTAAAGAGAAACCAGAGGAGATAGTGCGTCAATTGTACCATCAGCAGTTTGGTGATCAATTAGAGAGTAAACTATTAGAGATTGAAGTGACAGGTAAGAAGGTAGAACTATTTATCTATACTCCTCGCCAGACAGATGATTACTACTTTCGTTTATTGACTAAGAAAATTCGGGAGCGGTTAGGCAGTAATTATCGGGTTATCTTCGAGATAGTTCCTACTAAACGCTTTCAACTGCCAGCTGACAATCAAGATTAGACTTTGACGACCTTATATGATTATGGTATAATTATAAACAGTTAAAAATGTATGAGGGTGGGGATAAGTTAATGGGTGAGCCTGAGCAGAAGTTTAAAAGCGAGTATGAAGATATGTCTGAGCAGGAAGTAATTGATTTAGCCCAAAATGGGGACAAGCTAGCTGAGGAATATCTCCTGGATAATAATATTGATATTGTCTACGCTAAATCTAAGTTGTTCTATATTAAAGGTCTTGATAAGGATGATGTGATCCAAGAAGGTTTAGTAGGATTATATAAAGCAATTAGAGATTATAAGGAACAGCGTGCAGCATCATTTAGAGGTTTTGCTCATTTATGTGTTAGTCGGCAGCTGATTTCAGCGATTAAGACAGCTAACCGACAGAAACATATGCCTTTAAATACTTCCACCTCAATTGACAAAAAGCTTAAGTATTCTAAAGATGATGGTGGTCGAGGACGGACTCTGTTAGATGTGCTACCTGATGATAATAATGACCCACAGACTGACTTAGTTAATCGTGAATTAGTTGATGAAGTTACTTTCGAGTTGAGAGAGATGTTGACTGAATTAGAATGGAGTGTCTTTAGCAGTTACTTGCAGGCTAAATCGTATAAAGAGATTGCCCAAGAGATTGATGGTAGCGTCAAGACAGTTGATAATGCCCTACAGCGAGCTCGGAGAAAGATTGATGAATTAAAAAATAACCTACAGGATGAAGTACTTAATCACTAACTTATATTATTCAGTAAGCATAACAACTTATTTCTACATAGATCTTATATTAGACGTTGTCTTCTCTGGACTTAAGAAGGCAGCGTCTTTATTATTGTTGTGATAAATTATTATGATAGCGAGGAAGAATTGATGAATAGTTGGCGGTATATTGTTTATATTATCTTCTTTAAGGAAAAGTGGTTTAAGGTAGGAATTTCTGCTACTCCCCAGTTAGATCTTACTTATCTAGTGGAGTATAAAAAATGGTCTAAGAAAGATTTAACAGGATATGCGTTAACTAAAGCGTTGCCAATTGGCTTAGCTTACTATATCTATTCTACGTTAAATACCGGCTTATCAGCTACTACTTTAAATAGTATTATAGCTAATCTAAGCTGGTGGATGCAGGTTAAAGCATGGTTTAAAAAGCAAAGTAGTAATCAGTGTTTGTTAGAGAGTTATACTCAATATACAGAAGATATCTTAGATTATTATAATTTAAGTGATTATTTAGATCAGCGATGGCTAGAATTAGAGGATGGTGCTAAGTTGCCAACAGAATTGGAGTTAAGTTCTATTCACCATCTGTTAGCTGGTCGCTTACTTTATTATGAGGAGATTAAGCGGGCGTTAGGTGAAAATCAAGCTCAACTAAGATCACCTCTAACTAATCTGTTATTAGGCTTGCGGTTAACTAATCGATTAAAGATTAAATCTAGTCTAGCTTATCGTAGACAGAATGAGGTGGTCTGTCAGCGCTGTGGTTCTAAGCAGCAGTTAGTTAAGATTAATTGTTCTCATTGTCAGTTAGTTGATTATTACTGTGATAACTGTCGATTGATGGGGCCAGCTACTCTATGTCGACCGCTCTATCAATTTTTACCGAAGACTACTAATTATACAAACAAATTAGATATTAAACCGATTAAACCAAAGTTGGACTTTGAATTAACTCCAGCTCAGAGTGCAGCTGGTGAGAAACTAGTAAAGTTTTTAACCTCTAGACAGCGTGAAGCATTAGTCTGGGCAGTCTGTGGAGCGGGTAAGTCGGAAGTATCATTTCAAGCTATGGCGGAAGTATTAAGTAGGGGTGGTAGTATTTTATTTGCAATTCCGCGTCGTGATGCTGTAGTCGAATTAGCTGCTAGAATTAAAGTTACTTTTCCTCAAACTACACTTGCAGTTTTACATGGTAAATCTCAAGCTAAGTTTAAGTTAGCTCAGATAGTGGTAGCTACTACCCACCAGACTTTACGCTTTAGTGATAAGTTTAATTTAGTTATCTTAGATGAGATTGATGCCTTTCCATATCATAATAATTCTACTTTGCAGTTAGCCGTTAGAAGAGCATTACATCCCCAGGGGAAGTTGATTGCTATGACTGCTACCCCAGGAGCTAAGCTAACTAGCTTTCAACAGGATAATGATAAGCTGCTAATTAAGATACCAGCTCGCTACCACGGCTATCCTGTTCCGGAGCCTAAATTAGTGACGACTACTTTAGAGTATCAGCAGTCTAATAAGCAAGTTAGTCTGCCAGAGGAGATAATTGAATTTATAGTCTCAGTTTTAGAGTCAGAGGTTGGTCAACTATTTATCTTTCTACCGACTAGGGAGTTAGTAGAGTTAGTGGGAAGGAAGTTAAAAGAGCTGGATGAATTAGATAGCTCTGAGATAGAGTATAGTCACGGACAGGATTCTAAGCGCGATAGTAAGCGTGATCGTTTCTGTGCCGGGGAGTATTCTATCTTAGTTAGTACGACTATTATGGAACGGGCAATTACTGTTCCGAAGGCAGATGTCTTAGTTCTATTTGCTGATTGGGACTTTATCTTTGATACTGCTACTTTAATTCAGATGGCAGGACGGGCTGGTCGTTCTTTAGAATATCCGACGGGCAGAGTCTGGTTTGTAGGCAGAGAGGTTACTGCTGCTATGGCAGAAGCTTTAGCTAGAATTGTAGGTCTTAATCAAGAGGCTCAAGCTAAAGGATATCTACGATGAGTTTAGTAAGGGAGTTAGGTAGAGGATTATTAGATTTGATTTATCCCAGTCAGCTAAAGTGTTATTATTGTGGTAATAAGAAAGCGTTCTCTACTAAAATTCATCTATGTGAGGACTGCTTAAGTAGGATTGAATATATCACCACTAATTACTGTCAAAGATGCGGAAAGTTATTAACTAGTCCCGGTCTATGTTATAGCTGTCAGCAAGAGGATCATTATTTTTTACAGGCTCGAGCTGCTACATTTTATAATGAAGCAATGAAGGAGTATATCTATCAACTGAAGTACCAACAAAGTCAGCAGTTAGCTCAACCATTAGGAAGAATTTTGGGTATCTGTGGTATTAATTTTTATGGCTATCAAAGATTTGATGTAGTAGTTCCTGTGCCTTTAGCCGCTGAGAAATTGATGAAGCGAGGATTTAATCAAGCAGCTTTGTTAGCAGATTCAGCAGCTAAAGAGATGAAACTTAAGGTTAATAATCAGCTATTAAAGAGGACTATCAATTCTAAACAACAGAGTAAATTATCTGCTATAGCACGGAGGGAGAATGTTAAGAATATCTTTTACGCTCCCCAAGAAGTGGTAGACCAGATTAAAGGACAGAGGATATTACTAGTAGATGATATCTATACTACAGGAGCTACAGTTAATGAGTGTAGTAGAGTTCTTTTGGCAGCCGGCGTAGATTCGGTTACGGTTCTTACCTTAGCTACGGGAAGACAAATGTAAAAATTAGTAGTTTAGGCAGGAAAAATATTAAGCATTATTGAAATTATACTAACAAGCTAGGAGGTTGATAAATTATGGGATTGAAGAATTGTCAGCGCTGCGGTCAAGTATTTGCTTCTAATAGTGATAAGATATGCTCGGAATGTCAAGAGGAGATAGAGGAGAACTTTGAAAAGGTACGCGATTATATTTATGACCACGGTCAAGCTTCTCTACCTCAAATTCATGAAGATACAGGGGTAAGCATTGAGGAGATTAAACAGTTTATTCGTGAGGGACGGTTAGTAGAATTAAATACTGACCTAACTATTGACTGTAAGCGGTGTGGAGCACCAATTAAGAGCGGAAAGTATTGTGAAGATTGTCGTAGTGATCTATCGCAAGGTCTTAGTTCTCCTAAAACTGATAAGAAACAAGAACCATCAGAGAAGAAAGAAGGAGAGATGCATACAGACCGCTGGCGTAGATAACTAGATAGTTTGTAGTAGTTAATCGCAGCTAATCACCATTAATAGATGTTAATTAATAATAATTATCTGAAAGTGAGTTTAAATTATTTTTATATATTACGATTAGAGTAGTAAGGAGTTAAATTTAGATATGTATCCGAATGTAATGAAGAAGTATTTTGGTGCGGATATAGTTAAAAAGTAAGGTAGGTGGTTAGTTGTGAAAATTTCTACTGAACAGTTAAGTCAGGTTTTAAAGGTTTATAATCAGGATAAAAAATCCGATTCTACGATTAAAGGTAAGGATAAGAGTAAGAGTGATAAATTATCATTATCTAGTGGAGCTCAGGAATTGCAATTAGCTAAGCAGTCGTTAGAGCAAGGTGATAGTGTGCGTCAAGAGAAGGTTGCTAAGTTAAAGCAACAGATTAAGTCCGGGAATTATAACGTATCTGGTGAACAGGTTGCGAGTAAGATGTTATCACAAGCTGTAGTTGATAATCTAGTTTAAAATAGGAAGTGACTAGTTAATGGTTAAGCAATTAATTAAGATTTTGCAAGCAGAGTATCAGATCTATCAACAGCTTTATCAATTAGGTCAAGATAAAAAAGAGACAATTATAGATAATCGTGTTGATGATCTATTAAGTATTATTGAAGAGGAAGAAGATAAGTTACGCAAGATTCAGACTCTAGAAGAGAAGCGAATTGCTAAGTTAGAAGAAATTATTGCTGCTAAAGACTTAGAAGAAGGATTTACTTTTGCTGAGCTGGTAGCTGTAATTGATGAACCTAAAAAGAGTAAGTTAAAATCAGTTCGTGCAGATCTGTTAGAATTACTTACAGATTTAGAAGAGCTTAATGATCGCAATGCTAATTTGATTCAAGAATCGCTACAGCTTAATAATTATACGATGAAGTTATTGACCGGTGATAATATAGATAAGAATAATACTTATCAGAAGTCAGGTACCGCAAAGAAGAATGGTCGTTCTCCAACTAGTATTATCGACCATAAGGCATAGGAGGTTTATAGAGGATGAGTTCAACATTTGGTAGTATAGAGTTAGGTAAGAAAGCCTTACAAGTTCAAAAGAAGTCCTTAGATGTAACAGGACATAATATATCGAATGCCAATACTGAAGGATTTCACCGTCAGGAAGCAGTTCAAACTGCTGATGATCCGTTAACTATTTATCAGGGAACAGAAGCAGGGCAGATAGGTACTGGAGTTAGAATTGATGAGATTAGACGGCTTAAAGATGATTTTATTGCTGATCAGATTCGTGAAGAGACGAGTGCTCAAGGTAAGTGGGAAGTGAAGAATCAAGCACTAGAACAGTTGGAATTAATCTTTAATGAACCATCAGATAAAAGTCTTGATAATTCAATGGATCAGTTCTGGTCTTCGCTACAGGAGCTTAATAATAATCCTAATGATGAATCAGTACGGGCAACTGTGCGCGAGCGAGCTTTATCTTTAACTGATACATTTAATCATTTAGATGATCAGCTGCGTGACTATCGTACTTCACTCAATGATGAACTAAAAACTAAGGTCGATGATGTAAACTCCTATTCTCAGCGAATTGCGGACTTAAATAATCAGATTAGACGAGTGGAGAGTATGGATCAGAATGCTAATGACTTAGAGGATAAACGCGATTTATTGATTGATAAGTTATCTAAGATTGCTGATGTTTCGACTAGTCAATCTACTAATGGAGCAATTAATGTAAACTTAAAAGGACAGTCGTTAGTTGAACAGGATAGTGCTAAAAAAATTAAAGCTGTCGAAGATAAAGCTAGTGATCCTAACTTTGAACGTACTGTAGAAGTTAGATGGGAGCGTAATGATCACGAAGTTGACTTTAGTGATGGAGAGATGCAGGGATTATTGGAAGCTCGGGATGAAGAGATTCCTAAGTATGTTGAGCAGCTTAATAAGATGGCTGATACCTTGAAAACAGAGTTTAATGCTCAACATCAACAGGGTTATGGTTTAAGTGATACGGAGATGACAGAGATGGAATCTGATGTACAATCTAATCCTAATGATCCTTTAGAAGGTGAAACAGGTGAGTTAGGAGTAATGGTTAATGGAAGTTTGACTGATTTGGTGAGTATAGCTAGCGGTGATGATTTAACTACGATTGCCAATAAAATAGATGGTGTTAGTGGAGTTGATGCAAAAGTTAAAGATAGTAATGGCGACGGGACTGATGATAAATTAGAGGTGACTAGTACGACTAGCGGAGATAAGATAGACTTGCTTAATACTAGTGATAGTGATTCTGGCGAAGTGAATGTAATTGAGGAATTAGGAATTAAAGGTACTGGTGCTGAGCGTGACTTCTTTACTGGCACTACAGCAAAGGATATTGATTTAACTGATGAGATTAAAAGCGATAATGGATTGGCTAATATAGCAGCAGCTTCGCGAGCGAGTGATAGTGCTAATAATGATGGAGTTAATGATTATGCTGGTGACGGCAGTAATGCTTTGCAGATGGCAGAGGTTGGTAGTGAGAAATTATTTAATTCCGGTACATCTGATATAGGAGAGTATTATGGAGCTAATATTTCTAAGTTAGGTGTTGATGGACAGCGGGCAGAGCGAATGGTGAATAATCAAGAGGATTTAACTAAACAGCTAAAAAAACGGCGCGATTCAGAATCGGGAGTTTCGTTAGATGAAGAGATGTCAAATTTAGTTAAGGATCAGCACGCTTATAGTGCAGCAGCGAAATTTACTTCGACAATGGATCAGATGTTAGAAGTTTTAGTTAATCAGGTTAAACGATAAAGAACAAAGTGTTAGCTGAATAAAGATGTAAGAGGAGGGGTAGGATGCGGGTTACAAATGGAATGATGGTTAATAATTTGTTAGATAATATCAGTGATAGTAATGAACGTTTAGAAAGATATAATGATCAGCTTTCGACAGGGAAGCAGTTTGATCGTCCTTCACAAGATCCAACCGGCACAGTTACAAGTATGGGGCTTTCTTCCGACATAGGTGAGAATCAACAATTTAACCGCAATATTGACCAGGCATTATCGTGGATGGGTTATAGTGAAAGTGCTCTCAAAGATGCTAATAAGATTATGCAAAAGGTTAGAGAATCAGCAGTAAGAGGTGCTAATGATTCACTTAGTGATACTGACCGACAGAATATTGCTGATGAAGTAGAGGAGTTAGGTAATAATTTAGCTGAAATAGCTAATTCTTCCTATAAAGGAGATTATATCTTTGCCGGTGATAAAGTAGAGGTTAAACCATATCAAGAGACTGATCCTAATAAGACTGGATTTGGTTACCGAGGAAATAAGGAAGGATTAAACAAAGAGATTACTAAAGGTTCTAAGATGAATATTAATCAAGATGGTGCATTCTTTGCTGAAGTTTTTGAAAATATTGATAATCTTGTCAAAGATTTGCGTTCGGGTGATATTGTTGCTAATTCTGATGATCGTTTAACTGAATTAGATAATAGTTTAGATACAGTTATTCGTAAGCGATCAGAATTAGGATCTAAGGTTAATCGATTAGAATTAACTCAGAATCGTTTAGAGGATAATGAAGTTAATTTAAAAGAATTAAAGTCAGAGAATGAAGATGTAGATATTGCAGAAACAATCATGAATCTCAAAATGAGTGAGAATGTACATCGGGCAGCTTTATCATCTGGTTCGCGGATTATTCAGCCTAGTTTGGTTGACTTCTTAAAGTAGAGGAGGTGAGTTAGTTGCAATTAATTATTAATCAGCAACGAGGTAAGATTGGAATTAATACAACTCCTTCTCAGATGGAAGTAAGACAGAAGGCTGCGAATTATCAATTAGATCAGTTGCCCGGTCGTTTAAATATTAGTAATCAAGCGGGTAAAGTAGAGGTTAGTTATCGTGCTGTACGGTCTGATCTTAATTCTAAAAATTATCGAGAGTATAGTCGTGAATTAGTAGAAAAGGGGCGTCAACTAGCGCTAGAAGGCATAACTAGGTATGCTCAACAGGGAGATCAGTTAGCCCGGATTGAGCAAGATAGCACTCCTTTAATTAGTCAGGCGGTAGAGAATGCTCAAGATGAGAATAAGAAGATAGGTTTACGCTGGAAGCGAGGAGCAGAAGTTTCCTATCAGTCCGGTAAGCAAGAGATTGACTTTGTTCAACAGGATATTGATGGAATAGAGTTAACTATTAGTGAAAATAAACCTCAAATTAGAGCACAACAGGGTAAAGTAGATGTCTATCTTAAAGATCAGTCGAGATTAGAAATTAATTTTGTGGATCAACGAGTGTAGGAGGTTATGAGATGAAGATTGAGACAACAAGATTTGGTGAATTAGAGATTGATAGTGAAGGAGTAATTGAGTTTCCGACAGGATTAGCTGGATTTGAAGAGATTAAGGAGTATGTCTTATTAACAAGAGAAGCACCTTTTTTATGGTTGCAGGCAGCTAATGAACCTGATTTAGCTTTTGTAGTAACTAATCCTTGGAATTTTTATTCTCAGTATGAATTTGAGTTAAAGGATAAAGTTCAGCAGGAGTTAAAAATTAATAAATCAGCAGAGGTATTAACTTTAACTTTAGTAGTAATTCCTAATCAAATAAAGAAGATGAGCATTAATCTTAAAGCTCCATTGATAATCAATCAACAACAAAAGCTAGCTAAACAGATTATTTTAGAAGAAGAGTATCCAATTAAGTATTATCTGCTGGAAGGTCAGGGGGCAGATTATGTTAGTATTAACGCGTAAACAAGAAGAAAGTATTATCGTTGATGATCAAGTTGAGATTAAGATATTAGAGATAGAAGGCAATCAAGTGAAATTAGGAATTGAAGCTCCATCTGAAATAAGTATCCATCGTCAAGAAGTTTATTGTCAGATTGAAGATGAGAATAAGCAGGCAGTAATTAAGAATAAGGGTGAATTAAATCAACTTTTAAAAGAGGTTCAAAAAAGCAGTAAACAGTCTAAAAGTGAAAGTAATTAGCAGTTAATTAACTTAGATTAGATTTATTAGCTGTTTAATATTATTGAAATAGTTTAAAAATTATAGGTATTATTCGATAACTATAATACAAGTTGTTGATAAAAGTTAGTAAGTGCTACTATTCTAGTAGTTTAATTAACTAGACTAGAATAGTTGTAGTTGCTGACTTACTAAAGATAGTACAGCAATCTACTTAGGCAAGGAAGCCTGAGTAATAAAAAATTCAAGGAGGAGATAGAAAATGAGAATTAATACTAATACTTCAGCGTTGAACTCTTATAATCAGTTAAAGCAGACTAATAATTCAATGGAGGGTTCATTAGAGAAGTTATCTTCCGGTAAACGAATCAATCGTGCTTCTGATGACGCAGCAGGCTTAGCCATCAGTCAGAAGATGACCGGTCAGACAAAAGGATTAGCGCAGGCACAGCGTAATGCACAGGATGGCATCTCTATGATTCAGACAGCAGAGGGAGCTTTACAGGAGTCGCATTCTATGTTACAGCGAATGAGAGAGTTATCCGTTCAGGCAGCTAACGATAGTAATACTGATGATGATCGAGCAGAAATCCAGGAGGAAGTTGATGAATTAACATCACAGATTAATGATATTGCTGAACAGACTCAATTTAATACTAAGAATTTATTAGATGGTTCAGCTTCAGGTGTAGAATTTCATGTTGGTGCTAATAAGGGAGAATCAATGAGTTTAAGTATTGATGATATGTCTGGAAGTGGGTTGAGTGTTACAGGTGTTTCAGTAACTACTCAAACTGATGCTAATAGCGCAATATCAACAATTGATGATGCAATTACTCAAGTATCTAGTGAACGTTCTAAGTTAGGTGCTAAACAGAATCGTTTAGAGCATACAATTAATAACTTAAGTACTTCCGAAGAGAACTTAACATCAGCTAACTCTCGAATTAAAGATGTCGATATGGCTAATGAGATGATGAATCTCAGTAAAGATCGGATTTTAAATCAAGCAGGTACTGCAATGTTAGCTCAGGCTAATCAGAAGTCACAGGGAGTATTACAACTATTAGGCTAAGTTAAAGACGATTAATTTAAGGCCGGCCGGACTCTCCGGCTGGCACTTTTACTTTAATGGGTAATTATAATTATGGAGGTGATGGAAGTTATGGATTTAGGTATTACGGGAATTGATATTGATCAACAGATTAATAAAATTTTAAATTCTGAGTTTAGTACTAAGTATGAGAATTTGAACCAAGAACAATCAGATCTAGAAACAACTAAAGATACTTGGCGGGATGTTAACTCTCGGTTAAGTAAATTAAGTAATGGAATTTCAGATTTGAATTTTAGTTCAACTTTTAATTCTAATGTTGTTAGTAGTAGTGATGAAAGTGTAGTAACAGCTACAGCTAATAGTGATGCTGTAGCTAATGATTATAATATTAATGTAAGTAATCTAGCCCAAACTCATCGTGTGGTTTCTGATGATCAAGGAGGGGCAGATACAGAGTTAGGTTTAAATGCAGGTGAATTTTCTTTAGATATTGATGGTAAAACCATCACAGTTGGTGATGAGGGTGATATTGATAATACTACTACATTAAATGAATTGGTAGAACAGGTTAATAGTGATAGTGATAATTATGATGATTCTGGTAATCAATTAATTAAAGCTTCAGCGGTGGATAATAAGTTAGTATTAGAGAGTGCTCAGACAGGTACAAGCAATTCAATATCAATTAATGATGATCCTAATGGGATTTTAGATCAATTAGGATTAACAGACTTTAGTACAGATCTTAGTGATGGTGGAGATAGGGTTCAGCAGGCAGAAAATGCTCAATTTACAGTTGATGGAGTAGAAGTAACTAGAGAAAGTAATACTGAAATTGATGATGTGATTGATAATCTTACATTTGATTTGCATAGTAGCGGTAGTTCTAACTTGAGTGTAAGTCCTGATACAGATAAGGCTGTTAGTGCTGTTCAAGAATTTGTTGATCAGTATAATAGTACGATGGAATTTATCAATGATAAATCTAATTATGATGAGGAAAGCGAGGAAGCGGATGCATTACAAGGAGATAGTACTTTAATGCGTTTAGCTTCTAATTTGCGGCAGACAATAACTTCGGATGTGGATACTAATAATAAATATAATAATTTATCATTAGTAGGAATTGAAATAGATCGCAGTGGTGAGATGTCCTTTGATCAAGATAAATTTAAAGCTGCTTTAGATGAAGCACCAGGAGAAGTAAGAGAGTTATTTAATGCTAGTGAAGATGATCAAGGGTTTGCGGGAGTAGCAACTAAATTGGATAATTATGTAAATGATTTAGTGCAGACGGGAGGAATTATTCCTGAGCGGATTGATATGTATGAAAATAGGATTCAATCTGCAAAAGATGAGATGGATTCGCTAGAGGATCGTTTATCTTCTCGTAAAGAGACTTTAGAGGAGGAATTTAATGCTATGCAGAGTTCTATAGCTGAACTAAATAATCAGAGTAGTAATATGAATAGTATGTTAGGTAATATGGGTGGAGGTAGTATAAGTACACTGTTAGGTTCCCTATAACTTTTGTGGAGGATAGAATAGATGATTAAAGAAAATAATTTATCAGATCTAATGATTGATTTAGTTAAGCTTTATCAACAACAGAGCCGAACTTTGCATCAAATAGTTGAGTTAAATCAGCAATTAAGCCAATTGTTGGTTGAAGAAGAGGCAATTAAAATAGAGGAATTACTGATTAATAGAGCTGATTACTTAGAGCAGGTTGAAAAGACTAGCCTAAAGATTAAAGATAATCTAAAACAGCTTAGTCAGCAGTTAGATTTAGAATTTGATGAAGTATTTATAACTAAGTTATTTGAATTAGACCTACCTTATATAGAACAACTAAAGGAAGAAGTAAAAGTTGTTTTTAGATTAATTCAGAAGATAAAGAATTTTAATCAAGAGTTTATAGGTGATTTGAAAGAAGAAGCACTAGATTTACGCAATCAATTAGTTAAGGTTAAACAAGGTAGTAATCTAAATCGTTCTTATCAAGCTCAACATTCTTATTACGAGGGTAAATTTATTGATCAAAAGAAGTAAAGGAGGAGAAATTAATGGGTAGTAATAAAATAGACCAGTATAAAGAAGTGCAGGTAAAGACCGCTAATCAAGGACAGTTATTATTGATGCTCTATCGTGGTGCTATTAAGTTTTTGCGCTTAGCTAAGGAAGGAATAAACGAAGAAGATATAGAGAAGAAAAACGAATATCTACAGCGTTCACAAGCAATTATAAGTGAATTACAAGATACTTTAGATTTTGAGCAAGGTGAAGATATAGCTGAAAATTTAGATCAATTATACGATTTTATGAATCGTCAATTAATTGCAGCTAATATTCAAAATAAGCCAGAACTGGTTGATGAAGTAAGAGAGTTAATGAAAGAATTGTTAGATGCTTGGCAGCAGATAGTAGATGGTGAAGATAATGCAACTCAATCTTCAATTGATATACAGGGTTAAATTAAGATAGTAGGTGGTGAATAGTATGAAATTAAGTATTGGAATGATGGTTAAAAATGAAGAGAAGCATCTGCAAGAATGCTTAGAAAGTTTAGAACCAATTCGAGAAGCTATTAATTCGGAATTAGTGATTATTGATACTGGTTCAGATGATAACACAGTAGAAATAGCTAAAGAATTTACGGATAGAATTTATTTTCATGAGTGGAATAATCACTTTGC
>JBNJEL010000044.1:0-14457 GCA_051745835.1 Bacillota bacterium
AACATCAGCACCAAAACCTAAAATCCACTGCTTAATTTCATTAATGCTGCAAGTAGTAAACTCCATTATCAATCTACCATCAGCTAACTCTTCTATCTCCTGGGTAGCATGATATTGATGCTTCTTGACCCAATTAGCAATCTCTGCGCTAAACTCTAACTTTACTTCCATATCTTCTTCCCGACGCTCAACACCCCAAGCATTACCTAAATAATCACTGATTGAAAAGTCTTGACTATCCTTAAATCTACCATCTCTTAATTCTATTTCTCTAATTCTATCTACTCTAAATACCAATACTTGTTGCCGAAGATGACAGTAACCAATTAAGTATAAAAGACCGTCATTAAATTGTAATAGATAAGGAGAAATTACTCTCTCGGTTACTTCACCTCTAGATTCAGAATAGTACTCTACCCAAACGTTTGTCTGCTCGTTAGTAGCTTGGTCTAAAGTAAAAAATATATCTTCATATTCGCTATAATCAACTAAAGTATTCAAATTAAAGTTAATTCTTTCTTCAATAGTACCTAATAACTCTTTAGTCCGCGCTGGTAATACTGAATTCAATTTAGTAATTGCCATATTTATCTCATTATAAAATGGAAGTTGACTACTATTAAGTAGAACATTACCTCCAACTATCAAAGCCAATGCTTCCGAAACCGTCAAGTCCGGTGCAGGCATATAGTAATCCTCTCTAATCTTATAGCCATTACTTTGATGATCATAATTAATTGGCACTTCTGCTACTTCCCTTAACTCCTTTAGATCTCGATAGAAAGTAGATTCAGATACACCTAATACATTTAATAATTCTTGGCGACTATAAGTTGCATGCTTTTTAGCAGTTAAACTAATTAACTTAATCATTCGTCCTGCTTTTTGTGAGCACTTTCCCATCAAAATTTCCTCCTAACTTTTACTGTTCCATATCTTTCCTTCTACTTAAAAAATAATAATCCTCCATTTTTATACATTTTTTATTGATTAGCTCAGTGTGATTTAATTATAACAACCTCCATTCCCACCTGTCTGGGAGTGAAAATAAAAAAATCAAATTTTATAATAAAAAAGCTAGCTTTAATTACAAAGCTAGCCTTAAAATATCAATATCTATTCAATTCTTAATCTCCTACTTAACGGAGTAATCATTGTAACCACTAAGTCTCAGGTGCTTCCGGTTCCGATCGTGTACTTTCAGTCTCCTACTTAACGGAGTAGTCATTGTAACTATCCAGCCAATCAAGATAGACATTAGCGAATAGCCTTTCAGTCTCCTACTTAACGGAGTAGTCATTGTAACCACTCATTCACGGCAATGTCAAAATAGCAGAAGCCCCTTTCAGTCTCCTACTTAACGGAGTAGTCATTGTAACAATGGAAGGTGATTACGACTTCATCATCATAGACTGCCTTTCAGTCTCCTACTTAACGGAGTAGTCATTGTAACGTCTAAGTGCCAATGAACAACCTGCCGTGCTGGAAAACTTTCAGTCTCCTACTTAACGGAGTAGTCATTTTAACACTCAGAATAATCATCTGTGAGCAATTGCACTCTATTCCTTTCAGTCTCCTACTTAACGGAGTAGTCATTGTAACAAAAGGGACGATTATTTACCTTACTGTTGACTAGCTTTCAGTCTCCTACTTAACGGAGTAATCATTGTAACTACTGTTTCTTGAATCATATACTCATTGAATACTTCCTTTCAGTCTCCTACTTAACGGAGTAGTCATTGTAACTTTGAGTTCTGGATTAGAACAGTTATAGATGATACAATTACTTTCAGTCTCCTACTTAACGGAGTAGTCATTGTAACAGATTCGATACGAAAGAGGGAGCTGAAGCAGTAGAGGACTTTCAGTCTCCTACTTAACGGAGTAGTCATTGTAACGTATTTAGTGAGAATAAGATCAAGTATTGCATTAGAAACTTTCAGTCTCCTACTTAACGGAGTAGTCATTGTAACGATATTGATTTTGGATATATGCCGAAGAGTATTAGCTTTCAGTCTCCTACTTAACGGAGTAGTCATTGTAACTCAAGGAATAAGATATACATTGAATTAAAAGAAGAGTTCTTTCAGTCTCCTACTTAACGGAGTAGTCATTGTAACCGATGAATTGTTTCCTTTCTTCTTGGTTTTCAATTTCTTTCAGTCTCCTACTTAACGGAGTAGTCATTGTAACGTAGATTACGTTCAAGCATTACTAATGTTATTGAGCCTTTCAGTCTCCTACTTAACGGAGTAGTCATTGTAACAAAGATACTTTTATGAGCGGCTGGGGTAAAGCTAACTTTCAGTCTCCTACTTAACGGAGTAGTCATTGTAACAGCAGAAAGAGGACATTGACGTTCCATTTTAGAGAGGCTTTCAGTCTCCTACTTAACGGAGTAGTCATTGTAACAAGAGTTAACACAACAAGAATTAAATAATATTGTAACTTTCAGTCTCCTACTTAACGGAGTAGTCATTGTAACTCGAAGTCCTATATCAATTCCCATTATATTAGAGTTAGCTTTCAGTCTCCTACTTAACGGAGTAGTCATTGTAACTCAGCATATTTATATACCATACGTCTCACATTTCTCCTTTCAGTCTCCTACTTAACGGAGTAGTCATTGTAACAAATATAGAAATATAACGAGTGATGGAGTTGTATCGCTTTCAGTCTCCTACTTAACGGAGTAGTCATTGTAACCAATTGAACATCAACACTATTATCTGGGTGTTAGGCTTTCAGTCTCCTACTTAACGGAGTAGTCATTGTAACTAAAAGGTCGTAAGGTTAGAGTATGGAATGGTAGCAGCTCTTTCAGTCTCCTACTTAACGGAGTAGTCATTGTAACCAGTAGCAGATATAGAAAGCAATTTCAATGTGTATTCTTTCAGTCTCCTACTTAACGGAGTAGTCATTGTAACCGCAAAAATAGCAGAGTATGAACCCTATCATAGCAAGGTTGACAGCACCTCGCTTTTCACTAATCAGCTTCAATATTTCGAAAGGTGAATCTTGCACGAAAACCGGGGAGGCTTTCGAAACCAACTCTAACTACTGCTAGAATAGTAACTAACGCCAATTTTAAGTTTAAATCTTCAACTTGTAAATCTCAGCTAACTCTTGATTATAGCCACCTTTCGAAACTAACTAATCTTCACTAATATTTAATTTCTAGATTTATACTCTAATTCCTGCTTATTAAAATAGAATTAATTATCAATTTACAACCCTGTTAACAATAAATTATACTAAACTTCTCCTTGATTAGTTCTCTCTTTTAATTCTCGCACCAGTTGATAATTATTCTGCTCAATTCCTCCTAAATCCACCTTGGGCTTTAGCTTGCCGTGAAAATCGCTCCCAGCTGTTAATAACAAATTACGCGCCTTAGCCCAGTTAGCAAACGCCGTTACTTCCGGTGATGAATGATAAGTACTATATGCTTCTAAGCCGTCCAAACCACTTGCTGTTAGCTTAGTTAAGACTTCTTCATTCTCGGCTAAATCAATCGCCGAGCCAGGATGAGCTATAATAGCTACTCCACCTAACTGATGAATTAACTCAATTATCTCCCTAGAATCAGGCAGCTCTACCTCTACATAAGCCGGCTTGTTAGGTAAAAAGTAATCTAGATAAAAATTAAAACACGGCTGATCACTTCGCTCACCACTACGATAAGGCTCTAATCGTTCGTCATCATCATTACGTCCATTAGTTAACAGTACCTTCGCTATCATTCCTCCGACCGGAAAGATATTCGCTTCCTTCTCTACCTCAGCCCATTCTAAGTTAAAATCCATCTCCTGTAATAATTTTACTCGCTTGTGCGACTGCTCTAACTGTCGCTTGCGAATCTCAGTCGTTACCTCAGCTAACCGCTCACTCTGCCAATCTAAGTAGTAGCCTAAAATATGTAGATTCAGTCCGTAAAATTGTGTATCAAACTCAATACCGGGAATTACTTCTAGATTCTGCTTTCTACCTGCTGCAATTGCTTCGCTTACTCCTTCCACGGTATCATGGTCGGTAATTGCCACAGCAGACAGCCCTTCATTTACTGCTAAATCTATAATCTCTTCAGGAGAATACTCTCCATCAGCACTATAGTAAGTATGCGTATGCAAGTCTACTAATCCCATTAATCCCTACCTCCTAATTTCAATTCCTAGCTCTATAATTCTAGGAAGCAACTCGATATCCTTTGAAAATGAAAATAAAAAACTAATCCACCCTAGATTAGAGTACATTAGCTAATAAGATCAATCAATTTAATTTTTATCTTGCTCATTTTACTCTTCCTCCTTTAGAACTATTGTATAATTGACCATACAAGTCACTTTGCTTAGTTTCTTATTCCAACAATAAAAACTTATCGCTACCCTTGTATTCCAATTTAAAACTTCATAAACATAATATCTTCCCTGATACTTAATTAATCCATTATAATTTGTAGTTCGTTTCTTCTCGCTACCTACATATTCTGCAGCAATTGGAAAACCATCTACATAACTTTCATATCTAAAATAGGGAGCTTCTTTTTTACTTAATCTATTTAAAAGATCATAACGACCATCATCATCTATTATTTCTTCATTCCAATAACCACTACTATAAAATACATCTTCATTCCCATTTGCCTTATTATTATCTATATCTATATTATAATACTTAAAATTATAATGTGCTTCTGTAATATCTACAAGTACACCACCATTTAGTACTTTCCCAGTTTTAAAAACTAATCCTGGATACCTCTTTACATGCTTTTGAAACTTAAAATCATTGAGATTATCTGTTTCATACTCTGGAGTTATAAATTCCACATTGCCATTAAGAAAATCTTCATAAAACTGTTTAGCAAATCTATCATCTGACTTTGCATACTCTTCAAAATAGATCTGATAATTACTTATATCATACTCAATTCCTTTTAAGCTATCTAGAAATTCCAACAACTCATCTTCTTTTGCCTCCAAATTTTGATTATATCCCACCAACACTAATATCAAAATTAATAAAATTGCTATCTTCTTATTCACCCTAAAACTCCTTAAATCAATCTTCCCCACCTCAATTCAACTAAGATTAATAAATAATATTTATGTAATATTTTACTATAAATAGATAACAGATGCAACTAATTTCACTAAAAAGAGCCAATCTATCTCTATACACGAGATAAATTGGCTCTAAAGATTAATTAAATTATTAGTACTTTACTCTCTAATCTGCCCATCACCGTAGACAATAAACTTAGTTGTCGTCAACTCATTAACGCCCATTGGTCCTCGAGCGTGCAGCTTTTGCGTACTAATCCCAATCTCTGCTCCTAATCCAAACTGACCGCCATCAGTAAATCTAGTCGAAGCATTAACATAAACCGCTGCTGCATCTACTAAATTTAAGAAATCGCGTGCCCGATGATAATTATCAGTAATAATTGCTTCCGAATGTTTAGTGCTGTACTGATGAATATGATCAATCGCTGACTCTAAATCAGCTACAACCTTCACAGCTAAAGTATAATCTAAAAATTCAGTACCCCAATCTTCCTCTGTTGCTGCTACCACATCATAAGCTAACTTCTGTACTTGCTCATCTCCTCTAATTTCTACATCTTCTTCCTGTAATTGTTCAACCATCTGTGGTAAGAAGTCACTAGCTACATCCTGATGTACTAAAAGCGTCTCCATTGCATTACAAACACCCGGACGCTGTACTTTAGCATTAAGTACTATCTCTTCAGCCTGTTCTAAATTAGCTTCACTATCAATATAAGTATGACAATTACCTACGCCTGTCTCGATTACCGGCACTGTAGAATTATTAATCACTGCTTGAATTAAACCTTCGCCGCCACGCGGAATCAAGACATCTAAGTACTCATTAAGCTCAAACATCACCTGGACTGCTTCACGATCAGTCGTTTCTACTAACTGAATTGCTCCTTCAGGAATACCATTTTGATAAGCCGCTTCAGCAATCACCTGCGCTACAATAGTATTAGAATTAATCGCTTCCGAACCACCGCGTAACATCACAGTATTACCTGCTTTTAAACAGAGACCTGTCGCATCAACGGTCACATTAGGACGCGCTTCATAAATCATCCCAATCACACCCAATGGCACACGTACCTGTCCTAACTCTAATCCATTAGGTCGCTTCTTCATTCCTAAGACTTCACCAATTGGATCATCAAACTTAGCTACAGCCCGTAGACCATCAGCCATCTTGCTAATCCGCTCTTCAGTTAATAATAACCGGTCTAAGAGGGCATCACTTAAATCATTCTCTCGCCCTTGCTTCATATCCTTCTCATTCTCTGCTAAAATTTCATCACTTCTCTTCTCCAAAGCATCAGCCATCGCTAATAAAGCTTCATTCTTAGTTGTTGTATCCACATTAGCTAACTTACGCGCTGCACTATTAGCCTTCTTAGCTTTAGCAACTACATCTTCGCGAATACTCATTCTTCTCTTCACTCCTTTAAATTAAGTTTTAAAACAGACTAAATTATCACGATGAATCACTTCATCATAATCTTGATAACCTAACTCTTCCTTAATCTCAGTCGATTGCAACCCTTTAATCTCTCTTACTTCCGCAGCCGAATAATTAATAATCCCTCGTCCAATCTTATCTTCCGAAGTCTTAATATCGACCACATCACCTGCTTTAAAGTCATCACTTACTGCTGTAACACCGCAAGGTAGAAGACTCGTTCCTTGATGTAACAGAGCCTCTGCTGCTCCTTGGTCAACAATAACCGCTCCTTGTACTGAAAGATTAAAAGCAATCCACTTCTTACGACTCGCTAACTCCTCTACTTCCGGAATAAAGATTGTACCGGGATTAACTCCGCGATTAATCTCATCTAAGACATGCTCCTGACTGCCATTAGCAATCATCATCATAATTCCAGCCCGCGTAGCAATCTTAGCTGCTTCTAACTTAGTTACCATCCCTCCGGTACCACGAGTAGTACCAGCACCTCCGGCTAATTCTTCTAGCTCCGGTGTAATCTCCTCTACTCTAGAGATTAATTCTGCTGATTCATCTTTACGAGGATCACTAGTATAGATCCCCTCTACATCAGATAAGATGACTAATAAATCAGCATCGATTAAAGTAGCTACCAGCGCCGATAAAGTATCATTATCACCAAACTTAATCTCATCGACTGCTACTGTATCATTCTCATTAATTACCGGAATCAAGCCGTAATCGAGTAATTTAAATAAGGTATTGCGGGAATTTAAATACCGCTTGCGTTCCGTAATATCGCTACGTGTTAGTAGAACTTGGGCTAAAGTAGCACCATACTCACTAAAGAACTTCTCATAAATCTGCATCAACAGTCCTTGCCCGACGGCAGCTAAAGCCTGCTTGGCTGGTAGATTATCTGGATTGTTAGTCATCCCCAGCTTACCTCGGCCAGCACTTATCGCCCCCGACGTTACCACCACTATCTCCTTATCTTGGTTATGGAGATTAACTAATTGTCGCACTAAAGCTTCAATGCGTGCTAAATCCAACTTAGAGGTGGAGTGAGTTAGAGTGCTGCTACCGACCTTAACTACAATTCTTTTTGCTTCTGCTAATTGATCTATCTTTGACATCGAATCACCAACCTACTTAGTCTGGCAGATTATAGTGCGGTTCTTCTTCATTACGACGATAGATCAAACAGACACTACCGATCACCTGCACTACATCCGCATCACACTTCTCAGCTAATTCATCAGCTACTTCACGTGAGGTATAGAGTGAATTATTTAAAGCGCGCACCTTAATTAACTCTTTAGCTGATAATACCTCTTCTACCTGTTCAAGTACTTCTTCTGTAATGCCGTGTTTACCAATCTGCACTACAGGATCTAATTGATTACCTTCTTTTCTTAAATAACTTCTCTGTTTACCGGTTAACATCCTGCCTGCACCTCCTTTAATTCAGACCACTTCTCTATCTATTCAGCAAAGTATTCAAACTCAATCTCACCGATCTTAACAGTATCTCCTTCACTAATACCTCGTTCTATTAAAGCCTCTTCAACCCCCATCTTCTCTAATACTTGAGCAAAATGATAAGCTGATTCATCACTAGTTAGATCAGTCATCGCTACTTTACGTTCAATCTCATCACCTTTAACTAGATAATAGTCCTCACGTTCAATAATCTCAAACCGCTTCTCTTCCTCGCGCGGTTGAGGCCCTTTAATTACTACTTCTTCATCGCTTTGTTCTTCTTCTACTGTAATCTCATCAGCTTCACTAACCGCCTGCTCTACAGCACGAATCAATTCATCTAAACCTTCGCCGGTTACCGCTGAGATAGGAAAGACCTGATAGCCTTGCTCCTCTAACTTAGACTTAATCTCAGTAATATTCTCTTGGGCTCGCGGCAGATCCATCTTATTAGCCGCTACTAGCTGTTCCCGCTGACATAACTGAGGATTAAACTTCTCTAACTCTTCGGTAATTATCTCAAAATCTTCGAGTGGATCACGCCCTTCGCGTCCAGTCGTATCCAATACATGTAAGATCACTTTTGTCCGCTCTAAATGACGTAAAAAGTCATCACCTAAACCTACACCCGAGTGAGCTCCTTCAATCAAGCCCGGAATATCAGCCATCACAAAGCTGCTGTAATCACCAGTTTTAACTACTCCTAAATTAGGCTCTAACGTAGTAAAGTGATAATTACCGATCTTCGGCTGAGCAGCAGAAACATTAGAGATTAAAGTAGACTTCCCGACATTAGGAAATCCAACTAAACCTACATCAGCTAACAACTTTAACTCCAAACGAATCTTCTTCTTCTCACCAGGTTCACCATTCTCTGAAAACTTAGGTGCTCGCCGCGTAGAAGATTTAAAACGTGAATTACCTTTACCACCACGACCGCCTTCAGCAATCACTACACGGTCATCTTCATCTGTCAAATCAGCAATTACTTCATCACTTCCTGCTTGGTAGACTACTGTCCCTGGTGGCACAGGAACTATTAGATCACTACCTGACTTTCCATGTTGATTCTTACTCTGTCCATGTCCACCATCTTCAGCTTGATAGCGATCCCGCTCTCTAAACTCTAATAGAGTATTCAATCCTTCATCAACAGTTAAAACTACATCGCCACCAGCTCCGCCGTCGCCGCCATCAGGACCACCCTGCGGCTCAAATTTCTCGCGACGAAAACTAGTTGAACCATTACCTCCGCGTCCACCTTCAACTTTAATTTCTGCTTCATCTACAAACATCTAGTAAGCACCGTCCTATATTACAATTTAATTCTTAATTAGTCTACCCTAATCTGCTCTGATTAACAAAAAACTCCCAGCTACTAAAGACTGGGAGTTAATAACAGATCTATTTATGATAACATCTCTAATTGATCTTCAGTATAAACGCTCACTTGTCGCGACTTACGACCTTTGCGCTCAAAAGTAACATATCCGTCTTGTTTAGCAAATAGAGTATCATCTTTGCCACGACCTACATTTAAACCAGGTTTAAACTTAGTACCTCGCTGTCTAACAATGATACTACCAGCTGGTACAAATTGTCCATCGTGACTCTTAACTCCCAAACGCTTAGAGATACTATCTCTACCATTATTAGAACTACCAACTGCCTTCTTTTGAGCAAATAATTGTAGATTCATCTCTTTAATCATTATTCTTACCCCCTTCCGTTAATCTTAACCTATCACTATAGGAGTCGACTGTCTTCTCTAAACCTACTACCATCGTCTCCAAAATCGCATTAACTTCCTCGGTATTCTTAATCTCGCTTAAATCACAACTTAACCAGCCATCTTCTTGACTAACTTCTACTTCTAAATCCAAATATTCAGTTAAGCCAAAGATAGCTGTCTGTAAAATAGCAGATACCGCAGCACAGACAATATCTCTGCCGTGCTCTGCATACTCTGCGTGACCACTAGCTTTAAAACTTACTACTTCACCAGCTTGATTGCGGTCAATCGTCACCTCTACCATCTTACAGCTTAATATCCTCAATCATCACCTTAGTATAAGGCTGTCGATGTCCCTGCTTCTTACGATAATTATTCTTAGGCTTATACTTAAAGACAATAATCTTATCGCCTTTACCATGTTCTACAACTTTACCTTTTACAGTAGCATCAGCTAAATTAGGCTGTCCTACCTCTAACTGATCGCCATTAGAGATAGCCTTAATAGTATCAAATTCTACTTCTTCATCTTCAGCTACATCTAGCTTTTCAATCTCAACTATTTCGCCTTCTTCAACTTTATACTGCTTACCACCTGTTTCTATAATCGCATACATTATCTTAAAACACCTCCTCTACCTCAGACTCGCCGGTACTTAGGCAAACATTACGTTTTTTAAAGCCCGCACCGAGCGGTTTGGGTAATCACACGCCGATACTAATTACCACTTACAAGTCAGCATTTTAGCACAATTTAGAGTCAATGTCAAGTTTAGAGGGTATCAATCACCTCTGCCTTAGCATAAGTACGATAGACCTTCTTAATCTTGACTTTAACCTCCTCGCCTACTAAGTGACTAGCATCTATAATATCAATAATAAAACCTTCCACTCGAGCAATACCGTGCTGTTTGTTAGTCACATGAGTCTCTTCTATCTCTAAAGTTAGCTCATCCCCCTCAGCAACCGGTAAAGCTAGCTTAACAATCTCATCTTGAGTTCCTAAGGCTACCACATCAATCTCTTCAATATGTAAATCCTGCGCCCCTTTAACATAAATATGACGACCTAATTCTGACTCTAACTCCTCTAAATTATTACCACCTAAACCAATCAATCTAGCTGCAACCTGTGGATGAACCTCTACTAAGACTGCTTCCTGATCATTATTATTAAATAGCTTCTTTAACTTTCTAATTGTCTTTAAAGCTACAGTATCCTCCGATAAGACCCGTCCACTTCCTTGACAATAAGGACAGGACTTCTGTAAAAACTCAGCTACGCCTTCCTTCTCCTTTTTGCGAGTCATCTCCACTAAACCTAACTCCGTTAAACCTAAGATAGCTGTCTTAGTTTTATCCTTAGCTAACTCTTCTTCTAATGCTGATACTACCTGTGATTGATGCTGCTTATTCTTCATATCAATGAAATCAATAATGATAATCCCACCGATATTTCTTAACTTTAACTGCTTAGCAATCTCTACTGCTGCCTCTAAATTAGTCTTCAGCACTGTATCAGCTAAATTCTTACTCCCGACAAATTTACCAGTATTAACATCAACTGCTGTTAGAGCTTCCGTAGAATCAAAGATAATATATCCACCGCAGTTTAGCCAAACTCTACGCTTAATTAACTTCTCTACCTCTGACTCAAGGTGATAATACTCAAATAGCGGCTTACTTTGATCATATAACTTAATCCGCGACTTCAAATGAGGCGAGATAAAGTCAACTAACTCCTTAATCTCTTGGTATTCCGCTTGGTCATCAATTAAGACCCGATCTACCTCGGTTGTTAACTTATCTCTTACAATCTTACTAACTAAATCTAGATCACTATGAAGTACTGCTGGAGCTTCCTGCTGACGATAATTATGAAGTGTCTTCTGCCATAGATTAACCAAAAATTGTAAATCCTGCTCTAAAGCAGTCCGCGACTTATTAGCTGCTGCAGTACGTACAATTACCCCCATCTCATCCGGTCTAATATCTTGGGCAATCTTCTTTAAGCGATCACGTTTCTGCTGATCTTCTATCCGCCGTGAAATACCAATATGAGACATAGAGGTCATTAACACTAAGTACCTACCAGGCAGGTTTAAGTCACAACTAGCTCTCGCCCCCTTATCACCAACCGGTCCCTTAGTAATCTGTACCATGATCTTTTGACCAGGTTGGACTACATCTTGAATTGATAGATCCTTACTACGTTTTTCTTCTGGCATTAGAGCAAGAGCATCACTAACATGCAAGAACACATTCTTATCCAAACCTACATTAACAAAAGCTGCTTGCATACCGGGCAGTACATCAGTCACAATTCCCTTATAGATGCTCCCAACTATCTGCTCCTCATTCTCTCGTTCGAAGTATATCTCAGCTAGCTCATTATCTTCTACTACAGCTACCCTTGTCTCTTGTAATCCTACCTCAGCCAGAATCTCCTTAACCATAACTTCTCAGCTCCCTACTAAATTCCAACAATAATTATTTATTCTACAGCTATTTCAATCGGAGTCTTTAACTTCGTATCTTCTTTAACATATAAACCTAACCGATGTACAGCTGTTAGATTAAACTCCTCACTAATTGGATATCTCTGCTGTAAAGCACGAACTAACTCTTCTACTCGCAGATTACCACTACTTCCTGTTTGAATTAATGCTTCTATTACGATGCTATCCTGCTTACTCTCCACCAATTCTAACTCAAAGACCATCGGTCGTAAATTAAACTCTCGATCAGACTTATTACGCCGCTGACGAACAATCATAATCTCCTCAGTAGCTAAAAAATCAGCTAACCACTCCTTAACTGTCGCTGCTGATGCTGCTTTAGTTAAGTCTAGATTAATCTGATAGTGAGCAGCATTAATCTTAGCCATCAATGATTTAGCCTGATCAGAAATCTCAGCCGCAGAGATAATTTTAATCCCTTTTGGTAACTCATTATTCAAACGTTCCTGAAATTCATTAACTGATAATTCTTCTGCTAACTCAAAATCCATATACTCACTACTACTAGTAATCCCTACAGCCAAAGCAGAACCAAAAGAGATATTAGGGCGCGGATTATAACCCTGTGAAAACTGAACTGGTATTCGAGCTCGACGTAACGCTCTAGTAATTGTATTCATCAAATCTAAATGAGAAATAAACTTTAAATTATCACCCTTAGTAAACTCTGTTCTAATCTTCATTCTGGTCACCTACAGCACAATCAAAACTAGTTAAAAGCTGATTAGCCCCACAGCCTGTACACTGATCAAACCTACAATCTGAAGTAACCTCTGCCTCTAGTGCCTGCTTATACTCAGAGCGTAGATAATCCTTAGTTACTCCTACTTCAATATGATCCCACGGCAGGCGATCCTTAAGAGAAAATTTACGATAAAGATACTGATCTAAATCTAGTTCAGATTCAGCAAATGCTTGTCGCCAAATATCCATATCGAAGTGTTCATGCCAGCCAGTAAAGCGACTACCTAACTGCCAAGCATTAATTAAGACCTCACCTAATCTACGGTCACCGCGAGCAAAGATAGCTTCTAATTTACTTAAAGTTGGTTCATTCCAATCTAAAGATAAACCTCTACCGCGTAAGTTCTGCTTGAGATAATCAAGCTTCTTTCTAATCTCTGCTAAAGTATTGAATCTAACCCACTGGAACGGAGTATGCGGCTTAGGAATAAAAGTAGAGACACTGACCTTAACCTCTAACTTGCCAATGGCTGCTACCTCCTTAGCTAACTTAACAATTCCTGCTAAGTCCTCCTCAGTTTCAGTCGGTAATCCAATCATAAAGTAAAGTTTAACCCGCTTCCAGCCAGCATCATAAGCATCCTGCACAGTACTGACTATATCTTTTTTAGTAATCCCTTTATTAATTACATCTCTTAACCTCTGTGTTCCAGCTTCCGGTGCAAAGGTAAGACCTGTCTTCTTAACTTCTTCCACCTTCTTAGCTAAATCTAATGAAAAAGAATCAGCCCGCAAGGAAGGCAAACTAAGACCAACCTGCAACTTAGAGTACTCATCGACTAAATCTTCAGTTAATTCTTTAATCGCTGAATAATCACTAGTGCTTAAAGAGGTCAAGCTTAACTCTTCATATCCCGTCTGATCAATCAGCTCACTTGTTAACTCTTTTAATCGATTAACACTTCGCTCACGTACAGGACGATAGATCATTCCTGCTTGACAGAAACGACAACCGCGAGCACAACCGCGCGCTACCTCTAAATTAATCCGATCATGTACAATATCCATATACGGAACTACCCAATTAGTAGGATAGAAACTATCTTCTAAATCTTCGACAATTCTTTTCTCTATTTGAGTCGGTAAAGTGCTATCTTGAGCAGTCAAACTCTGTACTGCACTGCCTTCATACTCTATCTCATAATAACTTGGGACATAAATACCATCTACCCGTGCTAACTTTAATAATAACTCATCTCGCGATTGATTACTCTCCTGCCAATTTCGATATAGCTCCACTATTTCACCGACAACATCTTCCGCTTCACCAATCACTACCGCATCAAAGATCTCAGCCACTGGCTCCGGATTAACAGTACACGGACCGCCAGCTATCACTAACGGGTCATCTTGAACTCTATCTTGACTCTTAAGCGCTACTTCAGCTAAGTCTAACATATTCAAAATATTAGTATAACTTAATTCATACTGCAGAGTAAAACCTATAATATCAAATTGCCCAGCAGCTCGTTTACTCTCTAAGCTAAAT
>JBNJEL010000045.1:0-14185 GCA_051745835.1 Bacillota bacterium
ATCTTAGCTGGTTCTTTAGCTAACGCATACCCACCATTCTTGCCACGATAGGATTCCACTAGATCGGTCTGAGCTAATTCGCGAAAAATCTTAAGTAAGAATCGCTTGGGAATCTTCTCTGCTTCCGAAATTGTATAGGCGTCAACTCTAGAACCTACTCCCTGTTTTGCTAAGTATAGAATAGCTCGTAAAGCATAATCACTAGCCTGACTAATTCTCATCTATCTCACCTATCTCATTAATTATTATAATCATTTCCGGTTATAATTATACTAATTTAGTATGGTTTTGTCAAGGTTCCATCTTACATTTATGTCCAGTTAACTTATAAAGTAGTAAGTAGCTGTACTATCAATCCGCCGGTTAAGATAATTATAAAAAAATCCTCCTGCAAATTATAAATTCACAGAAGGATTAACCTCACTCAATATAACTACTGCCAATTATTGTAGTGTACTCGCGTTTCATCATATCTATTAGCCGGTGGCTTCTCTTCAGCTGGTTTTCCTAAAGCAACAATCGCAAATGGTATAATCTCACCCGGCAAATCGAATAAGTCTCTAATCCCATTCTCCTGCTCTTGATTAGGATGAACTCCCACCCAGACCGAACCTAAACCTTCCATCTCCGCTGCAATCAAGATATTCTCTGTAGCAGCCGAGCAATCCTGTACCCAGTAACCATCATACTCTTCTAATCCTAAGTCTCCACAGACTAATACTGCAGCTGGTGCATCGGTTAACATACCAGCATCTGGATGCAGCTTAGCTAACTTATCTAATACCTCTCGTTCATCTAGCACAATAAAGTGCCACGGCTGCTCATTACCGGCTGATGGAGCTGCCATTGCTGCATGAAGAAGATTCTTAATTATATGTCTCGGCACAGGATCTGAAGTATAATTCCTGATACTTCTTCGCTCTAAAATCAATTCCATCGCTTAACCTCCTAATTTAAAAGTAATTCCCTAAATTATCTTACTAATATTCTTCCAAATTACTTATCAAGTATGCAATCTAATCAGCAGAATCAAAGCTAATCAATAAAAAAAGAGTCTCCCACTTAAGTAGGAGACTCCGCTTTACTATCTACCCATTCTATTATTGTAACCTGGTCCGTGTCCCTGGTGTCCATAACCTGGACTGCGATCTCTAAAGCCGCGACCATGTGGCCCATGAGGCATCATTCCAAAACCGCCCATCATGCCAAAACCACCACGGTGACAAGGCATATTATAACCTGCAGAACGGTCTTGATAATCTTCTTTATAATACTCTCTGCGCTCCTCTAGTCGTTCTAACATATACTCTGCTTCTTCTGAACTAATTAATCCTGCTTCTTGCTTCTCTTGGATATAATCCTTATTAAATTTATAATTCTTCTCTAACCATTCATCTCTACTCAAATCATTAGCACCAAATGCTACAGCACCTATTCCTATAACTAAGACCAATACCAAACTACCCGCTAATATCTTCTTCATCTTGATCACCCCTTGATTAAAATCTTCTCTTAATCTTTACCTATACTATATAATAGAAATATGAAGAATTAATGAAGATATTATAAATTCTTTATGAATTATAACTAATTAACTACTCTATTTAAATCAGCAAAGAATGTTAGACAGTTCTTCCCTTTAGCCTTAGAAGTATATAAAGCTTGGTCTGCTTCCTTGATTAAACTATCTAAAGACCTATCTGGATTTAATGAACTAACCCCTATCGAAATAGTTAAAGAGCCACTCGGCAGTTCTGCTCCACCAGCAAAAGAATATTCCGCAACCGACTTTCTAAGTCGCTCGGCAATCAAGAAGACTTCTTCTCTAGATGTTAGGTTAGAAATAGCTAAAATAAACTCCTCTCCTCCATAGCGAGCTACTATATCCTCATCTCTCGTCTCTTCCTTAAATATCTGAGCTAACTCTTGTAGCGCTTGATTACCTGCTGGATGTCCGTTTAAGTCATTATAAGTTTTAAAATCATCCAGATCAATCATCATAATCACTACTGAATCAAGATGCTTCATCTTTCTCTCTAGTAGATTTTTAAAGTAATGTAAATCAGGAAGATCAGTCAATAGATCATAATTAGCTTTCCATTCCAACTCTTGTTCTAACATAATCGATTGATTGAAATCTTTAATAATCACTACCATCATAAGTAGAGAAATTAATGAGAAGAATGTTATAGTAATACTTAATTTAAGCCACACTGAAAGTGAAATTCCTAACACTACAGATTGAATCAAATCTTTAATTATACTAAATAGTAGATAACCACTTACTGCTTCCTTGGTATCAATCTGTACCACTAAAGAACCTACTCGCTGAGGATTATAAAAGAAATGTCCAACTACAGCTGGTAGTAATAAAGCAAGCAAGATACCATACTCAACTGCTGCCCCACCTACATATAATCTATAACCTGCAGGGATAATTGCCGAGTAAAATCCCATTTTACCGCCAAGAGCATAAGAGATTAAATAGATTGGTACAGCACGTAAATCAAAGATCATATTTTGATACTCAAATGCTTCATACATAACTAAAGTTGAGAGTAAACCAGCTAATAGTGGCAATAATAAACGAAAAATAGAGTTATCTCCCACTCTTCTAATCATAAACTTCTTTAATCGAGCTCCAATAAAAATAACTGAGATAATAGTTGTCATATTATGAAAGAAAAAAGACCACATCACTGCTCCTCCTACTACTAAATTATTCTGCGCTAAACCTCCACCATCACTTCTTCTGTCCACTCTATCGCTTCTAAAAACAGTATGCCAACTAACCCTTCTGGTACACCTAACTTTACTTTATATTCAGTTACCAGATCCCACTCTCCCTCTTCATAAGCCAAAATTAATTCATAGATATCTCTAAACAGCCCTGATTGCCCTGTTAAAGCTTGCTTAATCGCCGGAGCAATCGGCAGCTCTTTTAATAAACTATTTAACTCATTATCCATTAATACATCAAGCAAAGAAAAAAGTCCCATCATAAATAACTGTGATGTATTTACTTCCCTAGCTATTTTCTCACCTAATAATTCAGCAAACTTGGCTCTAATTAAAGAGATACGAATTACCTCTGTAGGTTTATCTTGAGCTATCTCCTTAATCACTACTAAATCGAACCATTTTTCAATCTCATCTAGACCTAATAAGATCAGCGCCTGCTTAATCGAATCGACTTCTTTTCTAACTCCGAATGCTGCTGAATTAATTAACCGTAATAGTTTGTACGAAAGAGCCATATCCTGTTTAATAATCCTAGCTATCTTATCTAAATTAGGTTGAGGCTGATTAAGTTCTCTAAGCACTTGTAAGTAATTAGTAGGATAGACAGGTAGATCCTTACCTGATACGATATCAGGACGTTTAAAGAAGTAACCTTGGAAGTAAGAGTAACCCATCTCTTGTGCCTCACGAAACTGAGCTTCACTCTCTACCTTTTCGGCTAATAGCTCTATCTCATAATCTTGTATCTTATCTACTAACTGTCGTCGTTCTTGGGGAGAAGTAATTAAAAAATCCACTTTAACTATATGGGCTAACTCTAATAACTGAGCATATTCCGGGGCAAATACAAAATCATCTAAAGCAATTGTATAGCCTTTAGCTCTTAACTCTTTGCATTTAGCAATTACTTCCGAAGTTAATTCCACATCCTCTAAAATCTCTACTACTAAGACGTTACTATCAAATAATGTGGCAATCTCCTTTTCTAATAAGTTCTTGGTAAAATTAATGAAGGCTAACTTACCCTGCGTTAATTCTTCAATTCCAATTACCCCAAAGCTATTGGTCAGAACTTGAGAAGTAGCAAGATCACCATCAATCTCTTGATAAAAGTTATCCATTCCATCTCTATATAATAGCTCATAGCCAATTACTCTTTTACACTGATTAAAGATAGGCTGGCGAGCAATGTAAGATTTAATAGCCACTCACTCCCTAATTCATTATTAAAATCCTTATAATAATACCTTATTTATACTTATTCGATAAAAAGTTATATTCACCTAGAATAATTAGGAAGTAATTTAATTTTGACTAATTACTTTTTAGTCCATAAATACTAACTTATATAATTGACTTTCAATTTTTTAAATGTTATTATATTCATATACTTAACTTTAGAAAGGAGATGAATTTAAAATGGCTTATACTATTACTGACGAATGTGTTTCTTGTGGAACTTGCGAACCAGAATGTCCAGTAGGAGCTATCTCAGAAGGAGATAGTAAATTTGAAATCGATGCTGACGAATGTGTAGACTGCGGTTCTTGTGCAGATGCTTGCCCAGTAGAAGCAATCGAAGCTTAATTCATCTCTAAATAATTAACCCCGGTCTTAGAACCGGGGTCTTTTTCTATCTTAAATTTAAGTAATTACAAATCCACGCTTAAAGATAGAATCAGCATAATCGATCTTTCCTTCTTCTAAATTATCTAATAATTTGGGCTTCAAAGCTAACTTTAAATCATCTACTTCAATTACTTTATCTCCATCAACTTTTGACTCTACAAGAGTCAATCCATACTGGGGACCATTTCACCCTACTGTCTGTAAATAAATCTTAACTATCGGATCATCCTTATCTGAATCAGCTAATAATTCATCAAATTTAGATCTAGCAGCTTCAGTGACTGTTAACATAACTAATTCACACTCCTTAATCAAATTCTTACCCCATCTACCCCGGGGTAGTTTGTTTCATTATATAGCACTTGATTTTTATTGTCAACTACTAATCAATTTAACTCTTAATCTAATTCCTGCCCACCTCCTTAGCCTAATAGAACAATTGATCAATCCCTTCAGATCAAAATTAAGACTATTAAAAATGTGGTGACTCTTCTCTAACTTTTTATCTCTAGCTTCCAATTCAGCAATTAAGTCCTAACAGCAGCTCAAATCCTATTTATCCCCTCTAAAGTATCATCTATTCTCACTTACTATTTAAAAAAATAACCTCTCCAAAGAAGAGAGGTTAAATTCATAACTATATAATTACAATTTAGTAACTAACTCTAATCCCCCCCAGTATTTACAATAATTATAGTTCCTGGTCTACAATCTTCATCGCACAGTAAGGGCCGCACATACTACAGGTCTCTTCATCGTTTAGCTCTTGATTATGTGACTTGCGCGCTGCCTTAGCCTTTTGAGAGTCAATAGCTAACTCCATCTGTTTCTCCCAGTCTAACTTTTTACGCGCTCGAGCCATCTCTAAATCCTGTTCTTTAGCCCCAGGAACACCTTTAGCAATATCAGCCGCATGAGCAGCTATCTTAGTTGCGATTACTCCTTCTTTTACCTCTTCTACATCCGGCAGTCCAATATGTTCGGCAGGTGTAACATAACATAGGAAGTCTGCTCCACAACTAGCTGCCTTCGTACCGCCAATTGCAGCAGTAATATGATCATAACCGGGCGCAATATCAGTAACTAGCGGGCCTAAAACATAGAATGGCGCTCCCTTACATAACTCCTTTTGTAACTTAATATTAGTCTCAATCTGGTCAAAAGGTAGATGCCCAGGTCCTTCAACCATCACCTGCACTTCTGCTTCACGAGCACGATCCACTAACTCTCCTAAAACTAACAGCTCATGAATCTGCCCTCGATCTGTAGCATCAGCTAATGAACCAGGGCGCAGTCCATCTCCTAAACTTAAGGTTACATCATGCTCATAAGCTATCTCTAAGAGTCGGTCATACTCTTCGTATAGTGGATTCTCCGCCTGATTATGTAACATCCAGCCGGTAATGAAAGAACCACCACGGCTGACAATATCCGTTACTCGTCCCTCTTCACGCAGATGTCGCACACTCTCTAAAGTCAGACCACAGTGAACTGTAATAAAGTCCACTCCTTCCTCTGCCTGCTGTTTAATTACTGCAAAGAGATCATCAGTTGTCATCTCTACGATTGACTTATCTTGTTGCAGTGTTTCGACTGTTGCCTGATAGAGTGGCACTGTCCCCAGCGGCACCTCCGCCTGAGCTAAGATACTCTGTCGGGTCTTAGTAATCTCTGCCCCTGTTGAAAGATCCATCACTGCATCGGCTCCTGCTTCTACCGCCACTCTTAGCTTCTCTAGCTCCTGGTCTAAATTTTGATTATCCTCTGAAGTTCCAAAGTTAGCATTAACCTTTGTTGATAATCCCGCTCCAAAACCATTAGGATCTAAGTGCTGATGATTCTGATTAGCCGGAATTACAATTGTTCCTTTAGCTACACCATCTCGAATCTTCTCAGCTGTAATTCCTTCCTTACTTGCTACCCGCTCCATCTCTGGAGTAATCCGACCTGCTCTTGCCTGAGTAATCTGTGTCATTTAATCTAACCCTCCTTGATTAATAATTATCTCCTGCTTTCACTCCCAAAAATCGACCAAATGATTTGGTGGATTATTGCCACCACCTACTTGACAGCCCGATTGTAAGCCCTGCGTGACAAAGCTTTTACTGCGCTCGACTGCCTTAGTTAACTGATAGCCTAAGGCTAAATTACTGGCAATTGCTGCTGATAATGTACAGCCCGTACCATGATTATTAGTAGTCTCAACCCACTCAGCTGTGAAGTGAGTAAAGTTCTCGCCATCATATAACAAATCTTTAGCTTGACTATCCACACAATGTCCACCCTTCACCAATACCTGCTGAGGTCCTAATTGGTATAGTTCCTGAGCTAATTGTTGGAGACTAACATCAGCTGTCAACTCACGGTTAGTTAAAATCTTAGCTTCATTGAGATTAGGAGTAATCACCTCCGCCAATGGCAGTAACTTATCCCTTAAGGTTGCAATTGCCTTCTCTTCTAATAATACCTCTCCGCTAGTTGCCACCATCACCGGATCTACTACTAAATTAGCTACTTGATACTCCTGTACTTTATCAATTACTACTTCAATAATCTCTTTTGTCGCTAACATTCCTGTCTTCGCTGCCGCTAAATTAAGATCACTACAGACCGAATCAAACTGTTTAGCTACCATCCTAGGATCTAAAGCTTCTAAATCCTGAACGCCTAAGGTATTTTGAGCTGTAATAGCAGTAATTACCGAAGCGCCATAGACATTAAAGCGCGTCATCGTCTTCAAATCTGCCTGCAGACCTGCTCCACCACTAGAATCAGAACCAGCAATTGTTAATACACTTACCATCCTTATTAACTCCTTTCTAACTTAAATAATCTCTTTCAACTAAAAAAGCACAGACCCCAGATAGGGAGTCTGTGCCTATAATCTACTAACTCTAGCTTGCAATCAATTATAGCTCAGCCACTTCCCTACGCTGGTATTATCCAGATCAGGTCCAGAGGGTCAAGAGGCTCATACCTCTCTCTCAGCCCTGTAATAGAGCTCCCCTAGTGTGTCAATTTTTAATATTATATTGTTACTTGTTTATAATTATACCAGAGAATAGTTAGTTTTGGCAAGGCTTTAAGTAGTTAAATTTATTTGTTCTACTTACTAAAATATATTATAATAAGTAACAGCTGTTTAAAAAGAAAGGAGTGATTAAATGAATAATACATTAATTGCCTTTCTATTAACCTTATTTGCTGGACTATCAACTGGTATAGGTAGCGCTTTAGCTTTCTTTACTAAACGAACCAACACCTCCTTTTTAGCTTCTGCGCTCGGTTTTTCAGCTGGAGTAATGGTCTATGTTTCTTTTGTAGAAATTCTTGCTAAAGCTCGTGAATCACTAACCTCAGTCTTAGGCACTACTTGGGGAGAATGGACAACAGCAGGCTCTTTCTTTTTAGGAATTATTATTATCGGAGTTATTGACCGCTTCGTCCCTGAATTTCAAAATCCACACCACGTTCGCGATGAAGAAGAACTAGATAATCTACAACAAGATATTATCAATGATGAGGCAGAACTATTACGAATGGGAGCATTTTCTGCAATAGCAATTGCTATTCACAACTTTCCCGAAGGTTTAGCGACCTTTGCCTCGGCACTCTCTGACCCTAAGTTAGGTCTGTCGATTGCCATTGCAGTAGCAATACATAATATTCCTGAAGGTATTTCAGTTTCAGTTCCTATCTATCACGCCACTGGTAATAAGAAGAAAGCTTTCACTTACTCTTTTTTATCCGGATTAGCAGAACCAATTGGAGCAGTAGTAGGTTACTTCTTCCTAAAAACCTTCTTTAATGACTTAACTTTTGGTATTCTCTTTGGTAGTGTAGCCGGTATTATGGTCTTTATCTCAATTGATGAACTACTGCCAACTTCGCGGAAATATGGTCGGGGACATCAAGTGATTTATGGTTTCCTATTAGGTATGGCAGTAATGGCATTAAGTCTACTTATGTTTTAACTAATTACGTAATTATTAAAAGAGCCTTCCCCAACATGAGGAAGGCTCACTTTAATTTATATTATTTACTCTTGAAACATCTGTTCATACTCTTCTTTAGTCGGTAGTTCACCCAATACTGCTGCCATTGCAGCTACATGAGCACTACCTAAATAGGTCTGAGCATCAGCTGGTCCAATTCGTGATTGATAATTACGAGTTGTAGTAGTAAAGGCTGTAGCGCCAGAACCAATCCGACGCTTATTACCCATACAGAGACCACAACCAGGCATTGTAATTGTAGCCCCAGCTGCTGTTAGCTTAGCCAAACTACCATCTTGAGCTAATTCATTATAGATATCGCGGGCAGATGGACAGACAACAAAATTCACCTCATGAGGAACTTGATAATCTTCTACAATCTTAGCTGCTGCTCTAATCCCGGCAACATCTCCGCCAACACAGCTACCAATAAAGACCTCATCAACTTCAGTACCTGCTACTTCAGAGATCGGTGCTACATTATCTGGATGATGCGGCTTAGCAACTAATGGTTCACTTACCTCATCTAATGGAATCTCAATTGTAGCAGCATACTCGGCATCTTCATCCGCTTCAGGCAAGATAGGATCAGCTAAGAACTCTTCAATTGCTGCTATTGCATTCTGAACTGATGGTGAAGAATCTGCATCTGGTCGCGACTTTAGATACTCTAAGTTCTCCTTAACTGCCTCTAAAGTAGTCTCATCCGGTGGAATCACACCAGCGGAAGCACTGCGTTCTGCGACAGCATTAGTTAAGATATACCGCTCATCAGAGTCTAAGAACTCGACTCCTTCCATCTCAATAATGCGACCATTAAAGACCTCTTTGCCTACTGTCTGTTCCGCATAAACAACTAAAGTAGAGACTAAGTCACGAGCTGTAATTCCTTCCTGAGGCTCACCAGTAAAGATAACCCGGACTGACTCATCCATCGTTAAGTCCTGCTTACCGTACTTCATTGCTCCGGCAACAATATCCGAAGCTGCTGGAAAGGAGACACCGCGCTGCGTACGAGTATGTGAATCTCCACCAACGATTACATCAGTTGGTAGTACAAAGCGATTACCAATGGTATGGATTACACCTTCGCCCGGCTCTAAACAGACACCGCCGCGTTCAGTTACAAATTGATCCATGAATTGATGCTTATCTCTATCTTCTGAGGATGGACACTCTCCGGTATGACAGAGTGACTGCACAACAAATTCAGCCCCAAAGTCACCGCCAGCCATAGATTGATACTCATCTAAAGTCATTGGTCCCGTCGTATCCTGAGAGTAAACCCCTCTAATTCTAACTGTTGCTGTCTCACCTGGTAAGATAGTCTCTTTACCATCTAATCTATTCATTCCGACAATCTTTTGAGCTAGAGTCTGCGGCGGCTTCTCATCAGCTGGCTGAGCCTGTGTAGGTATCTGACTCTCATCAAAGTCAATCCCAGCTTCTTGACAGTGCTCTACAGCCCACTGCTGTAGTTCATTACCAGCGTCAAAGTAAGTCATTCCGCCAGCAGCAATCTTATCTAACTTAAATTGAATCGGCAGCTCGATATCTAGCTCCTCACTACCATTAATGATTAACTTTCTCTCTGTTAAATCTACCTTTAACTCATCACCTTCATTAATAACAGACGTATCACACTCTACCGGTAACATACCTGAAGCTACTAAGGAATTTTTGAAGATCGGTGCAAAGCTTTTAGCCACTACTACTCCGCCTGCTTTCTTCTCCGGCTCACCATCTACTGGCTTACCTAATAACTGTAACATAGTATAAGTAGCTGACTTACGAGACGAGCCTTCACCTAAGGCAGCTCCAGCAACAAAGATTACATTCTCGTGTTCACTCTTTAAGTCTTCTAATCGCTCTAAAAAGTCTGCTTCATCTTCGCGACCATCCATTACAAATTGAGCGTGTAACGGCTGATCAGTTCGACTATCAGCATTCTTAGATGGACTTAAGTGTCCCGTAGTGACATTATCGCCCACCTTAATTGTCACTCCGTCATACTCATCTTCTAACTCCCAATCCTGAGCAAATTCACGTTCAGCCCAGCTTTTAATTACCTCTTCTACCTCAGGCAGCTTAGAAGCTAACTTAGTTAACTCTTCGAACTCACTGCGGTTAACTAAGACAGTCTCTCGTAAGATATCTATGATACGGTCTACATATAGCTCATCTGCTAGTAGATCTATCAACTCACCACTAGCAGCTCCGCCTTTCATGTCAGCCAGTAAGTCCAGAGCTTGATCAGCACTTAAATAGTCCGATTCGATCTCGCTGTGAACAACCTTAGCTAAACCTTCAGCCTTAGCATAAGAAGATGGGAAGGTTCCGCGTCTAACCTCCTCGCTTAATAGTCTAATAATTAAGTTATCTACTCGCTCACTCGTAAAGATAGTAAACTCCTCTTGATCTAAATTAGGCTCTGATAAACTATTAATTAATCCTTCCACCTCTGTAGCGCTCAACGGTCGAGGCGGTAGATCATAAGCCTTCTGACGGGCAATAGCACGTTCTTTATAATCTGTTAAAAGTTCTGTTAATTCTTGGTTCATATTCAATACTCTCCTCCTTACCGATACTAGATTAATACTATTAAATTATATAATACTTCTTCTAATTTTACAACTCACTCTCAAGTAAGGAGCAGACTGCTTATTCCTCGTTAGCAACCTCTTTAATCTTATCCTTAACATGTTTAGATTCGGCTGGCGTAGAGATACTGGCTAACTTCTCGCGACGCGGTGTAGTAGATTGATCTATAATCTCTTGTTCATCCTTTCTAACCTCACTATATAACTTATAACCACCAGCTAAATTCCTTGCATTTTCAAAACCATGCTGCTGTAAGATTCTAACTGCAAGATAACTGCGTAAACCAGTAGCACAATAAACAATAATCTGTCGGTTACGATCAAGTTCGTCTAAACGCTCACGCAGTTGGTTAAGTGGAATATTGATTGAGCCTTCTAAACGTCCTAACTTAGTCTCCGCTTCTTCACGCACATCAAGTAAGATAGCGTCATCATCTATCTCATCTAATTCATACCAGTTAATCATATGTACTTTATCATTATAGATATTATCAGCTACAAAACCTGCCATATTAACCGGATCTTTTGCTGAACCAAACGGCGGTGCATAGGCTAAATCTAAATCTTGTAGATCGAAGACAGTCTTCTCAAATCTAATCGCCGTAGCTAAGACATCTAATCTCTTATCTACTCCGTCATAACCGACAACCTGAGCTCCTAATAACTTACCGCCTTCCCGAGTAAATAAGAGCTTAATTGTCAGCGGCAGAGCATTGGGATAGTAACTAGCATGATTCTTACGGGTAACATACGCCACTTTGTAATCTATTCCTGCTTCCTTAAGTTGCGTCTCATCACAACCGGTAGCACCGACAGTAAGATCAAAGACCTTAGCAATTGCTGTTCCTAAAGTACCAGTAAACTTCTTCTCTCTGCCAGTTAAATTATCAGCTACAATCCGCCCTTGTTTATTAGCCGGTCCAGCTAAAGGAATATGTTGCGGCTTACCAGTTACAAAGTTCTTAACTTCAATCGCATCACCTAAAGCATAGATTCGCTCATCAGAAGTCTGTAAGTAATCATTAACTTTAATTGCTCCGGCCTGACCAATCTCTAATCCTGCCTCTTCAGCCAACTCTGTATTGGGATCAACTCCTGCTGCCATAATAACTAGATCAGCACTTATCTCTGCTCCACTCTCTAACTTAACTTGTTTCTTATCCTGCTGATCACTTAACTCTACTACTCCATCTTCTAAGTACAGATCAACATCATGCATCCGTAAGTGATTATGAACCTGGGCTGCCATTTCGCGATCAATTGGTCCTAATACCTGCGGTGCCATCTCAACTAAGGAAACCTCGAGATCCTGCTTATGTAAATTTTCAGCCATCTCTAAACCAATATAGCCTGCCCCCACAACTACTGCCTTTTCTACTCCTTCTGCAGCAATAGCTGCTTTAATGCGGTCAGTATCTGGAATATTACGCAGTGTAAAGATATTATCTCCTCTAGCTCCCTCTACCGGTGGTAAGATTGGTTCAGCTCCCGGTGATAGAACTAGATAGTCATAATCTTCACTATAAGTCCGACCCTCATCTAAATCTTCAACCTCGATTTGCTGCTGCTTACGGTCAATCTCTACCACTTCATTCTTAATTCGAACATCAATATCAAATCGTGCTTCCATTGCCTCCGGAGTCTGAACTAATAACTTCTCCCGCTCTTCGATGACCTCTCCAATATGATAAGGCAGACCACAATTAGCAAAGGAGATATGTTCCCCCCGCTCAAAGATAATAATCTCTGCTTCTTCATCCATTCTTCTTAATCTAGCAGCGGTACTAGCTCCTCCAGCTACTCCACCGACAATTAATACTTTCTTACTCATCCTCTCACTCCTTCTATTTATTAATTTTTATATATAGATTTAGCAATATAGTTGCTATTAATTTAGATGATAATTTATTAAACTACTTAAATTTCCAATTACAAGAGATTAAGTTTAGTTAAAAAGTACTGCTAATAACTCCTTAACCTCTTCATTAACTACCGAATAATTAATCTCCACTCCATCACGTTCACCGCTAATAATTCCAGCATTACGCAATTTAGCTAAGTGTTGAGAGACTGTCGACTGCGGCATCTTAAGACAACTTTGCATATTAGAGACATTACAACTGCTCTCATCTAATAACCGCATCGCAATACATAAGCGCGTGGGATGAGCTAAAGCTTTCAGTAATTCCGCTTTCTCATTTAACAGGCTTTCATCTATCTCTGCCATCTTAGTTTCCCCCTCTAACTTAAAATCAATTCATTAAATTTTAATTATCACTACTAGAATCCATCTTAATATTACAATTTTAAAATATAATTGTCAAGTCTACTAGCTCATCATTTACGTACCAACTTAGCTACTGATTCAATATGGTAGGTCTGTGGAAACATATCCACTGGCTGTACTTCCTCTACTTGATACTCATCCTCGGTTAAGATCTTCAAATCCCGCGCTAAACTGCTGGGGTTACAGGAAACATAGATAATCCGCTGCGGTTTTAACTCTAAAAAAGTTTCAAGCGTTGCTTCATGACAGCCTTTCCGCGGTGGATCGACTACCACTACATCTAACTTAGCTCCTTCTTCTTGGAGAGCAGGTAGTCTATCGCGTACTTTACCTACGGAAAACTCCACATTATCGATTCCGTTCAGCTCAGCATTCTTTTGAGCATCGGTAACCGCTTCAGGAATTACTTCGATTCCTCGTACTCGCTTTGCCTCGCGAGCTAAGTAGAGTGAGATTGATCCAATACCACAGTAGGCATCTAAAACATACTCCTCACCGGTTAATTCCGCATACTCTAAGATCTGATCGTATAACTGCTCAGCTTGAATCGTATTAACTTGAAAGAAGGAGCGCGGCGAGATCTGATACTTAAGCTCTCCAATATAATCAGTAATCTGAGCCTGTCCTGCTACAAGATAAGTCTCTGCACCGAGAACAACATTAGTCTGCTGTTGATTGATATTTAAGTGAATACTGACTAACTCTGGAATCTCACTTAGTAATTCCTGAATAATCTGTTGCTGATGCGGTAGCCGCTTACCATTAACTACTAACACTAACATCGCCTGATTAGTACAGACACCGACCCGAACTACTAAATGCCGCAGTAAGCCACTTTGATCCTCTTCATCATAGATTGGAATCTCATACTTATCAATTAAATCAATCGTCTCTCTGACGATGCGGTTTATTAATTGGTGCTGAATCATACA
>JBNJEL010000046.1:0-14166 GCA_051745835.1 Bacillota bacterium
GGAGCAGCATGATGATAATCCACCTAATTATGAGTGTTGGTGGGGCTTTGGTCATCTGCCTAAGTTAAATGCTGAGAACCCTGAGGTACAGGATTATATCTTTGAGGTGACTGAGAAGTGGTTAGATCCGAAGGGGAATGGTGATCTTAATGCCGGAATTGATGGGTGGCGGTTGGATGTACCGAATGAGATTAAGGATTCTGTGCCTGACTTTTGGGTGCGCTGGCGTCAATTCGTTAAGGAGATTAATCCCGAAGCCTATATTGTCGGTGAGATTTGGGATGATGCAACTGACTACTTACAGGGAGATGAGTTTGACGGAGTGATGAATTATCGTTTTCGCGATGCTGTATTGCGCTTTATTGGTTTAAATGAGATCTCTGCTGCGGAGTTTAGAAAGGAATTGAACAAATTATATATCGAGTATCCCCAGCAGGCTAATTATGCCCTGCTTAATCTAATTGGTAGTCATGATACTAGTCGCTACTTAACATTAATCGATGAAGATCAGAAGCGTTTGAAGTTAACTGCTCTCTTTCAGATGACCTATTTAGGTGCACCAATGATCTACTATGGTGATGAGATTGGTATGAAGGGTGAAGATGGACCAGATTGTCGCCGGACTATGATCTGGGAGGATCGTGGTTATACTAAGCCAGATGAAGATCTATTTAGTCACTATCAGCATTTAATTAAATTAAGAGATCAAGAAGCTGCTCTCTGTCGCGGGACTATAGAGCAAATTAGCTTAGCAGATCAAGAGTTGACTGCTTTTAAGCGCAGTTATCAAGGAGATGAAGTATTAGTAATTATTAATGTTAGCGAAGAAGAGAATGCAATAACATTAGAGCTGTTTCAGTCAGATGGTTATTATCAGGATTTATATAATAAGTCGGAAGTAGAGATTAGAGATAATCAATTAGAGTTGCAGTTAGCTGGAGTTAGTGGAGCAGTAATTAAATTAGGAGGGACTGATTAGAAGTGGAGCTTACTAGAGATAGCGGTATCTTACTACATCCTACCTCGCTGCCGGGAAAGTATGGGATTGGCACCCTAGGTAGTGGTGCCTATCAATTTATTGATTTCTTAGCTGCGGCTGACCAGAATTTATGGCAAGTGCTGCCATTAGGTCCAGTAGGGGATGGCGGCTCACCATATCAATCTTACTCCGCCTTTGCTGGTAATCCGTTATTGATTGATTTAGAGCAGTTAGTGGAATTAGGACTTTTAGAGCCGAGCGATTTAACTACCGCAGATGAATTTGTGGCTACTGATGTTGATTATAAGCAGGTAGCTAACTTTAAAGAACCATTACTGAAAAAGGCGGAGCAAAACTTTACTACTCAAGCTAGTCAGAAAGAGCAGCAGAAATTTGAGAAGTTCTGTCAAGAGAATGAGTACTGGTTGGCTGATTATGCATTATTTAGAGCACTAAAGGATCACTTTAACCAACGGTCATGGTTAGAGTGGCCGAGTGAGATTAAACTTCGTCAGCAGGAAGCTCTAGTAGAGTATCGCCAAAAGTTAATAGCTGAGATAGAGTACTATAAATTTGTGCAGTATCTCTTCTTTAAGCAGTGGTCTGCCCTAAAAGATTATGCAGCCCAGAAAGAGATAGAGATTATCGGTGATCTGCCAATCTTTGTAGCATTAGATAGTGCTGATGTATGGTCTAATCCTGATTTATTTGCTTTAAATGATAAGCAGGAGCCAATTAATGTAGCAGGGGTGCCGCCTGATTACTTCAGTGAGACAGGACAGTTGTGGGGCAATCCACTCTATGACTGGTCAAAGCATAAACAGAATGGTTATCAGTGGTGGATTAATCGTTTTAAGAAGAGTTTGGAGTTGGTTGATATAGTACGTTTAGATCACTTTAGAGGATTTGAAGCTTACTGGGCGGTGCCTTTTGGGGAACAGACAGCGGTTAATGGTGAATGGAAACCGGGACCAGGAGCTGATTTTCTACAACAGGTTCAAGATGAGTTAGGCAGCTTGCCGATTATTGCGGAGGATTTAGGAGTGATTACTGAAGAAGTGAAGCAGTTAAGAGATGACTTTGAACTACCCGGAATGCAGATTCTTCAGTTCGGCTTTGAATCACAGACTGATAATGAACATCTGCCACATAATTTTGCTAGTAACTCTGTAGTCTATACGGGTACACATGATAATAATACTATTTTAGGTTGGTATCAACAGCTTAGTGTAGAGATAAAAAAGTATGCTGTTGATTACCTCAATATTAACGAAGGGATTAATTGGGGATTTATTAGAGCGGCTTGGTCATCAACTGCTAAATTAGCCATTGTACCACTTCAAGATGTCTTAGCTTTAGGCAGCGGTGCGCGTATGAACGTACCAGGTACGGTAGGTGATAATTGGCAGTGGAGATATAGAAGTGAGATGTTACGAGAAGAGCATGCTAGTCGGTTGAAGGAGTTGACTGAATTATATTATCGTTAACTTCAGTGCAGGACTTTTATCGATCTTGCAGAATTATATAATCTATGTAAAATAATTTGTAACTTTGCTTGAAGATAAGGGAGTAGTAGATAAGATGTCAGATCAATTACACAAGTCGTTAATCTTAGGTGGGACAAGAAGTGGGAAGAGTACATTTGCTGAAGAAATAGCCTATCAATTAGGCAAAGAGGATGTAACCTATATTGCTACAGCTAAAGTTAGTGACTTAGAGATGCAAGATCGAATTGATAAGCACCAACAACAGCGTCCTAGTCAGTGGCGGACAATTGAAGAACCGTATCAAGTAGCAGATAAGATAGAAGAGATTGCTCAAGAGACGGAAGTGATCTTAATTGATTGTTTGACGATTTTGGTCTCTAATTTATTATTGATAGATAGTGAGTCAGTAGATGAGGAAATTGATTATTCAGCGAGCAAGAGAGCTTTGGATAGAGTGCGCGGGTTAGGTCGGTCTATTAGAGAGGCTAAAAGCAACTTGATTATAGTTTCTAATGAGGTAGGACAGGGAGTAGTTCCTAGTTATAAGTTAGGTAGAATCTATCGTGATACTATTGGACAGGCTAATCAGATTATAGCTCAGGCGGTCAGCGAGGTATATATTACTTATGCTGGGCTGCCCGTAGAGATTAAAGAGTTAGGAGAGAGAACGAGAGCAGAGTTTGGAGGTACTAATGGTTATGACAGCTAAGACAATTATGTTACAGGGAACTGCTTCTAATGTAGGTAAGAGTGCATTAGCTACAGCACTCTGTCGTATCTTTGCTGAAGATGGTTATCAAGTGGCGCCCTTTAAAGGGTGGAATATGTCTTTGAATTCTTATGTGACTAAAAGTGGAGGAGAGATCGGAATTGCTCAAGCTATTCAGGCGGATGCAGCAAATATTGAGCCTACGGTAGAGATGCAGCCTTTCTTGCTTAAGCCGGAGGGCAATGGTAGAACTCAGATTATTAAGCGAGGTAGTGTCTGGACTACTTTGAGTCTTAAGCAGCAGGATAGTGATTATCGTCAAGAGGTATTAGCAGAGATTGAAGATTCATTAACTCAATTATGTACTGATTATGAAGTAGTAGTATTAGAGGGAGCAGGTAGTCCGGCGGAGATTAATATTAAGGAAGAAGATTTAGCAAATATGAGTGTAGCACGCTTAAAAGAGACGCCGGTATTATTAGTAGCTGATATAGATCGCGGTGGAGCTTTGGCTTCAGTAGTAGGGACGCTGGAGTTGTTAGAACCTGAAGAACGTCAGTTAGTAGCAGGTGTAATTTTAAATAAGTTTCGTGGTGCTAGAGAGCTATTGGATTCAGGAATTGAGGTTATTGAAGCAGAGACTGGAGTGCCAGTAGTGGGAGTAATTCCTTACTGTACTGACTTTAAGGTTCCTGCTGAGGATTCAGTTGCTTTAGAGGATTTAGGTGCTTATGAAGCTGAGATTGAGATAGCTGTAATTAAGTTACCTCATATCTCTAACTTTACTGACCTGGAAGTCTTTATTAATGAACCACAGACTGCGGTGCGCTATGTTGAAGAAGCAGCTCAGTTAGGGCAACCTGATTTAATTGTTATACCGGGAACTAAGAGTACAGTAGAGGATTTACTCTATCTAAGACGCGTGGGCTTAGAAGAAGAGATCTTAGCAGCAGCTGCTGATGAGGTGCCGATTATTGGTATCTGTGGTGGCTATCAGATGTTAGGAGCTAAGATTTATGATCCGGATCGTATAGAGAGTGAATGGTTAGAGATAGATGGGCTGGACTTGCTACCGGTAGAGACTACTATTAATCCTTATAAGTTTACTTTTCAAGCGGAAGCAGAAGTTGCAAATCATAATTTCTTTGCGGCTGATTTAGTAGGCAGTAAGTTACAAGGTTATGAGATTCATATGGGTAGCAGTCAACTATTAGCTGATGCTAAGCCGCTGTTACGAATTCAACGCCGCGATCAAGAACAAGTTAGTGTAGCCGACGGAGCAGTGAGCCAAAATGGTCTAATCTGTGGCACTTACTTACACGGTCTATTTAATAATGATCACTTAAGACGAGAATTGATTAATAGCTTACGCGCTCGCAAAGGTTTGGAGCAATTAGATGAAGAGATAATTAAGCATGCAGATCATTTAGAACAGAGCTATCAACAACTGGCTTCTATTGTACGCGATAATTTAGACATGGCAGCAATCTATGAACTTATGGAATAGAGTAATTGAGGTGATAGAGTGACAGCTAGAACTATAATGTTACAGGGAACAGGCTCAGATGTAGGAAAGAGTATCTTAACTACTGCTCTCTGTCGTATCTTAGCTGAGGATAATTATCGAGTAGCTCCTTTTAAAGCCCAGAATATGGCATTAAATTCTTACGTTACTCGTCAGCAGGGGGAGATAGGTCGCGCTCAGGTTTTACAAGCCCAAGCAGCAGGAGTTGAGCCGACGGTAGATATGAATCCGATTCTTTTAAAGCCCCAAGCTGATACAGAGTCACAGGTAATTATTCATGGAGTAGCGCAGCAGAATATGAAGGCGCAGGAGTACTTTAATTGTCAGCGGATGGGATTAGAGTATATTAAGGAATCCTTAGCTAAATTAAAAGATGAGTACGAAGCGGTAGTCTTAGAAGGAGCAGGTAGTCCTGCTGAAGTCAATCTACGTGATTATGATGTGGTAAATATGAAAGCAGCTCAGTTAGCTAAGGCACCGGTGCTTTTAGTAGCTAATATTGAGCGCGGCGGGGTCTTTGCTGATATAGTAGGTACTTTTAAACTACTAACTGAGTCGGAAGTTAATCGCATTGAAGGAATTATTATTAATAAGTTTAGAGGAGAAATTAGTCGTTTAGAGCCGGGTTTAGAATTTATTGAAGAGTATACTAATGTTCCGGTAGTCGGAGTAATCCCGTATATCTCTGATATTAAGTTGCCAGAAGAGGATTCACTACCCCAGGAGAGATTAAATAATCAAAAATCAAATGCAGTAGAGATAGCAGTACTCTACTTGCCTCATATCTCTAACTTTACTGATTTTGCACCTTTAGAAGAGGAAGCAGATATTACAGTCCGTTATATTAAGGCTGGTGATGAAATTGGTAGCCCCGATTTAGTGATTCTGCCGGGGAGTAAGAATACAATTGCTGATTTGGAGTACTTAGTTAAGCAGGGTTATGGGGAGCGAATTCAAGAGTTAGCAGCAGCGGGGGTAGAGATTATAGGTATCTGTGGTGGTTATCAGATGTTAGGTACGACTATCTTTGACCCACAGCAGCTTGAATCAGAACGAGGTCAGACGGCAGGGTTAGGGCTTTTAGATCTGACTACTACGCTGCAGCCGCAGAAAGTGACAACTCAGGTACACGGTAGGGTAATTAATCAGCAGCACATCTTTGGTCAATTAGCGCAAGAGCAGCTGACTGGTTATGAGATTCATATGGGTCAGACAGAGTTAAAATCAGGAGTACAGCCTTTATTTAGAGTTGTAGAGGAGAATGATGGTGATTTGGAAGCAGAACATCTTGATGGTGCAATCAATCAAGCGGGAACTGTCTGGGGTACTTATCTACATGGTATCTTTGCTAATGACGAATTAAGGTGGCAGTTGATTAATTACTTACGTGAAAAGAAGGGATTAGCCCGACGAGACTTTAATCGACAGAGGACTACTTTAGAGCAGCAGAAGGCGTCTATTGATCGCTTAGCGGAGGTAGTGAGATCTAATTTAGATTTAGCACGGATTTATCAGATAATGAATGACTATCATGAGGATGTTAAGTAATGAATTATTTTGTTATTATTCTATTGGCGGTAGTAGTTGACCTGTTTATTGGTGAGTTTGAAGCTATCACTCATCCGGTAGTCTTAATTGGTAGGTTTATTAGCTGGGGCGAAGAGAAATTACGGCGGATAAACAAGGGACAGTTAATTGCTAAACTAGCTGGATTACTCTTAAGTCTCGTAACAGTTGGTTTAACTTGGCTATTGACATTTGGGTTAGTAGAATTAAGTGAAAAAGTTAGTAGCTGGTTAGGTGTCGTAGTAGAACTGATCTTATTATCGATGACTCTATCTATTACTGGATTAGCAGAGGCAGCAGAGGAGATCTATCATCATTTGATTATTGAGGATCTAACTACAGCTCGTCAAAAGTTATCTTATATAGTAGGACGCGATACTGAACAGTTAAGTAGCAGTGAAGTTATTAGAGCGGTAGTAGAGACAGTAGCAGAGAATACGGTTGATGGTATTCTATCTCCGCTCTTTTATGCAGGCTTAGGCGGGGCACCTCTAGCGATGGCTTATAAAGCAGTTAATACTCTCGATTCTATGCTAGGCTATCGTAATCAGAGATATCTGCACTTTGGTTGGGCGGCAGCGCGGATAGATGATCTGGCTAATTTGTTGCCGGCGCGGATTGGGGGTTTACTCTTTACTATAGCTGCCTTTATATTAGGTGCAGATGGCAGACAGGCAGGTAAGATAATTCTTAGAGATGCACATAAACATCCTAGTCCCAATGGAGGATATGCAGAAGCCGCAGTAGCTGGCGCTTTAGGTGTGCGCTTAGGCGGTATTAATTATTACCAGGGGGTTAAGAGTTTTAGAGCTTATTTAGGGGATAAAGAACGAGAATTGATTACATCAGATATTAAGCGAACGATTCATTTAATGTACTTAACTACACTACTATTTGTAGGAGGAATGGTAGTTTTGACTTTAATTTAGAAAGGAGCTTACTTGATGGCACAGGTCTTAATTGGAGGTACTGCTAGCGGTGTAGGTAAGACTACTATAGCTACCGGTTTAATGGCAGCAATGACTGAAGCGGGTTATGAAGTGCAGCCCTATAAAGTGGGTCCTGATTATATCGATCCGGGCTTTCATACGGCAGCTACTAATCGTCACTCACGCAATTTAGATAGCTGGATGATTCCTCACCAGCAGTTAAAGGAACTATTTCTACAGAGCAGCCAAGGAGTAGATTTAGCAATTATTGAGGGCGTAATGGGACTTTTTGATGGACATCGCAGTGATCAACCCAGCGGTAGTAGTGCGGAGGTAGCTAAACTATTATCAGCTCCGGTAATCTTGGTAGTTGATGCTAAGAAGTTAGCTCAAAGCGGGGCAGCAATGGTTTATGGCTATCAACACTATGACGAGCAGTTAACGATTGGAGGAGTGATCTTAAATCGGATTGGTAGTGCACGTCACTATCAGATAGTTAAGGAAGAGATTGCTAAGTTAGGTATCCCTGTCTTAGGCTATCTACCTACTAATTTAGAGCTTGAATTACCGGAGCGCCATTTGGGCTTGGTGCCTTCTGTTGAAACAGCAGGACTTGATTCCTATCTGGAGCAGTTGGCGGAACTGATGCAAGAACAGATCGACTTAGACCAGGTTTATGAGTTAGCTCAACAGGCAGGAGAGGTGCCAGCAGAAGATAATCTATTTCAGGGTAGAACTGGAGAGCGTAAGATTAAGTTAGCAGTTGCTTATGATCAAGCCTTCAATTTCTACTATCAAGATAATTTGGATCTGTTAGCGGATCGAGGTGTAGAGATTGAGTTTTTCAGTCCTGTAAGTGACGATCAATTACCCGCTGGAAGTGACGGGTTATATATCGGTGGCGGTTTTCCGGAGGAGTTTTTGGCAGAATTAAGTGCTAATCAGAAACTAAAAGAGAGTATTAGTAGAGCGATTCAAGCCGGACTGCCGACCTACGCCGAGTGTGGTGGTTTGATGTACTTAACCGAAGAGATTATTGACCAGCAGGATAAGCAGTATCCAATGGTTGGTCTAATTCCTGGGACTATTCAGATGCAGGATAGTTTGCAGGCAATGGGTTATGTGGAAGCTAGAGCCTGGCAGGATAGTATCTTACTGAAAGAGGGAAGTAAGATTAGAGGACATCAGTTTCATTATTCGAAGCTATTAGGCATTTCAACTGAAGCTAGAGCTGCCTATCAGCTAGGAGAGCAGAATGAGTTAGTTGGTTACTGCCGAGATAATCTGTTAGCTTCTTATCTTCATCTACATTTTGCTACTCAACCAGCAGTGATTGATAACTTTATTGCAGCAGCTGTTAACTTTAGAGCAGGAAAGGAGCGTTAATATGAGTTCAGATTTAGAATTAGGATTAGTTCAGGTCTATACTGGCAGCGGTAAAGGTAAGACAACTGCAGCGTTAGGATTAGCTTTGCGTGCGGTCGGACACGGCTTTAATGTAGAGATGATTCAGTTTATGAAGGGAAGCGCCTTCTCCGGTGAATTATTTGCTGTGGAGCGGCTGCCTAACTTAAGTATTAAGCAGTTTGGACGCGGCTGTCCGGATGCGGCTTTAATTAGACAGGGCTTGAAGAAGTGTAGTAGCTGTGGTGAATGTTTTTTAAGAGGAAATAGCGATCACCGTGATGAGTTTCAAAACTATGTCGATCAAGCTTATCAGTATGCCCGCGGTAGATTAGAGGAGTCAGCAGAGGATATTATTATCTTAGATGAGATTAATAATGCGCTGCGTTATGATCTATTGACTGTTGATGATGTTTTAGACTTAATTGAGCTTAAGGATGATCAGACAGAGTTAGTACTGACGGGGCGCGGTTTTGCGGATCGTATCTTATCAGCGGCTGATTTAGTTACTGAGATGGAGCCGGTTAAGCATCCGTTTGCGCAGCAGGGAATTAGAGCTAGACGTGGAATTGAATATTAGAGTGGAGTAAGGAAGTGAGGACTATGTTTAGAGGGAGCTTATTAGCTAGATTTATCTTAGCGATTCAATTTTTAACGAGAATTCCAATTAAGATCAAGTTGAAGGTTAATCCGCCTGACTTAGGTAGGTCAATGATCTTCTATCCAGCAGTAGGTACATTATTAGGCGCCATCTTGCTTCTACTTAATCATTACTTTGGTTTGGTCTTAAGTAATTTAGCTGTCAAAGCTTTATTAGTAGTCAGTTATATTATCTTGACTGGTGGTCTGCACCTTGATGGATATATGGATATGATTGATGGTATCTTTAGTGGTCGTTCTAAGGTTAGAATTTTAGAGATTATGCATGATAGTCGGGTGGGAGCGCATGGTGTTAGTAGTCTAGTTTCTTTAATATTACTCAAATTTGTTTTTTTGGTCGAATTAAGCGGTCAGATAGAGTTAGAAGCGCTACTTTTAATGCCTACTTTAGGACGTTGGGCAATGGTCTATGCGGCTGCTTTCTATCCTTATGCTCGTCCTAATGGGGGATTAGGTCAAGCTTTTTCTGAATATGTCGGACAGCGAGAGGTAGTTATAGCTTCGTTATGGACTTCTATCTTAACTGGTCTATTATTAGAGATTTATGGCTTAATAACATTTCTTTTAATCTGGGTTATAACTGTGTTAATTATTAGGGTGATTACTAAGCGAATTGATGGTTTAACTGGTGACTGTTATGGAGCAATTAGTGAAATAATAGAAGTAGTTACATTGATTATTTTAGCACTGCTTTATTGATTAGGATTGGGGTGGCTCGCATGAAAGCAACGGTTAGAGCACCAGGAACTTGTGGTGAGTTAGTCCAGGGAGTAAATCAGCTAGGAGATTTTCAGATCACCTGTCCGATTGCTCAATATTCTGAGGTGACGGTAGAATTGACTTCCGAAATTAAGGAACATCTTTATCAACCAAGTCTATCTAAAACAGCAGAGATAGTAAGTAAGACGTTAGATTACTTAGAGCTTAATAATTTACGAGCCATCATCCAAGTTAAATCGCAGTTACCAAGAGCTAAAGGATTGGGTAGCAGTACAGCTGACCTAACAGCGGCAGCACAGGCTACAGCTCTAGCAGCGGGAGAAGAGTTAAGTGCTGACGAGATAGCTGACTTAGCAATTAGTGTCGAGCCGACTGATGGTCTTTTCTATAATGGTCTAGTCTTATTTAATCATCTTAGCGGGATTAAGTATCGGTCATTAGGTAGTGCGCCTGAAATTGATATCTTAGTCTTAGATCTGGGCAGTGAAGTGGATACGGTAGAGTTTAATAGTAATCCTAATCTACTGCGTAGTAAACAGCAGAATAGATCATTAACTAATCAAGCTTTAAGACTGGTCAGTAAGGGAATTGCTAAGCAAGCACCTGAATTAATTGGAGCAGGTGCAACTTTAAGTAGCTGGGCTAATCAATCGATCCTCCCTAAAGATTACTTTACTGAACTGTTAAGTGTGATTAGCTTATCAGGAGTGTGGGGAATTAATACTGCTCACAGCGGTACGGTCATGGGGATCTTATATGATAGCGAACAGATTAGAACAGCTGAGCTGAAGAATAATTTATCAGCTAACATAAGAGCTAATGTATTAACTGCGACTAAGTTAATGGATGGCGGCTTAGAGGTAGTAGCAAGTGATAGTTAAGGAAGCGAGGGAGTAGTAATGGCAGTAGATAATTCGCACGGCGGCAATCTTAAAGCTGCGGCTAATAAGTATAATCTAGCTGCAGAGCAGATTATTGATTTTAGTGCTAATATTAATTTTTTGGGTCCTCCGTCGGTAGTGGCAGACGAGATTAAGCGTAATTTAGAACAGATTATTCATTACCCCGAACCAGAGGCTAAGTCACTCAGTCGAGCTGTAGCTGACTATTGGGGCGTTGCGTCGGATGAGATTATTATTGGTAATGGAGCAGTAGAGCTCATCTATTTACTTGCTCAATTGATTAATCCTCGGCGGGCAATGGTCTTAGCTCCTACTTTTTCGGAGTATGAACGGGCGCTAAATAGCGTCGGTAGTGAGGTTGAGCTATTTAAATTAGAGAGGAAAACTAACTTTCAGTTGGAGATAAGCAGTTTGGTCTCTAGTTTAAACAGGCAAGAAATAGAACTGCTATTTTTAGCTAATCCTAATAATCCTACGGGCGATTTAGTGAGTAGAGAGGAACTGTTAGATTTATTACAAGCAGCTGAACAGAATGATATCTTGGTAGTGCTTGATGAAGCTTTTCTTGATTTTCTGCCTCAGGAAGAAGATTATACATTAATTCAAGATGCGGTAGCGAGCAATAATTTATTTATTCTGCGCTCAATGACTAAGTTTTTTGCTATTCCAGGATTAAGAGTGGGCTATGGGGTAGCTAACCAGGAGTTAATTTCTGATTTAAAGGCTCAGCAAGATCCGTGGACTGTAAATCTCTTTGCGCAGCAGGTAGGTCAGCGGGTCTTAGAGACAACTGACTATATCGAGCGAACTAAGCAGGCAATTGCAGCAGAGAAGGAGTACCTCTATCAACAGTTAGTAAAGTTACCACAGCTGCAGCCCTTCTATCCGGCGGCTAATTATATCTTGATTGAGATTGCTAATACTAAGTATAGTTCTCCAGAGTTACAGGATTGTTTAGGTCAGCAGGGGATTTTAGTACGGGACTGTAGTACTTACTACTTACTAGGTACAGATTTTATTCGCGTAGCTGTTAAGAGTAGAGAGGATAATCAACGCTTAATAGCTGCGTTAGAGGAACTGTTATAAAGAGAGGATGATAGCGGTGGCAACAGAGCTTATTTTAGTTAGACATGGGGAAACATTATGGAATCGCGAGTCACGCTTTCAAGGTACAGCAGATATTGAGTTAAGTTCAGTTGGAGTTAAGCAGGCTGAGAGTTTAGCTGAGCGATTTAGAGATTGGGAGTTAGATATGGTCTATGCTAGTAATCTTCAGCGTGCATTTAAGACGGCGGAGATTGTAGCACAGTTACATAATATTGAGGTAGAAGAAGTGGCTGAACTAAGTGAAGCTAACTTTGGCGTATGGGAAGGATTGACTTTTGAGGAGATAGAGGAAGAGTACGGCGAAAAATTAACAGCTTGGCTGGCTGATCCGGTCGAAGTAGAAGTGCCGCAAGGAGAGAACTTATTTCAAGTACAGCAGCGGGCTAAGAAAGCTTTAAGGGAGATTAAGCAGTGTCATCAGGAGGAAAGAGTATTAGTTGTAGCTCACGGTGGTACGATTCGTGCTTTGTTGGCTGAACTGTTAGAGATGTCGTTGAGCAACTTTTGGCGGATTGAACAGAGTAATACAGCAGTTAATATAGTGCGTTATTATGATGATGATCCGATTCTATCATTGATTAACTGTACGCGCCATTTAGAGAGAGTAGAGGAGTAGGCTCAGCCGGATTAGTGGTTAAGTCTACTTTTTTTAATTTTTAGATTTTATAGATTAAATTGGAGGATGATGTAGATGTGGTAGAGAAGTGAATATATGGATAAAATTATTAGGTTAAAGAGTGTGAGGGATTGTTTAGGTGATTATAGTACATAAGATATTCACGACACCAGTGTCGTGAATACTCAAGTTGGGGTGGTATATGTGACATGAGTGTTGGGAATATTTGAGTTAAGTGAAATTGGTCTTGGCAAGTTTTTATAACAGAACGGTTTAATTAGCGGGGAGGAAAATCATGGGAAAATATTTTAAAGATATTAATCAAAATTACTCTTTAATAAATTTATTTAAATATGCAATAATTACATCTACGCTTTTATTAATTATTGATATCTTAAATTTACCCTCTAAATATTTGCTAGCTGATAATATGTCATTAGGTTTATTAATTACTGGGTCAATAATTCTTATATTAATTCTAACAGCATTAGAATTCGGTTTATTAGATACTTTAAAATTAGCTACAGTAAATGTGGTAGATAGATTTTCTATTATAATAATTTTTTCTTTCATAATATATGGAAGTATAGCCCCTATTTATAATTTATTACATTTGTATAAATTAATTAGTTTTATAACCATAGTATGTTTTTTGATTATTATTATATTCTTTAGGAGTATGCATTTGAAAAATAAGATAGAAAATATGGAAAAATACAATTCAAATATTTTTGATCTCAGGGAAATTTATAATGGTAATTTTACAGTAAAAGAAGATAAACCTATCTTAGTAGAGGAAAAAGAGGTCAATTATGATTTATTAGAAAGAAAAAATATAATTAATCAATTATATAGTGCAATTTAGGAATCAAAACCAGATGGAAAGTTTGTAATTAGCCTAGAAGGTGAATGGGGAAGTGGAAAAACAACTATTATAAATAATGTAAAGAGAAAATTAAAAGAAACTAAAGAAAATATTATAATAATTGATGAATTTGATCCTTGGTCATATTCTGATCAAAGAAGTCTTTTTTATAATATGTTTGATATTATTATTCAGAAATCAGGTTTTAAGTTTAGTACTTTAGCAACAAGAAAAATGGCTAAAGAAATATCAGAAAACATTTTTGGTCTTCAAAAATCTAGTCGAATATTAAAAAGTTTTTTCAAAAAGCAAAACAACATAAATGTCTTAAAAAATAAAATAAATAATTACTTGAAGCAATGCGGGAAAAAGGTTGTTTTTTTCATTGATAATATAGATAGAATTGAAAGTGATAATATCATTTTATTATTTAAACTTGTTGGTAATATATTAGATTTTAATCGAGTAACATATGTGCTTTCATTTGACAATAAGCGAGTCAAAAAGATTTTTGATAATGACTTAAGTATAGATTATCAATATTTGAAAAAGGTAATCCAAATGCAAATACGTGTACCAGAAGTAAGTAGAAAATCACTCCTAAATTGCAATAGCAAATTGAACTAATTTCAAACTGCAATATTTTTATCAATCAATCATATAAAACCTCTTTTAATTGATCCTCAAATGCTTCATT
>JBNJEL010000047.1:0-13728 GCA_051745835.1 Bacillota bacterium
GCCTTGATGGAGAAACTTAGTACCTGGATGATCATAATCAGGACAAGGCCACTGCAGACCATCTTCTTCTATCCGCTCATAGCTAATCCCACCATAAATTGGTGTTAACTCAGCCATCTCATCCATCACATCAGCTGGACTATCATAATCCCAATCATGACCTAACCGCTTAGCTAAATCCATAAAGATCTGCCAATCAGGTCGACTGTTGCCTACTGGTTCTACTGCCTTTCTAACCCGCTGTATCTTACGCTCAGAGTTAGTGAAGGTACCATTCTTCTCAGCAAAACTAGCCGCTGGTAGAATTACATCGGCATACTCAGCTGTCTCATTTAAGAAGATATCCTGCATTACTAAAAAGTCCAATTCCTCTAGCGCTTGATGAATATGATTAGAATCAGGATCACTTAAAGCTGGATTCTCACCCATAATATATAACGCATTAACATCATCTTCTTCAATTGCATCAAAGATCTCAGTAACAGTATAGCCTACCTCAGTAGATAAATCTACTCCCCAGGCTTCACTAAACTTCTTATGCACTTCTGGATCATCTACATCTTGATAGCCTGGATAGACATTCGGTAAGCCGCCCATATCACAAGCACCCTGGACGTTATTCTGTCCACGTAGTGGATTCACTCCAGCATTCTCTCGACCTACATTTCCAGTTAACATCGCTAGTGATGCTACAGCTAATACATTATCTGTTCCGGAAGTATGCTGCGTAATTCCCATTGCATAAAGGATACTAGCACGATAAGCTTCACCATAGATATGAGCTGCCTCTTCAATCTTCTCTGCTGGCACACCTGTAATCTCAGCTACATGTTCGGGCGTATACTTCTGAACGACCTCTTCTAAAGCAGTATAGTTCTCAGTTCGTTCTTCGATATACTCTTCATCAATGAGATCATCTCTAATAATTACATTCATCAGACCATTTAATAGTGCTACATCAGTTCCCGGCTTATGCTGTAACCACACATCAGCATAATCAACTAATTCAATCCGCCGTGGATCAGCAACTACTAACTTAGTATCTTCCTTAGTTGCCTTCTTAACTCGTGAACCAATTACTGGATGTGCTTCTGTAGTATTAGAACCGGTGACAAAGATTGCATCAGATTGCTCGATTTCACCGATTGAGTTAGTCATTGCTCCACTACCAAAACTTTTGGCCAGACCGGCCACAGTAGAGGAGTGTCATAAACGAGCACAGTGGTCAACTGTATTAGTTCCTAATACAGCCCGCATAAACTTCTGCATCAAGAAGTTCTCTTCATTAGTACATTTCGCTGAAGTCAAACCAGCAATAGCACGACCACTTTTTTCTTCAATTAGCTCCCTAAACTTATTAGCAACCGTATCTAAAGCTTCATTCCAACTTGCTTCTCTAAACTCACCATCTTCTTTAATCAGTGGCGTTGTTAAACGATCCTCATTATTAACAAATCCTAAACCAAACTTACCCTTAACACAGGTCTGTCCACGATTAACATTATCATAATTAGTTGTTACTTTAATAATCTGATCATCCTTAACATTTAGTTCTAATTGACAACCAACACCACAGTAAGGACAGGTAGTCTCTGTTTTCTCTACCTCCCATTCACGAGCTCGACCTAAGGACTCTTTCTCAGTTAAAGCTCCTACGGGACAGACATCAACACACTGTCCACAGAAAACACAATCTGAATCCTCTGCATCAAAGTCAATATCATATGGAGTTGAAACGCGTGTATTATAACCCCGCTGACTAAACTCTAGAGCTGAAGAACACTGTACCTCTTGGTCTACTCGTACACAGCGTCCACAAAGAATACATTTATTTGGATCATATTCAATAAATGGATTCTTATTTTGAATCTCTAAGACTTCCTCTTTTGTTACCGCAAAGCTAGATTCCTCAATCCCATATTCATAACAGTAATCCTGCAACTTACAATCACCGGATGCATCACACGTTAAACAATCTAATGGATGATCAGCAATTAATAGATCTAGAATATTCTTCCGAGCTTCTATTACGCGCTGGCTATCAGTCTCTACTTCCATCCCATCAGCTACTTTTGTAGAACAGGAAGTAGGTAGATTATCATAACCTTCTATTTCTACTACACATAACCGACAAGCTGCATGAGAATCTAAACGCTCATCATTACAGAGGGTTGGAATCTCAATATCGAGTTCGCGACAAGCTTGTAGGACGGTATAATCCTCTGGCACTTCTATCTGTTTACCATTAATAGTTAATTCAACCATCATTCTCCCCTCCCCTATTATTAATTATTCATCTAAAGCAATCAATTTATCCATAATACCTTCTAATCCTAATGCTTCTTTCCAATCTACTTTTACAAACTCATCATCTTTTCTGAGATAGGCATCTTCAATATCATCGATAAACTTAAACTCTAACCATAAGCGCCCCTTTAAACAGAGCGGTCGACCTTCGCCTGGCTCTTGTGCTTCAACACCGATTACGTCACCATCTTTCATAATCAAATCAAAGTAACAGCCGTACTCACAGACATTACACTTCACTGTCTCCTTCTTCACATTCCAATTTCTACCGCGATCTACATTACGCTTATTAATTAAAGCTCCTGTAGGACAGACAGCTACACAGCGATTACAAGAGACACAGCTAGATTCTTCTAGTAACATATCAGCATCCGCAGAAATTCTAGTATTAAAGCCGCGATTAGCAAAGGTTAATACTTCACGATCAGCTACTTCGCTACAAGTTCGAACACATTTACCACAAAGAATACATTTAGCCTCATCGCGTAGAATATACGGACTAGAAGTATCAACTAAACGCTCCCGTCTAGCTCCATCGTGTTCTCTAAATTTAACATCATAGCGATAAGCATAATCCTGGAGCAAACACTCACCGGCTTGATCACAAGTTAAACAATCATTAACGTGATTATCTAATAGTAGACGTAGCAGATTCTTACGTGCCTTCACTACACGCTCACTTTCGGTATGCACTACCATACCGTCTGCAACATCAGTTGTACAGGAAGTTTGTAATCCATCATTACCTTCAATCTCTACTACACACAAACGACAAGCACCTACAGACTCCAAATTAGGGTCATAACAGAGAGCAGGCACATCAATCCCTACCTCTTTGGCTGCTTCTAATACAGAGTAATCTGCCGGCACCTTTACATTCTTACCATCTATAGTTAACGATACTTTACTCACTAGCTACACCTCCGCGTTATCTCTGAATTATAGCGTCAAACGGACAAGTCTCCATACAAGCGCCACAGCTAATACACTTCTCTTGGTCAATCTCATGTTGTTCACCAGATTCACCACTAATGGCATCCGCTGGACAGGCTTGAGCACACTTAGTACAGCCTTTACATTCATCAGTAATAAAGTACTCTAATAGATCTGCACAAGCACCGGCTGGACATCGACCCTCTTTAACATGGGCTTCATACTCATCTCTAAAGTATTCGAGTGTTGATAAGACCGGATTAGGTGCTGTTTGACCAAGTCCACATAAAGAAGTATCCTTAATTGTCTCTGCTAACTGTTCTAACTTCTCAATATCTCCCGGCTCGCCTTGACCATCAGTAATTCGCTCTAGGATCTCTAACATCCGCTTTGTTCCTTCACGACACGGAGTACACTTACCACAGGATTCAGAAACTGTAAAGTTTAGGAAGAAGCGAGCTACATCAACCATACAGGTATCTTCATCCATTACTACTAATCCACCAGAGCCCATCATTGCTCCTGCTTCAATTAAAGAATCATAATCGATCGGTAGATCTAGCTTATCTTCCGGCAGGCAACCACCAGATGGACCACCAATCTGTACTGCTTTAAAGTCCTTACCGTCAGCTATACCGCCACCGATATCATAGATAATCTCTTTCATTGTAATTCCCATCGGCACTTCAGCTAAACCGGTATTATTGATCTTACCAGTGATTGCAAAGATCTTAGTACCTTTACTATTCTCCGTTCCAACTTTACTATACTCATCAGCACCGTCAGTAATAATCATTGGTACATTGGCATAAGTCTCTACATTATTAATATTAGACGGCTGACCCCATAATCCTTTCTGAGCTGGGAATGGTGGACGAGGACGCGGCATACCACGTTTACCTTCAATAGAGTTCATTAAAGCCGTCTCTTCACCACAGACGAAAGCTCCTGCTCCTTCTTTAATGTGTAGATCAAAATCAAAGTCAGTTCCTAATAGATTATCACCTAAATAACCTTCCTCTTCTGCCTGTTCGATTGCCTTGCGTAAACGCTCTACTGCTAATGGATACTCTGCCCGAACATAGACATAACCTTCGTCGGCTCCAATAGCATAACCAGCAATTGCCATACCTTCGATAATGCGATTAGGATCTCCTTCTAATAAACTGCGATCCATAAATGCTCCTGGGTCACCTTCATCGGCATTACAGATTACATACTTCTTATCACCATCAGCATCATAAGCAAATTGCCACTTCAGTCCAGTTGGGAATCCACCCCCACCGCGACCGCGTAAGCCAGAATCTTTAATTTCATCAATTACCTCTTGTGGTGACATCTCAGTTAGAACCTTCTCTAAAGCCTTATAACCATCTTGCTCAAGATAATCTTCAATATCTTCCGGATCAATATGACCACAATTAGATAAAGCTAGCCGCTGCTGTTTACTATAAAAGTCTATATCTTGATAAGAAGAAATATTATCTCCAGATTGTGGATCAGTATAGAGCAATCTATCAACTACATTCCCATCTATAATATGCTCCTGAACAACATCAGCCATATCTTCTGGCTCAACTTCACAATAGAATACTTCATCGGGATACATAATTAAAACAGGTCCCTTTTCACAGAAACCATGACAGCCCGTCTCTACTATCTCAACCTCTTCAGTTAAGTCATTCTCTGCTAATTGAGTTTCTAAAGCCTCTTGTACCTCATTACTTCCAGAAGAGACACATCCTGTACCTTTACAGATTAAAATCTGAGATCTATCTGACATTTAATTTACCTCCCCAATAACTCTTAAATTAATAATTACTAACCTACTTCAACCACTATTAACGACACTTATTTATCTATACTCTTCTAAGACTTCAGATACCTTATCAGGTGTCATCCGACCATGTGTTTGATCATTAACCATAATTACAGGTGCTAGACCACAAGCTCCAATACAAGCAACAGACTCTAAGGTAAACTTCAGATCTTCAGTAGTCTCACCATCATCAATTCCTAACTCATCCTTAACCGCCTCAAAGACTGCTTCACCACCACGCACGTGGCAAGCTGTTCCCATACAGACTCTAATAATATTATCACCACGCGGCTCTAAATGAAACTGAGAATAAAAAGTAGCTACACCATAGATCTTACTAAAAGCTAAATCTATACTCTCAGAAATCTCTTTTAGAACATCTTGCGGTAAATAACCATACTCCTCTTGAACATCCTGTAAGATTGGAATAATATTCTTTTCTTCATTAGTATAATTAGCTAATACTTCTCTTAATGGCTTAAGATACTCTTCTTGATTCTCTTCACTATTTCCACACTGACATGCCATTATAAGTTATCCCCCTTTTAACAATAAATTTACTCCATCATAATTAAAATAGCTTAACTATTAATGCTCCCAACTAAAGATTAGTTACCTACTGCTCACCTCCCTAAAGATAATCAACATAGATTATCTCAACTTAAGCTTTTTAAATTTTTAGAAAAATTACTAAAAATTAATCTATTATTAACTTATTAACTAATTGATTAATTAAATTTTAATCTAACCAGTAAGTTAATCTGTTAATAATCTTACTTATCTTCTTCATCCTCTTTAGATAGATGATATGCTAAACTGATTAAACCAATCGATAAATCCTCATCTCTAAGCTCAATCTCGTCAGGCACTTTAACATAAGTTGGCGCAAAGTTCCAGATTGCTTCAACTCCAGCCTCGATTAATTCATCGGCAACATTTTGAGCGCTATCGGCTGGTACAGCAATAATGCCCATCTTTATCTCATTCTCTTTGATAATCTCAGTTAATCTGTCTATATCTTGAATCTCTAACCCAGCAAATCCTTTACCAATCTTATCTGGATCAGCATCAACTATATGATTAATCTCTAACCCTAGCTTTCTAAATCCTTCGTAATTAACTAAAGCATGGCCTAAATTTCCTGCTCCTACTAAGATAACTTCCCAAACGCGATCTAAACCTAAAATCTTCTTTAACTGCTTTAAAAGCACAGGCACTTCATAACCAACACCGCGTCGACCAAACTCTCCATAATATGATAAGTCCTTGCGTACTTGAGTTGACGGAATACCAATCTTATCTCCTAACTCCTGTGAAGAGATTACTTCTACATTCAATTTATTTAATCTCTGTAAACAACGATAATAAATAGGTAATCTCTCAATTGTTGTTGTCGGCGTGATAGTTTTCTTCATTTTTTTCCCCCTCAAATTAAGCCAATAATTTATTAGCAATATTTATTTAGTCTATCAATTCTAAAATTAAATATTCTTATTTAACTTAGAGTACCTCTAAAAATTAATTTAGTTTTTGATTTGAAACTATTTACTAAATTAAAAATAGAAAAAATATTTATTCAACACAATTATTCTTATTAAAAAGTCTGAAAATTATTTATATAATAGTACTACTGATATTGATTCACCTTATATAATTCTAGATAGAAGTAAAAATTCCTTTCTTAAATTTTAATCTACTCCATAATCAACTAAAGAAACTCTTTACATCAGGTATATATTATATTATGATAATAACTAATTAAACTTTAATTTCAATTTATAGGAGGATTAACAAGTATGCTTAGACCAGATTATATAGACCCAATTGCTTTCGAAGTAGGCCCTATTGCTGTGCGTTGGTACGGAATTATTATGGCATCAGTTATCTTCATTGGTCTCTATCTTGCTTCCCAAGAAGCCAAACGACAAAACTTTAATCCTGAACTACTATTAGATTTAGTAATTATTACAATTCCTACTTCCATTCTCGGCGCTAGACTCTACTATGTCATCTTTGAGTGGAGTTACTACAGCCAACATCCTTCTGAAATAGTAGCTATCTGGGAGGGAGGCTTAGCAATTCATGGTGCTTTAATTGGCGCTACTTTAACTGCAATTATCTTTACTAAAGTTAAAGAGATTAACTTCTGGCAGATTGCTGATATTGCTGCCCCTAGTCTCATCTTAGGACAAGCCATTGGTCGTTGGGGTAACTTTATCAACCAAGAAGCTTACGGTTATCAGACTGATTTACCATGGGCAATGTATATTGATGGAGCTTACCGCCATCCTACGTTTTTGTATGAATCAATCTGGGATTTAGCAATCTTTGGTTTCTTAATCTGGTTAAGGAAGAAAGACCGAATTAAAACAGGAGAAGTATTCTTAAGTTATATTATTGCTTACTCCTTAGGACGTTTCTTTATCGAAGCTTTACGAACTGATAGCTTAATGTTAGGCCCACTAAGAGTAGCACAAATAATCAGTATCCTATTAATTGTTGGTGCTGGTGGAATGATTTACTGGCGCAGAAGCAATTAAATAATCTATTTGACGTTAATAAAGAGCTGACACTTTTGTCAGCTCTTTTATAATCAATTACAATATTAATTTCTGATTAAATAAAAAATGGTGGCAAGACCCGGATTCGAACCGGGGACACGAGGATTTTCAATCCACTGCTCTACCAACTGAGCTATCTCGCCACTCAACTTACATTTATATATCTTACTATAAAAGCAGCCAGTTGTCAACCACTATTTTTAATTTTTTATTCTCTATTTGGTCGTGGAAAGTTCTGAGCTAACAGTTCTGTAACTTTACCTACTTCTCCTGTTGCTATCTCTCTACCATCTACTTTAGTGATTGGAATAATCTCTGAAGTAGTCACAGTAGCTAACACCTCATCAGCTGTATAGAGATCATGGCGGGTTAGATTAACTTCACTCACCTCAATGTCTAAGCTATTAGCTAAATCAATTACTAGCTCCCTTGTCACACCAGCTAAAATCCCTGCTGCTAAAGGCGGGGTCTTTAATTTACCATCTTTAACGATAAAGATATTACTTACTGTTCCTTCCGTTACAAAGCCAGCTTGATTTAACATAATCCCATCATCTGCACCAACTAACTTAGCTTCAGCTTTAGCTAAGATATTATTTAAGAAGTTAGTGGACTTAATCCGCGGATTAATCGTTTCCGGATGATTACGCCGCGTAGGAACTGTTACTACCTCCCAGCACTTCTTAGCTAACGGTTGAGGGTCAGCTAAAGGCTTAGCAATCACCATCAATGTTGGATCATCAACTCCGGTAGGATCAATCCCGCCCTCACTTTCACCGCGTGAAAAACTAAGCCTGAGATAAGCATCTTGATCAACTAAGTCATTAGCAGCTAAAGTCCTCTCTAATTCAGTCTGTAACTCATCACGAGTATAAGGTAGCTCCAGCATAATCGCCTGCGCTGAAGCAAACAACCTATCTAAATGTTCAGCTAATTTAAAGATCTCTCCTTGATAAGTACGCATCGTCTCAAAGATACCATCTCCATAGAGATAACCGCGATCTAGAGGAGAGATGCGCGCTTGAGCTACCGGAGTAATCTCGCCATTAATATTAACCTGCATAATCAATCACACTACGATCTAATTTCTCCACCTCTAAGAAGTTAGCTAATAAGTCATGTCCTGCCTGAGTTAAGATCGACTCAGGATGGAACTGTAAGCCCACTAAATCATAATCTTGATGTTTGATACCCATAATCTCTCCTGCTTCTGTCTGAGCAGTGACCTCAAAGCAATCCGGAAGTGTCTCCTCCTCAATAATTAACGAATGATAACGTGTAGCAATAAATGGTGATTCTATATCAGCAAAGATACCTTCATTATTATGATAGACTTCGGAAGTCTTGCCGTGCATCAGATTCTCAGCTCTAATTACATTACCGCCAAAGACATGTCCCATACACTGATGACCTAAACAGATCCCCAAGATTGGTAGCTCATCCTTAAATTCTCTAATTACATCATTAGAGATTCCCGCTTCTAAGGGAGTGCAAGGACCTGGAGAGATAATTATCTTCTCTGGAGCTAACTCTCTAATCTCTTCGATGGTAATCTTATCATTACGATAGACTTCCACATCAACACCTAGCTGTCCACAGTACTGAACTAAATTATAGGTAAAAGAATCATAATTATCGATCATTAAAATCATTCGATCTCCTCCTCTTCGACTAACGTAATTGTCTTTAATAATGCTTCTGCCTTCTTTAGCGACTCAGCATACTCTTGATCTGGAATAGAGTCATCAACAATTCCCGCTCCTGCTTGGATATAAGCTCGTCCATCTTTAATTACCATCGTCCGAATCACAATATTCATTTCCATAGCATCTCCAAAACCTAAGAAACCGATCGACCCGGTATAAGGACCTCGTCTCACTGGCTCTAACTCTTCGATAATCTCCATCGTTCTCACCTTCGGCGCACCAGTAATCGTACCACCGGGAAAGGTAGCTCTTAAGATATCTAAGCGATCTCGGTCTTGATGTAACTCCCCTCTAACATTAGAGACAATATGAATTACGTGAGAGTACTCCTCAATCACCATCAGTTCATCTACTTCTACCGAACCATAATCAGCCACTCGTCCTAAATCATTACGCTCTAAATCAACTAACATGATATGTTCGGCTCTCTCTTTAGGATGATTAATTAGTTCATCAGCTAAGGCTTGTGTCTCTTCATCAGTCTCACCACGCGGTCTTGTACCAGCAATTGGTCTCGTTTCAATTACACCATCTAAGGAGCGAACTAATAGCTCTGGTGAAGAACTGACAATCTCTACTTCACCGAAGTTTAAGTAAGCCATATACGGTGATGGATTTAACTGGCGTAAAACCTTATAGATAGTAAACGAATCTGCTGTAACCGGAGTATCAACCCGCACTGATAAGTTAACCTGGAAGATATCTCCCGCTTTGATATAATCTTTAGCCTGCCGTACAGCGTCTGCAAACTCTGCTTGGCTGAAGCTAGCCTCATAATCTAAGTCAGCTTCATCAAAAGCTAAATCTTCAACTTGGTTATCTACTGGCTGATAATCACGCTGCTTAATTTGCTCAATGATAGTCTCAATCTTCTCTTGACCAGCTTGATATAGCTGATCTACTTCGCCTTGATCTAATCTTAAATTAGCAATCACAAATAGTTCATTAGCAACATGATCAAAGACAATGACAGTATCAGTAAAGGCAAAATAAATTTCCGGCAGATTAAGGTCATCCTCAGCCTCGGTAGGTAAATCCTCAAAGAATCTCCCTACATCATAACTAAAGTAACCAATACCGCCGCCATAGAACTTAGGTAACTCATCAAGCTCTACTGGCTGATACTGCTGCATAACCTGATTTAATTCCGTTAAAGGATCACCGCTCTTTTCAATCACTTCATCTTCCTGTTTAATCGTTATCGAATTTCCCTTACTTCTAAAGAACATAAAGGGCTGATAACCTAAGAATGAATAGCGAGCTATATTATCTGGACCCTTACCACTCTCTAATAGAAAAAAGTCACTAGCTGTACCATCTAATTTTTCAATCACCGAAATCGGTGTTTCATTATCTAAATCAATCTTGCGATAAATTGGAATTATATTTCCTGCTTGAGCTAAATTACTTACTTGATCTTGAGTTGGAAAGCACAATCAAATTTCACCCTCTCTACTTTACTTTCATAATCTGTATAAATTTTACTTTCAAAGTCCATACAAGCTGAATACTGTCTATTATTATACCTTACCTTAAACTAATCTGTAAAGCATAGTTTTGTCTCTCACAAACTCAAGCTAAGTCCTAAAAGCAAGAATAACATGCTATCGATTCTGCCACACTAATCTATAACAGCCTAACATAAAATCAAGGAGGTATTCTATTGTCTGATCAAGATATCAAAAACTCTTATCAACAGAGTGCTAAACGAATGGAAGGTAAGCAAGAAAAATCAGATACTATTGGAGCTAAATTAAAAGATGAAGATTTTAATAATCCCCAACAACATGAAGATATTCATCAAACATTTACCGTCGACTATCAATCTATCGAACCTTCACCTCAGATGGAAGAAGTACATGACTGGCAGCGCGAGCTAATCCAGACCAATGATCAAAATCAAGAAGGCTATCCACTTAATATAATGATTGACCCTGCTATGCGCGAAATGTATCAAGTTGTCAATCAAGCTGAAATGACCAATGTCTTCGACCGCTTTAGCGAGCAACAGCCGATCCAGTGTAAGTTCTGTGTTGAAGGTCTATCCTGTCAATTATGTGCCAATGGCCCGTGTAGAATCCATCCTAAAGCACCGCGAGGAACCTGTGGTGTTGATGCGCATACTATGGTTGCTCGAAACTTTGTCTACCGTCATGTGACAATCGGTACCTCAGCTAACATATTCCATGCTCAACAAGCAGCTCGCACACTAAAGGCAGCAGGCAACAGCTCTGACAGTGGGCTTAAGATTAGAGACCAAGAGAAACTGAAGAAATATGCCGAAATGGCAGGTCTTGATTCTAATCAGGAGATTAAACAGTTAGCAGTTGACTTTGCTAATTGGGTCATTGAGGATATCCATCGCCCCTATCATCTTGAATCAGAAGCAGTTAAAGCCTTTGCTCCTGCTAAACGTAAAGATAAGTGGCGCGAATTAGGACTCTTCCCTGGGGGCGGTTATAGTGAAGTAGCCTACTCACAGACTCAGTGTATGACTAACTTTAACTCTGATCCGATAGAGTTCTTACTACGCTCAGTAAGGTTAGGAATTGCTAATGAATATCAGGGATTATTCTTACTCGATATTCTCCAAGAGATATTAATGGGTACCCAAGCAATCGAGATGAAAGAACAGAATATGGGATTACTCGATGAAAATAAGATCAATATCATAACTAATGGTCATATGCCTCTTTTAGCACAAGTAGCAATTGATCTTGCTTCCAGTGATAAATGGCAAGAGAAAGCTCAAGCAGTCGGTGCCAATGGTATTCAAATCTTAGGTCATGTCTGTGAAGGGCAACAGTTAATGAACTACGAAGATATGCATAATCAAAAGGGCTATGGTGGACAAGAAGGAGAATGGTTATCGCAGGAATATTTACTCTCTACAGGTGTAGTTGACCTCTTTATGTTCGACTATAACTGTACTTTAGCTACTCTGCCAATCTATGCTAAGCGCTTCGGCACAGAATTATTAAGTACTCATCCTGTAATCAAATTGCAGAATACAGAGACATTAGACTTCATCCCCGAAAAGATGAAAGAACAAGCAGAGAAAGCCTTAACTAAAGCCATCGAGTCCTATCAAGAACGCCAACAATCCCAACGTGAAACCTACATTCCCGAACATGTCTCAGAATGTATGACCGGATTTAGTACTGAATCTGTCAAAGAAGCCTTAGGTGGTAGCTTCCAGCCTCTAATTGAACAGATTGCTAATGGTAATATTAAAGGAATTGCTACAATTGTTGGTTGTACTACTGCCCGCTACGGACAAGGTGGTAGCAATAACTTTAAGATAGCTAAAGGATTAATCGAAAATGACATCTTAGTTCTCTCTGGAGGTTGTACTTCTTCAGTAATGGAGTATACAGGATTAACTAATCCGGAAGCTGCTCAAGAAGCAGGCGCAGGTTTACAAGCTGTCTGTGAAGAGCTTGGTATTCCACCGGTCTTAAATTACGGAGCTTGTGTCGATATCGGTAAGATGACTCAGACTGCTAAAGAGATTGCTGATGAATTAGAGATCGATACTAATAAGTTACCTTTAGTCATCGGTGCTCCAGAATATCTAGAACAGAAAGCGGTTGCCGATGCCTGCACTGCAGTTGCTCTCGGTTGGTTAGTGCATATCGCTCCTGTGCCATCAATTACTGGTAGTGATGTAGTAGTCGAAACATTAACCGAGACTACTGAAGAGTTAGGATTAGGTAAGGTAGTTGTCGAAATGGATGCCGAGCAAGCAGTTCAAATCTATGTCGATCATATTAATCAAAAGAGAAAAGAGTTAGGATTAGAGTAATCAATAAATCCTCACCACAGTTAATTGGGTGAGGATTTATTATCTTTATACATTAGTAACTACCAATTATCATTCTACAAACTAAAAATATCCTGATAATAATCTTCTTCTATCTGACGCTGATATTTAATCTTAGAATTTAGCTCTGTAGCAGATCCTTCTATCCATACTTGATAGAGCTGATGCATTAATTCTAAAGAGACACCAACCTGCTGCCAAAATTCAGTATGCAGCCTACTTTCGTGCTGCCAAATAATCTGCTTATCGCTCTGGTCAACAGTAGACAACTGATCACAAGGCATTCTCTCTAAAAAGGAACTCTTTAATAACTCAAATGCTTGTTGTAGATTTACCTGTTCTTCATTCGAAAGTTTAGCTGCTAACTTAGCTCCATCTGAATGATATACTTCTAATAACAATTCTCGATCAGCAAACTTATCATTTAATTCTTTAACTACAGCTGCTTCTCTCTTTTGAGCAGTAGTAATCGCCCCTTCTAACCAGGGATGAATATGACTATCACCGATTAATTCTTCTAATGAAGTATCTTCCTTTAATGCCCCATACTTCTCTCTTATTGGTCTAATTACTTCTTCT
>JBNJEL010000048.1:0-13649 GCA_051745835.1 Bacillota bacterium
CCATTTAATGCTGAACGAAGGATTGTTGTGGTAGAAGGAAGGCGAATCTTTAGCAATCAGTTTAAAAAGAGTGAACAAAAAAAGATGCAGCGAATTATTGATCATTTATCAGAGAGTACTATTTTATTAGTTAAAAGTATAAATCAGCCGGATAAGAGAACTAAGTTATATCGAGCGTTTAAAGATGATGGTACTATATTAGAGTTTGATAGTTTACAGTATCAAAACTTAGATCGTTGGATTAAAAAGACAGCAGCAAATTTAGGTCATCAAATTGATTCCGAAGCTTTACAATTACTTAAAGAGGTATTTAATAATGATTTACAGCGGCTAGAACAGGAGTTAGAGAAGATTTCCATTTTTATAGGTAGCGATGATCAGATTACTGTTCAGCAGGTAAAAGAGATTATCAGTCAAGATAAGTTACTAAAGGATAATATTATCTTTGATTTTGTAGATGCTGTGGGTAAACAAAATGTAGATCAAGCTCTTAATTTGTTAAATCAGATGATTGAAGATGGACAGACTGAGATGGGTCTGTTAATGATGATTGTGCGGCAAATTAGATTAATTTTACAGTCTAAGGTACTCTATCAACAAGGGAAATCAGCACAACAGATTGCTCAGCGCTTAAATCAGCATCCTTATCCGATCAAGAAATGTATTAAGCAGAGTAGAAATTTCTCTATTATAGAGTTAGAGGAGATATTAGAGTTACTATTAGAGAGTAATATCAATTTGGTTACTGGTCAGGATCAGAAATTAGAGTTAGAATTATTAATCCTTAAGATAAAAGAGATTATTAGAGAATAATTATATAAATAAGAATAAGCCCTTTATCCATTCGGGAATAAAGGGCACTTTAATTAATTAGCTAATTGATTAAATTTGCGCTCAAGTTTAGACTTCTTTCGCGCGGCAGTATTCTTATGAAGAACTCCTTTGCTAACAGATTTATCAATTTCTTTTTTAGCAGCTTTTAATTTATCTTCAGCTAAGCTTACATCTTCCGCTTCTACAGCAGCTTCAAATTCTTTAATAGCTTCTTTGAAATTATTTTTAACTTTTCTGTTTTGAGCTTCATTTCTTTTAGCAGTTTTTACTCGTTTAGTAGCTGATTGACTAGTTGGCATTAGACGGTCACCTCCTTTAAAATTTAACTCCAATTACTTATGTAAAGCAACGCTTATATTCCACATTAGCATAAAAAATTTTATCATAGCAGTAGTAAAAATGCAAGCTTTGAATATAAAAAACTGAAGCGGTTATGATAATAAATGTAGTTAAAGGAGGTGAGTCGATGAACGGTTGGATTGGTGCTATTATTAGATTTATTGTATCTGCTTTTGTACTTTTAGCTGTAGGATATTTCTTACCTGGTTTTGAGATTGTAGGGTTTGGTAATGCTTTGATTGCTGCTGTTGTAATTGCACTAATAGGAATGGTAATTGAGAGCGTATTAGGTGATAATGTTTCGCCGCAAAGCAGAGGGATAGTCGGTTTTATTACTGCTGCTGGAGTTATTTATATGACCCAATTTGTAGTTAGTGGCATGACAGTTAGTATGATTGGTGCTTTATTATCAGCATTAGTAATTGGAATTATTGATGCTGTAGTGCCGACAGAACTGCGATAACTTATAAGGTGGAGATATTATGTCTGAGGATGAAGTTAATAATTTAAGTTACTATACTGATTTAGCGATTGAATCACGCGATATGGCAGTTGAGAGAACCGGCGGCGAAATTCAAGGTGTTAGACTAAATGAAGAACAAATAGACCATGCTCAAATAACAAGAATTGAAGTAATGAATCAGCAGGGAGCGGAAGCGGTAGGTAAGAAACCAGGGAATTATACTACAATTAAATCTGATAAATTAAGAGATAATAACCGTCAGCTCCATGAGTATTTAAGCGGTGTCTTTGCTAATGAGATTAATCAGTTGATCGATTATGGTGGACTACAGGCAAATTTTAATCAAGAACCAACTATCTTAGTAATTGGACTGGGAAATTGGAATGCAACACCGGATGCTTTAGGGCCGCGAGTAGTTCATCATTTATTGGTTACAAGACATCTCTATGATTCTTCGCCACAAGAAGTTCGGCAGGGTATGAGACCGGTCTGTGCTTTAGCTCCTGGTGTCTTAGGTCTAACCGGGATTGAGACGGCTGAAATCTTAAGAGGTGTTATTGATCGTGTCCATCCTGACTTAGTAATTGCAATTGATTCTTTAGTAGCGCGTGAGAGTCAACATTTAGCTACTACTATTCAGTTAAGTGATACTGGTATCTATCCTGGTTCGGGATTAGGTAAGCAAAGATTAGGAATTACCCCAGAAGATATGGGGGTGCCGGTAGTAGCAGTAGGTATTCCTACGGTAGTTAATTCAGTAACAATAGTAGAAGATACAATTCAGCAGCTAATTAATGATCAACAATTAGCTAATACTAATTTACAGCGTGAGTTAACCAATTTTGATCAGCAAAATAAGGAAGAGATTATTAAACGAGTATTACAGCCTTACCTTAATGAATTAGTTATGACTCCGAAAGGGATCGATGAATTAATTAGAGATGTAGGTAGAGTAGTAGCTGGTGGATTAAATGTTGCTCTTCATCCTGATATTAAAACTGAAGATGTCTCACTTTATTTGCAGTAAGTAAAGCTCTGGCTGATTAGTCAGAGCTTTTTTTGGTTATATTTTCTTTAAAGTTGCATAGGTATCATATAAATTGGAGTGAAGTATATGATCTTGATTACTGAAACTGCTTTAAAGAGAATAATCATCTTTATTTCAGTCATATTATTAATATTTATTGCAGTTAATATTAAGTTTAGTTCTTCTGAGCCTCAGGCGGTTACTGTCTTTAATAGTGAGCACTCTAACATGAATTTGGACAAACAGGATAAATTACGCAGTTTATTGGATTTAAACTCTGTCAAGGCAGAGCGATTACTTAAAGCAGCTATTCCGGGATTAAAACTTGAAAGCAACCAACAATCTTTTACTAATCTATTTAATCATCCTAAATCAGTGATTAATCTTATCTCTAAGTTATTAATTGGCACCGAGATTAATCAGCCTATGAGTTTGTTAGAATCAGAGTTGCCACTCTTAGCTGTTAGTCAGATTAATAGCCAACAGGTTAGCTCTCAAACTTCATCAGATAATAATCATCCTAAAGAGTTAGAAATAAATCAAGAAACTACTAATAGTGAATTGTTCTACGAAGAGACTAAACAGTCTTCCAAACTCAAGAAATTATATAATAATAATTTAGTAGCCATCTATCACTCTCATACTTCGGAGAGTTATGATAGTAGTGTTTTTAATTTTCACTCTTCGCCTGGGACTAAAGGAGATATAGTGGATGTAGGTAGTGTAATGTCTAAGCAGCTTAATCAACAGTATCAGATCAAGACAATTCATGCTACCCGAGTTAATGATCAGGTCTACCGCGAGTCTTACTCTCAATCGCGTAAGTTAGCCCAAAGATTAGTTAGTTCTAATTCTAATCTAAAATTAGTCTTGGATTTGCACCGTGATGCGTTAGCGAAAGAGAATAAAGATATATTTACTACTACTATCAATGGGGAACGGGTAGCTAAAGTAATGATTGTAGTAGCTAGACCGGAGCCAGATTATGGTCTGCCGCATCCTGATTGGCAGCAAAATTTAGAACTTGCTGAGCGTTTAGCAGCTAAGACTAAGCAAATGTATCCGGGGCTTTTAAGAGAAATGAAGGTAGTTGATAATCGACGCTATAATCAAGATGTTCATCCTCATTCTTTATTATTAGAGGTGGGCGGAATTGATAATACTACCGCTGAAGCAAAGCGTTCAGCGAAGTTGATGGCTGACGTAATTGCTGCTTTTTTGACTGATGAGTTAGAGGACTAGTTAGTATTCTTTAGTTTGATAAATCAGATTAGTGGTGTTATAATTGTAAAGGCGAAGCTAGAGTTTAAAGGAGGAGCAGATAGTGAATATAACTTCTCAAGATAAGATTATAAATTTCTGTATTATAGCCCATGTGGATCATGGAAAGTCTACGTTGGCTGACCGATTGTTAGAAAAGACAGCTACGATAGAAGAACGAGACATGCAAGAACAGTTATTGGATAATATGGATTTAGAACGTGAACGTGGAATTACGATTAAAGCACAAGCAGTACGAATGAATTATGAAGCAGACGATGGCAGAGATTATATATTGAACTTAATTGATACACCAGGACATGTTGACTTTAATTATGAGGTATCGCGTAGTTTGGCAGCTTGTGAAGGAGCCTTGTTGGTAATTGATGCTAGTCAAGGCGTAGAGGCTCAGACAATGGCTAATATCTATTTAGCTTTGGAGGCAGATTTAGAGATCATTCCTGTGATTAATAAGATTGATTTACCTAGTGCACGTCCTGATAAAGTAAAAGAAGAGTTAATCGAGATTGGATTAGATCCTGATGAAGCGATCTTAACTAGCGCCAAAGAAGGAACGGGGATTAATGAAGTATTAGAGGCAATTGTTAATCGAGTTCCTGCTCCTAGTGGTGATTTAGACAAGCCTTTGAAGGCATTAATCTTTGACTCATTATATGATTCTTATCAAGGTGTAATTGCTTACTTTAGAGTGGTTGAAGGTAAGATTAAGCCCGGAATGAAGATTAGAATGATGGCGACTGAAAAGGAGTTTGAAGTAGAAGAAGTTGGTGTCTTCAATCCGCAGATGGAACCAGCTGATGAGTTAGTTGCTGGCGAAGTAGGTTATGTGATTGCTGGAATTAAGGATGTACAATATTCTCAGGTAGGAGATACGATTACCAATGCTCAAAATCCAGCCGCTGAACCACTGCCGGGTTACCAACAGGCTAAACCGATGGTCTACTGTGGGTTATATCCGGTTGATGGAGCTGATTATGAACTGCTGCGTGATGCATTAGAAAAGTTACAGCTAAATGATGCCGCTCTAACTTTTGAACCGGAAACATCCGAAGCGTTAGGCTTTGGCTATCGCGGCGGCTTCTTAGGACTATTGCATATGGAGATTATCCAAGAGCGGTTAGAACGAGAGTATGACTTGGATTTAATTACTACTGCGCCTAGTGTAGTCTATAAAGTACATAAGGAAGATGGCGAATTAATCGAAGTTGAAAATCCTGCCAAGATGCCGGAGAAACAGAAGATTGACTTTATTGAAGAACCGTTTGTTAAGGCGACAATTATGCTCCCAGAAGAGTATGTTGGTGATGGGATGGAGTTAGCTGAAGAGCGCCGTGGTGACTTTCAAGATATGCAGTATGTAGATGAAACGCGGGTGAGGTTAGTTTATGATTTACCGCTTAGTGAGATAATCTTGGATTTTTTTGATAAATTAAAGTCGGTTACGCGCGGTTATGCTACTTTAGATTATGAGATGATTGGCTATCGTGAGGCTAAGTTAGTTAAGCTTAATATCCTGGTTAATAAGGATCCAGTTGATGCTCTATCTTGTATCGTCCATGAGGATAGTGCTTATGAGATGGGACGTAACTTAACTAAGAAGTTAAAAGAGTTTATTCCTAAGCAGATGTTTGAGGTGCCAATTCAAGCAGCAATTGGGAATAAAGTAATTGCGCGTCAGACAGTACGTGCCAAGCGTAAAGATGTACTCCAGAAGTGTTATGGTGGAGATGTTTCTCGTAAGCGGAAGTTATTAGAGAAGCAGAAGGAAGGTAAGAAGCGGATGAAGCAGGTAGGTAGCGTAGAGATTCCTCAAGAAGCCTTTATGGCAATCTTAAGTATTGATGATTAAAAGAAAGTTACCAATGAAAAGTAATAATTTTGGGCTCTATATTCATATTCCTTTCTGTATCGAAAAATGTAATTACTGTGACTTTAATTCTGTTGCTTTAGAAGATGAGTTAGCAACAGAATTTCTATCTGCGCTCTATCAAGAAGTAAAGTTGGTAGCGGCTAAGTATGATCATCCTCAGCTAAGGACGATCTTTATTGGCGGCGGAACTCCTACTTGCTTAAGTGGTCAAGTTTTAGCTGACTTGATAGCAGAGATTAAAGGCGAGTTTAAGTTAGACGCTCCAGTTGAAATCAGTAGCGAAGCCAATCCCGGTACACTAACTGAAGCTAAACTAAAGCAGTTAAAACAGGCGGGAGTAAATAGATTAAGTCTGGGTGTGCAGTCGTTTGATGATCAGTTATTGAACTTTTTAGGGCGTATACATTCTGTAGCGGAGGTTAAGAATAATTATAACTTAGCGCGGCAAGTAGGCTTTACTAATCTTAATTTGGATTTGATCTTTGCGATACCAAATCAGAACTTAACAGAGTGGCAGGATACTTTAGAAGAGGCGGTTAAGCTCCAACCGGAACACTTATCTACTTATAATTTACAGATTGAACCGGATACTGAATTTGGAACCAGGTTAGCTGATGGTAAGTTAGAACCGGTAGCTGAAGAGTTAGACCTTAAGATGTATCAGTTAGCTCAGGATATCTTAGCTGCTAATAATTATCAGCAGTATGAGATCTCTAATTTTGCGCAGCCTGGTTATCGTTCGTTACATAATCAGATTTACTGGCACAACCAGCCTTACTTAGCTTTAGGCCCGGGAGCTCACTTTTATGATGGTCAACTAAGAGGCTATAATTTGGAGAGGATTCCGGAGTATATCAGTACTATTGAGCAAGGAGAATTACCAGTTGCACATACTCAGCAGTTAAGTGAGGAAGATAAGATAGTAGAGAGTATGATTTTAGGTTTGCGATTACTAGAAGGGATTAAGTTAGCTGACTTTAAAGAGCGTTTTGGACGGTCAGTCGTTGATATTTATGATCAAGAGTTAGAGCAATTGACTAAGCAGGGCTTAATAGAATTAGATTCTGATAGAATAGCACTTACTGAGCGGGGTATCTTATTAGCTAATGATGTTTTAGCCGAGTTTATCCTTTGATAATAAATAGAGTATATTTTAGTAATAATGTCCATCAACTAGCTAATCTAGCCTAATAGATTATCAGAAGGGTTGACAAATGAGAGGGTAAGTGTTATTTTAATTATAGCAAATTATTAGCACTCATCCTCTGTGAGTGCTAACACTAAGAGGTGATGGTTGATGTTGGAGATGACGGAGCGGAAGAAGGATGTTCTAAAAGCCATCATTAATGAGTATGTTATGACTGCTAATCCGGTTGGGTCGCGTACTTTAGCCCGACGTTATGACTTTGGGGTTAGTTCAGCCACAATCAGAAATGAAATGGCAGATTTAGAAGAGATGAATTATTTAGAGAAACCACATAAGTCGGCTGGTCGTATTCCCTCGGATAAAGGGTATCGCTTCTATGTAGATACCTTGATGGAACTAAGAGATATCTCAAAACAGCAGCGTAATCAGATTAAGAGCAATTATGAATCTAAGGCAAAAGAGATTCATGAGCTAATTGAGCAGACATCTAGTGTGCTTTCGGACTTAACTCACTATACTTCATTAGTCTTAAGTCCTCAGGTGCAAGATAGTATCTTTCGTAGTTTAAAGCTAGTGATGATTGATAGCGAACACGTGCTCTTAATTCTGATTACCGATGTCGGAGTAGTAGAAAATAAGGTTATTTCGATGCCGCAGGAGTTAAGTCGTTCGGAACTAAATGAGATATCGAGATTTTTAAATGAGCGCTTAGAGAGATTAGCTTTAAGTAAGATTGATCAGCAACTACTAAATCAACTAGAACATAAATTAATTAATAAGATTGGTCTCACTGACAGCAGACTCGATTTTTTGGCTGGCGATCTATTTCGAGTTAATTTAGGCGATAAGATCTATCTTGGTGGAACAACTAATATTCTCGAACAGCCTGAATTTAATGATATACATAAGGTTAAAGCAGTCTTGAGAGTATTAGAAGAGGAGGAGTTGTTACATAATATCTTAGGTACTTTATATGATGCTTCGGATGTAGAAGTAATCATTGGTCAAGAGAATGAGTTTGATGAGATTAAGGATTGTAGTATGGTAACAGCTACTTATCAAGTGGGCGACCGTGCTATCGGTAAGATAGGCGTTTTAGGCCCACGACGAATGGAGTATCCTAATGTAGTCTCCATTGTTAAGATTGTATCACAGATTTTGAGTAATAGGTTAGCTACAAGAGATTAATAGATAAGTTGGGTGGTGATTGATGATGAGTCAAGAAAAAGAGGTAAAAGAGCAGGAAGAAAAGTCTACTACTTCCGCTGAATCAGTAGAAGAAGTAGAGAATGAAGAAGTGAGTGAGGAAGAGTTAGAAGCAGAGGTTGAAGAGATTAAGAATAAGATAGCTAAATTAGAGGAAGAACTAGAAGAGAGTGAAGCAGAGAAGGAAGATTATCTCAATAAGTTACAGCGTCAACGCGCCGACTTTGCTAATTATAAGCGGCGGGTTAAAGAAGAGAAGGAAGAGTTAGAACTTGATGCTAACCGCGAACTAATTAATAAATTACTACCGGTATTGGATAACTTTGAACGAGCAATCTTCTCAACTGATCAAAATGATGATTTAGAGAGTTTCCTAGAAGGTACACGTATGATTTATAAGCAGATATTTAATATCTTAGAGAAGGAAGGTTTAGAAGTAATTCCTACTATTGGTGAGGAGTTTGACCCGCAGGTTCATGAAGCAGTAGCTAAAGAACCTAGTGAGGAATACGAATCAGGTATAGTAATTGAGGAGTTACAGAAAGGTTATCTCTTTAATGGTCATGTCTTGCGAGCAGCAATGGTTAAGGTAGCACAGTAAATTAATTAGCACCAGAGTTTTTACTCTGGATAGAGTCTATAGATTAAACTTAGAATATTTATTGATTCTCTAACTAAGGAGGAGGATTTAGTATGAGTGAAAAAATAATTGGTATTGATTTAGGAACGACAAATTCTTGTGTAGCAGTAATTGAGGGCGGTGAACCAGAAGTAATTCCTAACGCTACTGGAAATAGAACTACTCCTTCAGTAGTAGGGTTTACTGATAAAGGTGAACGATTAGTAGGTGAATCAGCTAAGCGTCAAGCAATTACTAATCCTGATCAGACTGTAGCATCTATTAAGCGTCATATGGGTAGTGACCACACAGAAGAGTTAAAAGGTGAAGAGTATACACCACAAGAGATTTCTGCGATGATCTTACAGAAGTTAAAGCAGGATGCTGAAGATTACTTAGGTGAAGAAGTAGAAAAAGCTGTAATTACAGTACCAGCTTACTTTAGTGACTCTCAGCGTCAAGCTACTAAAGATGCAGGTAAGATTGCTGGTTTAGAGGTTGAAAGAATCATTAATGAACCGACAGCTGCTTCTTTAGCTTATGGTTTAGATGATGACCAAGATCAAACAATCTTAGTTTATGATTTAGGTGGCGGAACTTTTGATGTTTCTGTTTTAGAATTAGGCGGCGGTGTCTTCGAAGTTGTAGCTACTAGCGGTAATAATAAGCTTGGTGGTGACGACTTTGATGAGAAGATTATCGATTACTTAGCAGATGAATTCAAAAAAGAACATGGCATCGACTTAAGAGAGGATAATATGGCACTGCAGAGATTAAAGGATGCTGCTGAAGAAGCAAAGATAGAGCTATCTGGAGTTGCTTCTACAAATGTTAATCTGCCATTTATTACGCAAACTGATAGCGGTCCGAAGCATTTAGATGTAGATATTACTCGTTCTCAATTTGAAAAGATGTCCTCTGATCTAATTGAGAAGACAATGAAGCCAACACGTCAGGCATTATCTGATGCTGATTTAGATAAAGATGATATTGATCATGTAATCTTAGTTGGAGGTTCAACTAGAATCCCTGCAATTAGAGAAGCAGTAGAACAGGAGTTAGGTCAAGAACCAGATAAAGGAGTTAATCCTGATGAATGTGTAGCATTAGGTGCTGCTATTCAAGGTGGAGTTTTAGCTGGAGATGTTGATGATCTAGTATTATTAGATGTTACACCACTTTCTTTAGGTATTGAGACAATGGGTGGCGTCTTCACTAAGTTAATTGAGCGCAATACAACTATTCCAACTGAAAAGAGTAAGGTCTTCTCTACAGCAGCTGATAATCAGACATCAGTAGATATTCATGTGCTGCAGGGTGAACGAGAGATGGCAAAGGATAATAAGACGCTCGGTCGCTTCCAATTAACTGATATACCACCTGCACCACGCGGAGTACCGCAGATTGAAGTAACATTTAGAATTGATAATAATGGTATTGTTCATGTTTCTGCTGAAGATAAAGGTACTGGTAATGAACAAGAGATTACAATCAAGTCCGATACTGGTCTATCTGATGAAGAGATTGACGAAATGGTTAAAGAAGCTGAAGAGAATGCCGAAGAAGATAAGCGTCGTCGTGAAGCTGTCGAGACAGTTACAGAAGCGGATAGCTTAGTTCATCAAGTTGAGAAGACACTGGATGAAGCTGGAGATAATGTAGATGATTCTGTAGCTAGCGAGATTGAATCTGCTAAGGCAGAGTTAGAGGATGTACTAGAAGATATTGATATTAATGATATTGATCCTGATGAAGTTGATACTGACTTAATTGAAGAGAAGAAAGAGAACTTAAGTAGTCAACTACATGAACTAACCCAGCAGATGTATCAGCAGGCGCAGCAAGCTCAACAGCAAGCTAATGCTCAAGCTGGAGCAGGAGCCGCGCAAGGCGAAGCAGATGCAGAAGATGATGAAGATGTAGTAGATGTAGATTATGAAGAAGTAGATGAGGATGAAGAAGAGTAAATAATGATTATAAATAATTAGTAGGTGTAATTAGGAGTCAAAGTCAAAGTAAGTTTGGCTTTGACTCTGTTTATGTTCAAGGAATATTTCTGATAGGGTGGTGAAAGTTACAATGAGTCAAGAAGATTATTATGATATATTAGGTGTTAGTGAAGATGCTAGTGAGAAAGAGATTAAGAAAGCCTATCGTAAGAAAGCTAAACAGTATCATCCCGATGTTAGTGATGAACCTAATGCTGAGGAGAAGTTTAAGAAGGTCTCAGAAGCCTATGAAGTATTAGGAGATGAAGAAAAGAGAGCTAAGTATGATCAATATGGTCACGCTGGAGTTAACCAAGATGGAGCCGGTGGATTTAATCAAGGAGGCGGCTTTGGTCAAGGTAACTTTGAAGATATCTTTGATATGTTCTTTGGTGGTGGTCGCAGTCGCGGTAGAAGCCGTCAGAATGCACGACGTAAAGGTGCTGATCTGCGCTATAATTTAACGATTGACTTTGAAGAAGCTGCTTTTGGAGTTGAAAAAGAGATTACTGTTCCAAGAACTGAAGAGTGTGAAGCTTGTAATGGTTCAGGAGCGGCAGATGATAGTGAAGTAGAAACTTGTGCTAAGTGTGATGGTAGCGGTGAGATAAGATTTAAGCAACAGACGCCATTTGGTCAGTTTGTGCAGTCTAAAACCTGTGATCGCTGTAATGGTAGTGGTCAGTTTGTTAAAGATCCATGTCCTACTTGTAATGGTAAGGGAAAGGTTAAGCGTCGTAGGCAGGTAACAGTTAATGTTCCAGCCGGCGTAGAGAGTGGTTCACGTTTGAAACTGCGTGGTGAAGGTCAAGCCGGAGAGAATGGTGGGCCAGCCGGTAACTTATTTGTAGTTATTAATGTTCGTTCTCATGAACTATTTGAGCGGCAAGGCGATGATATTCTCTGTGAAGTACCAATTAGCTTTATTCAAGCTACATTAGGTGATGAGATTCAAGTGCCTACATTAGATGGTAAGGTTAAATTTAAGATACCAGAAGGAACGCAACCTGGTACTTCCTTTAGATTACGTGATAAAGGTATTCCGCATCTGAGAGGAAGAGGTCGCGGTGATCAGCACATTAAAGTCAAGGTCATTATTCCAGAAGATTTAGATCAAGAGCAGAAAGATTTACTCAAGAAGTTTGCTGAAATTAGCAGTGAAGAAATAAATCCCGAGGAGAAAGGTTTCTTTAAGAAAGTAAAGAAAGTTCTGGGGATGTAAATAAGGAGCTTAAATTATGGATTGGACTGAAATTAAGATCTCTACTACTCATGAAGCCCTGCCAGCCATCAGTAATATCTTAGAAGATTTAGGAGCTAATGGGTTGATTAGAGAAGAGTTAGCTGATGATTTACTAATTAAGTCTTATTTAGCTACAGATGAAGCATTAACTGCTAAGTTATCGACTTTAAAGAGTAAGATTAGACAGTTACCTGATTATGATTTAGATATCGGTTCTGGTCAAGTAAGACTAGAGAGTATTCCCGACCAAGATTGGAGTAGTAGCTGGAAAGAGAACTTTAAACCAGAGCGGATAACTAATCAATTAGTGATTAAGCCTACTTGGGAGGAGTATCAGCCTCAGCAGAATGAGCTAATTATCGAATTAGATCCCGGCATGGCTTTTGGTACTGGCTCGCATGCAACTACTACCATGTGTCTGCAAGCTATTGAAGATTACAGCGCAGAGGTTGAGAGTATGTTAGATATCGGTACCGGAACAGGAATTCTCTCCATTGGGGCTCACCTGTTAGGAATTGAAGAGATAGTAGCAATTGATATTGATTCGACAGCCGTTGAAGTAGCCCAAGAGAATATAGCGCTTAATGAGATAGAGAGTGGAATTGAAGTTAAAGAAGGGGACTTATTGTCCGAAGTAGAAAATGAGTATGATTTGGTAGTGGCGAACTTATTGCCACATATCATTGTCGACTTAATAACTAATTTAGACCAGGTCTTAGCTGTAGGTAGTAGTTTCATCTTATCGGGAATTACTGTAGAGAAACAAGCAGAGATTGAAGCTAAGTTAACAGAGTATGACCAATTAGAGATTACTGAGATTCAAAAAGAAGCAGAGTGGGTGACGATTATAGGAGAGAGGTGTAATTAAGATGCACCATTTTTTCGTAGAATCAGAGATGATTAGTGAAGAGCAGGTGAGAATTACCGGTGACGATGTTGATCATATTACTAAATCTCTGCGCTTGGGCTGTGGAGATCAAATTAGTGTAGCTGATGGAGCAGGTACTAAGTATATAGTAGAGATTAGTGAGGTAGGTAATGGATTAATCTTAGCTGAAATTATCGAACGCTTTACAGCCGGAGTAGAACCTGAAGTTAAGGTTACATTATTACAGGGCTTACCTAAAAGCAAGAAGTTGGATTTAATAGTAGAGAAGTGTACGGAGATAGGAATAGATAAGATTATACCTGCTAACACTAAACGAAGTGTAGTCAAGTTAAGCAGCAGTAAAGCTCAGCGTCGACGCGATAGATGGCAAAGAAAGGCTGAAGCTGCTGCTAAGCAATCTCAACGAGCTAAGATTCCAACAATTGCACCGCTAATGGATCTAGCTGATTTAGATCAGATTGCTGCTGATTATGATTTAATCCTCTGTCCTTGGGAAGTAGAAGATAAGCTTACTTTACAAGAAAAGTTGACTACTGTAGCTAATCAAGATACAATAGAAAAGGTTCTAATTATTATTGGTCCTGAAGGGGGATTTGCTGCCGAAGAGATTGAAGATGTTAAAGAAGCGGGGGCAGAGATTGTAACCTTAGGACCACGTATCTTACGAACAGAGACCGCAGGTTTAACTACTTTAAGTTTAGTACTGTATGAATTAGCAGATTTAGGAGGAGAATAATGAACGA
>JBNJEL010000049.1:0-13529 GCA_051745835.1 Bacillota bacterium
GAAGAACATGATTATCAGTGGGAGAGTTTAGAGTTTATGTCCGGTGAGAAAGCAGGAATTAAGAGTGTAACAATCCAAATTAATGGTCCTTATGCTTACGGTTACTTAAAAGCTGAGAAAGGGGTGCATCGCTTGGTGCGGATTTCGCCATTTGATTCGTCAGGGCGGCGTCATACTTCTTTTGCTTCGGTAGATGTGATACCTGAAATTGATGATGACTTAGATATTGAGATAGAAGAACAGGATCTTAAGGTCGAGACATATCGGGCTAGCGGTGCTGGAGGTCAGCATGTGAATACTACTGATTCGGCAGTGCGGATTACTCATCTGCCAACCGGAATAGTAGTCCAGTGTCAGTCCCTACGTTCGCAACATAAGAACCGCGAAAAGGCAATGCAGATCTTACAGGCTAAGCTCTTTGATTATCTCCAGGAGAAACAGGCTGAGAAGGTAGATGAGATTAGAGGAGAGAAGAAGGATATTAGTTGGGGGAGTCAGATTCGTTCCTATATCTTCGATCCTTATCAGTTAGTTAAAGATCACCGGACTAACTTAGAGATTAATAATTTACAGGCAGTGATGGATGGGCAGTTAGACCAGTTGATTGAAGCTTATCTGAAAGAAGAGAAGTGAGGTTAGAATAAATGAAGAAGTTAATGGGTATAATTTTAGCAGTGCTAATCCTAAGTCAATTAGCACTACCAGCTTACTTCGGACAGCGGGTTGAGGTTAACTTAGCCAATCAGTTGATATCTTATCAGAGCTTAGAGGTTAATCTTTCTTCATATCCGGCACTTTTGATGTTAACAGGAGATGTACAACAGGTGCGCTTAACCGGTAAAGAGTTAGTGGCAGATGATTTAAGAGTTGCTGAGATCTACGCTGAATTTAGTGATGTTCAGTTTAAATCGCTACTTAATCACGAACAGGAGCTAACTACTGGAGCTAATGATAAATTAAGAGTAGTGCTATTAGAGCAGGATTTAGAGAAGTATCTAACAGCTAACTTATCATCACTACAGGAAGTACAGTTAGATTTAGGTTCTCAGCAGACAAAGTTAGCTGGCAGATTTGATTTATTTGGTAATCAGTTAGACCTTAAGTTGACTGGTAACTTTATATTACGCTCAGATTCGAAGTTAGCTTTTAAAGTAAAAGATTTACAGGTCGCAGAGTTGATGATACCAGGTGATGTAGTTAATAGATTTATGGAAGAAACGGACTTAGTGGTCGATCTATCTAAGCTGCCGTTGCCTCTATCGGCTGATCAAGTTCAGGTTAAGCAGGATCAATTAATTATTTTAGGTGGGATAGCAGGAGCAGATGTATAAAAAGTTCTTAGTTACTTTAATTATTATTGCTGTGTTAGCTGGCTTGATGATTGCTTATCAGCGTTGGCAGTTAGAGCAGGATGATCGGAGTGTGGAATTGATTTTAGATTTAGAACAACTGCAGCAACTTAGTTTACTTCCGAAGCAGGACTTAACTACGCTGTTAGAAAAGTACCGCAGTTTAGGTGTTACTTCCTTAGCAATTAATGAGGTAGACTTAGCTGATTTACAGCAGCGGGGACGGATTACTCTACTTTCAGCGTCAGAATTAGATATATTACAGAGGGCAGCTGATCAGTCCTTGTTTTCTCGCTCGCAATTTAAAGAGTCAAGTCGGCGAGTCTATATTTCAGTTTTAGAAGAGGGCTTAGCTGATCAGCTAGAAGAATGGCTAACTGAATATTTAGGTGCTGGACAGGTTAGTAGAATTAATCAACGCTTATTAGCTGTCGAGAGTAGTGAGGAGCAGTTATTGCAGCTACCAGTTGGTTTTACTGCTCAGCAGTTAAAGTTAGCTCGTCAATCGGGGCTTAAGATAGTACCTAGGTTTAGCAATCGGACTGCTTTTAAATCTACATTAATTAAAAAGAAGTTCAGTACTCTGGCTCATCTACCAACTAATTTACTATCGCAGGTACTCTTTACTGGTACTGAGGTAGTGGGCTATCCTAAATTTTTAGCTACTACTGCTGATTTGATAGAACAGTATGATCTTCAGTTAGGGATAATTGAACCTTTCATTGCTGATCAACAGGGAGTTAACCAGTTAGCAGTGCAGCAAGGTATTGAGAGTTTGCGCGTGCATAGCATTACTCAAGAGGAGATGACCACTTTATCGATTGCGAGTGTAGCGGATCGCTATCTGAGAGCTGTACGTGAGCGAAGTGTACGAGGAGTCTATCTTAAGCCGTTCTTAAGTGCTAAGTCTGATAAATCAGCAGTTGAAGCTACTACGGAATTAGTTACTACCTTAGCTACTCGTTTGAAAGTAGAAGAATATAGACTGCAGAAAGCTATACCATTGACTAAATTCAGTAGTAGTCGGGGATTACAGCTATTAATTAATTTAGGAGTTTTAGCAGCGCTGTTCTATCTTGTGGAGTATCTAGTTGCAGCTTACTTACCATTTCGGATTCCTGTGGGTTATAAGATTATTTTTTTCTTAAGCTTAGCTTTACTGTTAGCTTTAACCGTACAGAATTATCTACTCCTTAATCGCGAATTGACTGCTTTCTTAACTGCTTTGATCTTTCCGGTATTAGCTGTGATTACTTCACTAGCTCCTTATTTAAATTATCAGACAACTGAGCAAAACCAGAGTAAGTTTACTTTATTAGCAGTAGTAGCACGAATTACTTTAATTACGTTTAGTGGAGTAATTTTATTAATTGCTAGTCTGGCAGATTGGCATTATTTATTACAGATTAGGCGGTTTAGAGGCGTTAAATTGGCTTTTATAGCTCCGGTGTTGTTAGTGGGAATTTACTATCTCTATCGGTCAACAGCTTCAATTAGTTCATTAAAAGATGTCTTAACGCGTCAATTAGAGGTTAAGGATCTCTTGATTTTGGTTGGCTTAGCTAGCTTAGGACTGCTTTATATTACGCGAACCGGTAATCAATCTATAATTCCTATCTTGGATGTAGAGGTGCTGATGAGACGCTGGTTAGAGGATATCCTGTTAGTTAGACCGCGTTTTAAAGCTTTTTTAATCGGTCATCCGCTATTGGTGTACGGTAGTTGGTTACTTATTAGGAAGAATCGTAGCCGCAATTGGGGATTAGGACTAATTAGCGCTGGAGTAATAGGACAGATTACTATCATCAATACTTTCTCTCATCTTCATACTCCTCTACAGGTAAGTCTTTTGCGAGCAGGTTTAGGTTTGATTTTAGGTGTAGTAATTGGATTAATGATGATCTGGCTAGATGAGGAGTTAGTGATATGAAGCGGATACTACTTGCTGGTTATTACGGATTTAATAATGCCGGCGATGAAGCAATCTTATCTACTATTATTTCTGCTTTAAAAGAGCGGGATGCTCAGTTAGAATTGGTAGTCTTATCAGCTGCGCCAGCAAAAACTAAGCAGGTTTATTCAGTAGAGACTGTAGATCGCTTTAACCTGTTTGCGGTGAGCAAGGCTCTCTATCATAGTGATCTATTATTATTAGGCGGTGGTAGTTTACTGCAGGATGTAACTAGTCGGCGGAGTCTACTTTACTATCTTGGTTTAATTTATTTAGCACGCCAGTTAGGAGTGCCAGTAAGTCTTTATGCCCAGGGAGTAGGGCCTATTGAGAGTAAATTAGGTAGCTTCTTAGTTCCACGGCTGCTCAATCAGGTGTCTAATCTTAGTGTGCGCGATCAAGATTCTAAAGAGTTGTTAAAGGAGTTAGGAGTTAGCCGAGAGATTAGAACTACAGTTGATCCGGTCTTTAATCTAAGGCTGCCTGAAGATAAGAGAGCAGAAGAGATTATAACGGCGGAAGGGATTAATTTAACAAAGCCAGTAATTGGAGTAACACTACGTCCGTGGGGGAATAATGATTACTTAACTACTCTCGTTCAGGTATTAGACCGAGTGGCTAATAGATTAGAAGCAGAGATTCTATTCTTACCTCTACATCATCCGGGCGATTTAGCTGTTAGTCGTAGAGTTAGTAGGTTAATGACAGTCCCCACTCAAATTGTGCAGAAAGAATATCGCCCTGAGGAAGCCGCTGCCTTATTTAGTCAGGTTGACCTATTAATTGGTGTGCGGCTTCATTCACTAATCTTTGCAGCAATAAATCAGAGACCGCTAGTTGGGATTTCTTATGATCCGAAGGTTGATAGCTTACTTAGACAGTTAAACTTAGTTCCTGCAGGTAGCGTCGATAATTTAACCGCTGGTAAATTATATCAGCATATTTTAACTACTTACCAGCAGCGTCAAAAGTTAGAGCAACTGTTAGCTAGTAGAGTAAAAGAATTGCAGAGTAGAGTCCAAAAAGATTTAGATTTGATCTGTCAATTAGCAGAAACTAGGAGTGAATAGGTTAGTGGAAGCAATTAAAGTGTTGGATGTTAAAATTAATCGCGTTGATTTAATAGAGGCAGTAAATAGAGTAGATGATTTAATTCAGTTAAGTGGTAGTAATTTAGTACTTACTCCTAATTCGGAGATGGTAGTATTAGCTCAACAAGATCGAGAGTTAAAGCAGATTCTTAATCAAGCAGAGCTGACTATTCCTGATGGCAGTGGTCTGCTGGTAGCTGCTCGTTTATTAGGGCGTTCGCTTAAAGAACGGGTAACGGGGATTGATTTAATGAAGCAGCTCTTAGCTCTAGCGGCTCAAGAGAATTATAGTATCTATTTCTTAGGAGCTAAGCCGGAGGTTATTCAGCAGGCGCGCCACAGAGTTGTTACAGCTTATCCAGAGCTTAAGATAGTAGGAGTACATCACGGCTATCTAGATAGTACTACTGAAGCAGAAGTTATTAAGGAGATTAATGACCAAGCTCCGGACTTATTATTTGTAGGTATGGGAGCTCCCTTACAGGAGAAGTGGTTAAGTGCTTATCGCGATAAGTTAGATTTTTCGGTGGGGATGGGGGTAGGCGGTAGTTTTGATATCTTAGCTGAGCAGAAAACGCGTGCCCCTCAGATTATCCAGCAGTTAGGTTTAGAGTGGCTCTATCGTTTACTACAGGAGCCAAGTAGGTGGCGGCGAATGTTGGCTTTACCTACTTTTATATATTTAGTGAGCAAAGAACGAGTTTTAAATTAAATTGATAGTTGGTGAGGCTTAAAGATGAAGAAAGAAATAATTTATGATTATCTGGGATTAACTTTAGGCAGCGTACTTACAGCTATGGGGCTAGTAATCTTTTTAGTACCAAATAAGATAGCAGCAGGTGGAATTTCGGGTCTTTCGACTGTGCTTCATTATCTATTTGATCTGCCTGTAGGATTGACAATGTTAATTATTAATACGCCGATCTTTATTATGGGGGTTAAGGTGTTAGGCAGCAAAGTAGGTATTAGAACTCTCTATAGTACTTTAGTGCTTTCCTTAGCTACAGATTATCTGCCTCCTTTTCTACCTTTATTGACGCATGATTCGCTGTTAGCTGCTATTTATGGTGGTGTCTTAGCTGGGATGGGTTTAGGAGTGGTTTTTCGCTTTAAGGGTACGACAGGAGGTACTGATTTAATAGCGCAGTTAATTAGGTATTATACTAACTTAAGTGTTGGTAAAGCATTGTTGGTGATTGACTTTCTGATTATTGCTTTGGCTGCTATTGTTTTTGGTGCCGAGTTAGCATTGTATGCATTGGTAGCTCTATTTATTACTAGTAAAGTAATAGATTTGATCCAGGAAGGATTTAATGTTTCTAAAGGAGCTTTTATTATCTCTGACCAGGCTGGAGAGATTAAAGAAATCATCTTACATAATTTAGATCGCGGTGTAACGGTCTTAGAGGGTAAAGGTGGCTATACTGATGCTAATAAGGCAGTGCTGTTGTGTGTTATTAGTCGTAGTGAAGTAGTTAAACTTAAAAATTTAGTCTCTGATTTAGATGATCAGGCTTTTGTAATTATTACTGATGTACATGAAGTTTTGGGAGAAGGATTTACTGATAATAGTACTTTGTAATCTATTTCCTAAAATTGAAACCAGGAACTAGTTGGTCAGTCGAGAAGTTCTATATAGAAGATAAGATTAGTCAATAATAGTTATGAAAGGTAGTGAGAGACCTTGTTTAGAAAACGGAGTATATTTAGTGTGCTGTTAGTGATTGGATTAGTCTTAGGAGCTGGATTATTAGGCTTTTTTATTAGAGATGTTCAGGCTGATGATCAATTAGCTGCAGACCAACTGACACAGAGTTTTACAACTTTTAAAAAGGTATTAGGTATTGTTCAGCAGTATTATGTTGATGAGGTGGATATGGATCAACTCTTAACCGGAGCAATTAAAGGTAGTTTAGATTCATTAGATGATCCTTATACTAGATATCTATCAGCAGAGGATTATCAAGAGATGCAGAGTAGTTTTGAAGGTGAGTTTGGCGGAATTGGTATTGTAGTTACGATGAAGCATGAAGATTTGACAGTAGTTTCGCCAATTGAAGGTACACCAGGATCGAAAGCAGGATTACAAGCTGGTGACTTAATTACTAAAATTGATGGTCAGTCTACGGCGGGGATGACAATTAAAGAAGCAGTTAAATTAATGAAGGGTAAGCCTGGAACTGAAGTTAAGTTGACTATCAAACGTCCAAGCGAAGATGAAGATGAATCAGAAATAATTGAAGTACCGATTACTAGAGCAATGATTGAAGTACCACATGTTAAATCTGAAGTGAAATCAGGCAATATAGGTTATATTCGAATTAATCAATTTGCTGAAGAAGTAGGTCAAGATGTCCAGACGGAACTTAATAAGCTCCAACAGCAGTCAATAGATGGTATTATCTTAGATCTGCGCAATAATCCAGGAGGGCTGTTAGAAGAAGCAGTGGAGGTTACTAGTAACTTTATTCCTAATGGGCCGGTAGTTCATATTAAAGAACGAACTGGTAAAGAGAATACATTATTAGCGTCATCTGAAATTGATCCGGTAGATTATCCTTTAATAGTCTTGGTTAATAAAGGTAGTGCCAGTGGTTCGGAGATTTTAGCGGGGGCAATTCAAGATACTGATAATGGAACTATAATAGGTACTCAGACCTTTGGTAAAGGTGTTGTCCAATCAGTGATTCCATTAGATGATGGTTCTGCTGTAAAGTTAACTACAGCTCGCTACTATACTCCCGAAGAGCGTTATATTAATGATAAAGGTATTCAACCAGATATTAAGTCAGAGTATGATCCGGATACTAAAGAGGATGATCAGTTAGAGAAAGCAATAGATTACTTACAACAGGAGATGAAAAAACGAGAGGTTAAACCAGCTAGTTAATCTCTTAAATTTAGTGTTAGATGGGAAGGTTTAAAATGTTCATAGATTTATATAATAAAAAATTAGTTTGGTTACTATTAATTATATTAGTTACCTTAACAGCGTGTAGTGCTCCTTCTTCTGATCAATCACCGGAGATTAAAACAGTTGATTATACTGCCTTGAGTCAAGAAATTAAGTCAGAGGTGATTGATTATTGGCAGCAGCAGAGTTTAGATTACAGTACGGAAGTGACTACCAAGGGTCAACAGCAATTAAAGTCAGGGACAGAACTTAGTTGGGAGCGGTACTCTAAACAGATTCGATTATCTTTTCCCATTCGTAGATCCTTGGAATTAGATAGGATATTGGATAAATTTAGAACTAATTTAACTCAACAAGAGCAAGTGAGTGTAGAAGTTGAAGAGTTAGAGAGTAGTGATGACTTAACTCGGCATGTATTACGAGTCTATATTGAGCCGGAGGAGGTTGATGATACTCGACTTTTGACTTATCGTTTAGTTCTTAGTCAACCAGCAGTTGAGGCGAAGATGGCTTTTGTGATTGATGATTTAGGTTTGAATCGCAGTGGTACAGCAGAGTTAATGGAACTTGATTATCCGTTGACTACAGCAGTCTTACCTCAGCGTTCTTACTCTCATGAGGATGCTTTAGCAGCAAAACGAGCGGGACATCAAGTTTTATTACATTTACCAATGGAGCCGCTTTCTGATGCTAATCCGGGAGCAGGTGCTATTTATTCTGATATGTCTACAGCAGAGATACAGAAGACAATTAAACAGAATTTAGATAGTTTAGGAGTGAAAGTAACAGGAGTTAATAATCATATGGGATCTAAAGTAACGGCTGATTCTCAGGTGATGGGAGCAGTTTTAGAGTATTTAAAACAGAAGGATCTGTTCTTTCTTGATAGTAGCACTGCTCCTCAGTCGGTAGTAGCTGAGACCTCAGAAAAGATAGGTCAATCTTATGGATTGAATTATCTTTTTATTGATAATGTAGATAATAAGCAGCAGGTTAAACAGCAGATTAAGAAGTTATCTACTGTGGCATTGGAGAGAGGAGAGTTAATAACTATTGGTCATATTCGACCTAATACTATAACAGCAATTGAGGAAATGATTCCTTACTTAAAGCAGCAAAGAATTCAGTTAGTTTATCTTTCACAATTAATTCAATAATAGAACTTAATTACTTAACCTCGACTGTTTTTAAATAGTTGGGGTTTTTATTTTTAAGTTGTTGAATACTAAAATCATCAATATAAAAGAAAAGTTTTTTAATTTAGAATTATTTACTAAAGCAAGAATGTAGATTTTTTATTTAATAAATTAATAATTATCTGTTAAAATAAACAATAATTTAATAAAATTTGTGGTATTATTTTACTTTACAGAGGTAATATGTTATTATAAGGATAACCATTAATAGAAAATATTACTATTAAGGATGGTGGTTATCATGTGTCAGAGTTTAAAGCAGACTGTAGATTACCAACGTCAGTTACTACAGCGTAGAATTAACAACCAACGTGATTTAGCGGATCATAATACACTTAAGATGAGTCAGAAACTGGACAAGCTAATTGTTAAGTATATGAGAGCACAGCAGCAAGATAAGAAGTGTGATTAATAGATTTGTTTCTGCTAAATTGTGCTGATTATGTTATGGATTTTATCGGCAGAAATCTTTATAGACCCCTAACAGACTTGTAGAAAAAGTTCATTGGTAGTATAATTAAGTTAATTCAAATTTAGGGGGATTATTAATGGCTAAAAGTAAATATTCTGATGAATTAAAACAACAGATTGTTAAAGAATGTAGACAAGTAGATAATGTGGCTTTAGTAGCCCGACGACATGAAATATCTAAAAACACAGTTTATTCTTGGGTAAATAAGGCTCGCAAAACTGGATCTGTTAAATCTTTATCTAAAGATCAAAATAAAAAGCTTAAGGAAACTTCTAAACGATTAGAAAAAGTAAGTTCTGAAAATGATCAGTTAAAAAAGTTACTGGCTGAAAAAGAGTTAGAGCTAGCTATTTTAAGAGATTTACGAGACCAATCAGACCCGCAATAACCGACAGAGTTAAAGTTGCACTAAAGTGGATTAACAAAGGCTACAAAGTAGCTACAGTTTTAGACTTTGTCGGATTATCCGAATCCACTTATTATTATAATCTAAATCATGATACCGAAACGAATAAAGGCTCAAATAATCCTAATGGAAGACTAATTCCAGGTTATTCTTACAGCTATGAAGGCTCAAAGGTTTCAGATGAGCAAATAAAAGAATGGCTGTTAGATCTAGTAACCGAAGATGGTTTCCCCTATGGTTATAAGAAATTAACAGTTTGTCTAAAAGAAGATTATATGCTTAAAATTAATCATAAGAAGGTATATAGGCTATGTAAAGAGCTTGATATTTTAAGACCGCAACGTAAAAGAAAGAAGCATCAGCCCCGAAGATTAGCTAAAAGAGCTGAAATCAGCAATTTTAATCAATTGTGGGAAATGGATTTAAAATACGGCTTTATTGATGGTGCAGATCAGTTCTTCTTTCAATTATCGTTAATAGATGTTTTTGACCGTTCAATTATTGATTATCATTTAGGTTTAAGCTGTAAAGCCGAAGATGCTTGTAGGGTTTTAAAAAAGCCTTGTCTAAACGAGAATTAACTACAGATATGAAGTTACCTATTATCAGGACAGACAATGGACCACAATTTGTTTCTAAGGCTTTTGGAAACACCTGTGAACAGTTGAATATTAAGCACCAAAGAATCCCGGTGAAAACTCCAAATATGAATGCTCATATCGAGTCTTTTCACTCAATATTGGAAGATTAGTGCTATAGCAGAAACGAATTTCAAAGTTATCTAGAGGTCTATGAAAGAGTTAGTGAGTACATGAAATATTATAATAACAGACGAAGACACGGTAGCTTAAATAATAAAGCTCCAGCCAAATATTATCAAGCACTTAAAAGCAAGAAAATTAAACCTGAAACTTTTAGTGCTTAAATTCAATTACTGTGAATAAGGAAGCATAATATAGATTTTCTTCAATTTTAGGGGGTTAAGCTGCTCCATCTTGATAACGAATTTTAATTGAGTCATTCTTTACATCAGAATGATCTTTATATACCATATTCAAATAACCTGACCGATATAGCAGAGTATAATGGAAAGGATTCTCTTCACTCAATTTATTCTCTTATGACTCATACTCTCTTTCAAAAAAGCAATCTCGATATTGCTATGCCAGCCAGCTACATAACTTGGCTTTTTAGCAGTATCGATTTTAGAAATAAAACTTTCATCAATATCTAATTTTCTAATGTTTAATACTAACTCCACTTCTACTATCAGTTTCTTCTGTTAAATAATTTCTTTTAATTGTAAATTCTTCTCTCACTATTTCAGGATAATCAATCTGTATCTGCTCATCAGTTCTACTACTACAGCTAACTGAAAATAGAATAATCCCAACTTTGCAGCTGGGATTATCTTCATATTATAATAATTAATTTATTATTATCCAAAATAGTTTTTGATTTTATTAAAGAAATTTCTTATTTTCTTTCTTTGCATCAGCAGATTAGTTTCCCTAATAATCAATCCACTACACTCTATCTTTTCCATAATCTTATCGGTTTTAGAACCAGTAATATGATTCTTAATTCCCCATTCGCTGCTTGCACCCAAAATAACTAAATCATGGCTTTCAGATCTTTTAACAACTTCTTCAATCATTTTACTCTCTTTTATTATTTCAACATCCCCTTTAACATTTAAGCCTGCTAAACCTTTTTCCATAATCTCTTTTATCTCTTTATATTCTAACTCTGAAATTTCTTCTTCGATTACTCTAAAAAAGGTAACTTCAGCATTATTACTCTCTGCTATTCTTTTTACAATCTCTGCTGAAGCTTGAGAATGAATACCCCCACCATAAGGATAAAGGATCTTTTTGACCTCTTTATTATTTCCTTGCTTAAAGACCCCAATAGTTTTAGGAATCTCTTCAAGAGCTTTATGGACTATTCCACCTAACATCCTATAAGCTAAACCAGATTTATGCCAACCAAGTAGTATAAGATTAGCTTTTTCTTCATCAGCACTACCCTTTATAGCATAAATTATATTTCTTGAAATGATAGAAAGTGGTTCTGAAATATATTCAGCACTGATACTAAAATCATCAATCTTTCCGATCAATTTTTCATATCTATCCATCTTTTCTCTAATATTATTATATCTTGAATCTATTGGAATAACTTCAGGAACCCTGACTACATGTAAGGGTAATATTTTTCCTTGACAAGGATTTACTATATCAATACTAAGCTTTAATAATGGACTAACAGTTTCTGAATAAGCAATTGGAACTAACACCTTGTAACACTCTTGTTTTCTTTCTGTCTTTTCTGCATTAAATTTCAAATTTGGTACAGGTTGTGGTGTCATACCTTTAGGAGCCTCTTTTAATTGAGGTAAGATAAAGTAATAATATACTATACCCATAGTTAAAATTGCAAAAGCTATTGCAAAAGAGAATAAATTACTGATTATTAACTGTATTACTAAGAGAATATTAATTATTATTCCCAAAATAGGAGTTAAAGGATAAAAGGGCACCTTGAATTTTCTTGTTGCCTTAGGCATCTTCTTCCTAAAGACTATTACTGCTACATTAACTAAGCTATACCCTGCTAATGAAAATATACTTGTTATAGTAGAGATATTTTCGTAATTTCTGATAGTTGTTGAAATAAAGACAATTAAAGTAGCAGCCAAAATCGAAAAGATAGGCGTTTTAGTCTTGGGATTTATATTTTTAAAGATAGAAGGGAGCACTCTATCTCTAGACATAGCAAAAGAGGTTCTTGAAGAAGCCATCATAGCTGTATTGATCGATGATATAGTAGCTAATATACCTGCTAAAGCAAATAAATAACCTCCCATACTACCTGCCATTTCGACTGCTGTATCTATCAATGGCGTATTTGTATAAGCAGGGATTAGCTTTTCCCAATGAATTATAGAACTACCAGTAAAGAAGATAGCAGTCTTAACTACAGTAACCCCAATTAATGAGATCATAATTGCTCTAGGAATCGTTTTTTCAGGGTTGATAACTTCTTCACTGGCAGTAGTTATTAATCCATACCCAATATAAGTTATATATAAAAAACCCATTGCAGTAAAACTTCCGTTAATTCCATTAGGAAAAAAAGGTTCTTGATTACTTAAATCCAAGTAAAAATAGCCATAAATAATATAACCAACAAGTAAGATCATTAACCCTGTTGTAATTATATTTTGTAATTTACCTGAATTTTCAACCCCCTTTATATTAGTAAACATTACATAAATTATTAACCCATAAGCACCAACTAATTGTGGAATAACAGGAAAAAAGTAATTTAAAAAGGTACCAAAGCCTAGTGCAAACAAGCCACAAGACATGGCATAACCTAACCAAAAACCCCAGCCAGTAATAAAGCCCAAAATTCCATTATCTGTAGCATCTCTTACATAAGCATAACCACCACCTGCTGTGGGAATAAAGGTAACCAATTCAGCAAATGAAAATGATGTAAACAAGGCGGCTAGACCAGCCAAAAAGATTGACAATGAGGCCGAAGGGCCAGCAGCATCATAACTCGTTCCAGCCAATACAAAGATTGCTGAGCCGATCATTGTTCCAACACTAATTGTAATTGCTGAATAGAGTCCTAAAGTTCTATCAAGTTTCTTTTTCAATCTTCTCACTCCTTTTATAATGCTTAAAAGTTTTTTCTAAATTGCAATATCAAATTGAATTAATTCCAAACTGCAATATTTTCATCAATCAATCATATAAAACTTATTTCAATTGATCCTCCAATTCTTCATTTAGTGTTAGATAGTTTAAAATCTTTGTTTTTTATGACGTTTAACAAAACTTGATTTTGACGAATGTTTAAGTTTTAACGGAAGATCTATATTGGCAATTGGAAACAAACCAGCATTTACATAGTTGTATAATTTTTTAGTGGATACCATTTCAGATTTAGCAAATTTATTATTCTTAAGCCCTGAACCATAGATAACATCGAGTGAATGATCTTTTTTTAAAGGACTCAACAACATAGTCAATAAATTATCCACATTCTAAGTATTAAATTTAGTAGCTGAATGTTTGCGATTAGATTCATAAACTCTTTGTCCCACATCAAGATAATAGATTTCAACAGTTTGATT
>JBNJEL010000050.1:0-13480 GCA_051745835.1 Bacillota bacterium
ACTTTGAAGAAGCAATCAAAATTGGTATCGAAGCTGAAAAGAACTCTATCTTACTCTATCAGGAACTACAAGAAGTCGAAGAAGATGATAATACAATTGAAGCTTTAAAAAGATTAGTTAAGGAAGAAAAAGAGCACTTAGTTAAGTTACAAAATATTCGTGATAACTATTAATAAGTAAAACTGGAGAGTTTGAAGCTCTCCAGTTTAATTTATAGAATTTAATTAGTTGTTAACTATAATGATCTTAGTTGCTACGCTTTGGGGCGGAATACTCATTGTTACTGCTTCACGATGATAAGCTTTTACTTTCATTCCCACCTCTAAATCATCAATCTCAATTTTAGATGACTCATTTTCCGTCACTAATTCAGTATCTTCATTTACTAGTAACATAATTTTATCTTGATTGCTCGAATTTATCCCTTGTCCCGCAACTAAGACCCGCTTATTTTCAGCTCCTGTTTCTATCTTTTCTATACTGCCTAATATGCCAAACTTTTGCACTTGATTCTGATTATATTTCAATAGATAATTAGAGTATTGTAACTCTTTTAGATCCCAGTTGTTATCTTGATACTGCCAGATAGACTCAACTTCAGAAATCTTATCTGCTCCATAAGCTCCTACTATCCTTTGGTGACCTCGTAACTCATAAGTTCCATCTCCATTGTAATCAATTGCTTCTAAACTGCTAAAAGGATCTGAGTAAGGAGTTATTTTCATTCTTTTGACTAATAAACCGTCCTCATTATATATTCTCCGCTTAATGTATTTATCTTTATTAAAGGTTAAGTCAAGTATCGCTTCTTTATTAATATCTTCAAATTTCAACTTTGCTTTAAAATCGGGCATAAAAGTACCTGCTACCTTAACTCCCTGATTATCTTGGTCATCAAATATTACCTGAGCTTGATTATCTTGAAAAGTAGCTATCAAATGATTAACTATGCCTCCGCTTCCTCCTGAAGAAGCTGTAACCATTACATCTCCTACTTTATCCCCCGAGAAGTCTTTAATTAAAATCTTAGGCTCATAACCAGAAAAGTTTTCATATGTTGCTTGAGAATATTCTTTACTCTCTCCATCTTGGACTACAATAGTTAAATCATCGAAAAATGGACTCTTTTCAGCTGCTCGTTTACCAGTTAAAATTATCTTATCTTTAACTTCATCTCCTGTTACATCTTCTGATTTTGAAAGAATAATTTCTATTTCTTCATCTAAATTAAGCTGCGTTATTAAATCTTGTCTGTTAATAGATGAATCTTCTTTTAAATTAGCACTTTGATTACATCCTACTGACATAAGTAATGTAGCAACTATCATTACTAGAATTGTTGCTTTCTTTAAATGCTTCATTTTTATACCCCCTGTTTTTACCTCATATTCAATTATATCATAATGTACAGAAATTAGGTAATGGTTGTTTTATAATATTCTTTTGTATTCTGGTCATAGTAATCTATTGTATTCATTGATTTTTAGCTTATTTTATCTCAAAATCTATCTTTTTGTCATAATCTTCCTTTTGATTAATATAATAATTTTGATCAACTACAAATTGTCGATACTCAATAGCATATTTAACTAATTGAATTAACTGTTGATTAGTTAGATTTCCGTCAGGATAGAGTAACTTAATAAATCCTGATACTATCTTTTCAATAGCAGCCTCATCTCTAATACTAACATTCTTTAATTCAATCCGTTTTAAAATATAATCAAAATTTAATCTTCTTAGTCGATTAAGAATTTCACTAAAATAATCAGCAGTAAAACCATATTCTTTAGTTAAACTAACCTTGCTATCTTTAATAGGTTTTAGATCCCAACCAGGAATTACGCCTGCTAATCGATCTAAGAAAGCGCTATGCTTCAATCGTTGATGTAAAAGTTGATCTAATAACTTCTCCCTATCAATCTCACCTGGAGGTAAATTACCAACCATCATAATCCCACATTTACTCGTCTTCTCTATCCCACCACGATCAAACTTTCCTGAAGCTAAATACTGATATAGTTTATTAACTACATCTTCATCAATCCCTCTATTCTTAACCTTATCAATCTCATCAAATAAGACTACATCATACTGTAATAATAGTCCTTCCTGTTTAGTATTTAAATTCAAAAATAATTGAGCAGGAGTGACCTTACTACCAGAAATCACTCGTGAATAAGAAGATAAATTCTCAAAAGCATAGGTCTTACCAGTCCCTGGAGCTCCAAACTCCATCATAAAAATATTATTTTCTACCATTGGAAGTAATCGAGAAATTAAGATCATCTTCTCTCGTTTAGAATAGACTCTATAGTTCAATCCAATTGTACTAATTAAAGCATTAATCCACTCTTCTAAATTAAACTCACTTCTATTAGCTACAAAATCTTCAACTTCAATCGAAGCTAACTGAAAAGGTTTAAACTTCATCAACTCCACAGTCTTTAAGTTTGGATTGTACTTCACCTCCCCTAAACCCCACAGACCATCAATCAATAATCGTTCATTATCCTTTAAGATACTATTATAAATCTGCGCATTATCTATGCCCATGCTAGGTATCTGTAAATTATTCTCAGGTTTTTGTTCATTAGTTAAGTTAATCTCCACTTTAAATTTATCGATCACTTTCTTTCTAAAACCGGTCTGTAGTTCATGTCTCGCTTTCTCTTTCTCTCTACTTTCCACTCTACATTCTCTAATATAATTATGCATCTGTTTTAAATTTTCTTCTGTTACTCCATCTTGACAGAAATAGCCCAACAGATATTCAGATACATATCTAGGCAGCTCTTTTACCTCATTCTCTAAAGCAGCCTGCTTATCAACTACAGCACTACCGAAATTATCATCTAATTTTTGCTCCCACACTTCCATTAATCATCACTCCTTTACAATAACTCTCTAGAATCTTTAAGTGATTTATCAATTCTAGCTTTACTACTGTCCTCTACTGTTAAAGATAATTGCTTATTATATTCCTTATTATCACTACCAATCTTAAAACTTAAGCTAACCTTTTCGTCTATTCGACCACTTGTAGTCGGTAAGAGATTGATTTTAATTTTAGTTAAGTCATTGCTATTTACAAGTCCTATTTGCTTACTAACACCAAAATAGTCTAAAGAAAGATTAATGTCTCTTAATGGATAACTATTATTATTGATTAAAATTAACTCTAACTCTGATTCCTTATCAACAACTAAATCTAATTTCCCTAACCTTAATTCTGGTAGCGTAAAATCGGTTTCTCTTTTCTCTAAAATAGCAAAAGGAATAATAGTTTCACTTAAACTTAAACCACCATGAGTATAATTACCTCGACTACTTCCGGTATAGTAGCCATATTTACTGATTAACCAGAAATAATTTTCTCCTTGATGATCAATAGTAGGTAAATAATAGTCCTGCATTCGCTCACGGTCAATTATATGCCAATAATCTGCTTCTTCAGTTAATAGATATTCTTGTAACTCTTCATAAAGCTTTGGTTTGAATTCACTGCCAGATATCTTTAAATATCTTCCGTGAGAATTGATAGATAAATTATTATCCTTTAAATATCCTTTCAGATTACTACTTAAATTATGAGATTGATGATCAGAAATCTGAACTGTACCGTGGTCAGTAGTTACAACTACCTTAGCTTGAGCTAAATAATCATACTTTTCAATTGTCTTAACAATATTTTTGATCTGATTTTCAAACAGAGCCTCAATCAATTGGCGGTCAATATCCTTAAAGCCGTGGAACATCTCATCACCTTCAGTAAATATAAACGAATAAAGATCTGCTTGCTTAGCTACTAACTTCTTAAAGTCTTCTTTACCACCACTAGCAAAAGCTACTTCAGCGTAAGAAAAGTAGTTTTGAAGATGTTTCTCTTCATCATGAATGCTATGAGTAAATTGTTGAGTAACTTTATGCTTCTGGAGCTGATCATAACTCATTCCTGCAAATAGAGCATGACGAGAGATACTAGTAACCGAAGGAAGCGCAGCTAAACTTACCTCATTTTCTTTATTTAAAACTGTAAATCCATATTCTTCAAATAACTCACTAATAATCTGCCAAATATCCCACCGCATAGCATCAATAACTATCATAATTACCGGTGTTCCATAATTAATAAGTTCTTTAATCTCTCCTAACCGAGAATAGATACCTAACTGTCGTTCACTACCACATAGCTCGTTATAATTATTAATCAGAAACTTTTCATAATAGTGATTAGCCTGATCTAACTTATTTTTAACTTCATTTTGAACTCTACTTAAATCTAACTGATACTTACTACTCAACTTCTCTATAATCTTAAATATATCTTTATTTTCTTCTAACTTATTATCCAAAGCTAGATAATCTTTACGATAAAAAGTAGACCACTGCTCAAAATTATTATCTTTACTTAATTTATCATCTAAATTATTAAATAAGTTAAATAATTTCTTTACCCGTCGAAAGTTATTTAAAGGCTGCTCAAATTCAAATAATGGCTTAAATTTACTCTCTGCTTTAGCTAGAAGAGCTAACTGATACTCATCTAAACCATCAGTAGCTAAATCGGTCAATAAATTCTTTAATAGATAATCTAGCTCATACTCTAAATATCCAGAAATATTATCTAGATACTTACTATACTCAAATTGAGCAGCAAAGATATCGACTTTATCCTCTTTAGTTTTTAAGTAATTACTTATACTCTTAACAAAATCTTCTTGCTCTATATACAGTCGATCATAAAATTCTTTTAATTCTTCTCTCCCTAATTGATAGTAAGTTAAATAATTTTGATAATCAAAATCTAAACCACTAAGAAAATCCTTGCAGTGATGCTTTTTGTAGTAAGAAAATATATAAGATGCAAGTAAAAAATCTAGATATTCATCTAAATCCCCATCAACTATTGCTCTCTTCAAATCAACTACCAATGAATTAAAATTAACATCTAATTGACTTAACACTCGCTCTTCAAATATTTCAAAGAGCGATTGATTCTGATGTAATACTTTAATCTGCTCTCTATTCTCCAGTATAGAAATAAGTAGCTGTTCTAAGTTAAATAAAGATTTTACCTCTTTTAAATCTAATTTATACAAAAGTAAATTTGTCTTAAAATCAAAATTAGGATTATAGATTTGGTTGAAGTTTTTAACTTCAGCTACTAAAGAATTATCAATTAAAAATCGAGAAGATATATCATCAGGTAATCTAAATTCAAACTCTGATTTAAAGATACTTCTTGGTTCTATCTTTTCTACCGTTACCAAATCACCAAGATCTTCTAAATCTTGATATAGCTTAGAGTAGCTATCATTTTTGATAACTACTCTAAGCTGCTTATTGAAGTTATTATTCTTTAATTCTTCAATCATCACCCGTGAATGACAATAACTTTGATCGTCGTTTACAACAATTACACTATCACTCTCATTAAACTGATATAAGTCATACTTATCTTTAACCAATTTAACTAGTGGTTTAATCAATATCATCACTCTCCAAGCTTTAAGCCTTCATAGTCTTCAGCTGTAGCTAACTTATTACACACTTTATTAAATATACCTTCTACTTTATCAAATGTGAGATTATCAAGCCCATAAGCTTCAATTTCACTTTCAAACTCTTTAATAAATTTATCTAACTCAATCAAATCAGGTTCAGGCTCAATACCCTCTTTAAGATAATTATTAAAATTAGGAGCGATAACTTCTAATTTCTCTTCTAATTTCTTCTTATAAGCTGTAGCATCATCATTAATTGCTGCTAAAATAAACTTCCATTCATCCAATTGATCAATATCTTGTTGTTGAAGATACTCAATAAAATTTTCGCTTTCAGAATTTAATCTATCAATATAGTGCGTATAAATATTAGCTATCTTCTGTGTTTCATTAGTCTGTAACTGCTCTATATCTGATGATTTATTCTCAACAATCTTTAAACTCCCCACAGCACAATTACATTCAGCCACTCTATCTTTATCAACAGATAGATTATCACACTTTTGAAAATTAGTTAATCGTTCAATATTATCCTTAATCTTAGTGATATTAGAAAAATTAATCTTCTCAAAAAGCTTAATAACTTCTATACGTTCTCCTTCTTCATCTAAAATTTCCTGTTTAGCTCTAACGAATCTTTGATAAAAATCATCATGAGCTTCCTTGTAAGTTTGATTATATGCAGCTATAGCTAGCTCTAAGTTATCTTCTAATGCAGAAAGTAAATCAAAATCAAATGGATTAGCTTGATATTCTTGCCAAATTTGTCTTACTGACTGTAACTTTCCTTTTAACTGAGAATAATTCTGTAAAATATTAATTTTACCAGATAACTTATTAAATTCAGTAGCTAATTTATTAATCTTATCCTTCTGATTCATAAAAGTAAGTAAATTATCAAGTAAATCTTCAATCTCTTTTAAGGTAGCATAATAATCTTTATCAGAATTATAATTATCGACTAAGTTAATAAGATTATTATACTGTTGTTCAGGACTCATGCTCTGAGTTGTTTTTAAAAGTTCATTCTTCAGTAGCTCTAACTGCTCAATCTCTAAACCTTTACTATTCAAAACCTCTTGATAAGTATCTAATTTATCAACTGCTGCCTTGAGTTCACTACCTATTATAGAAAAGAATTTATTATCTTGACTTCTACCGTGTGGATCAAACTTACGATATTGAGAGTTAGGTATTAACTCTTTCTGAGCTAAAATTTCCCATACTTCTTTAACACGCTCTTTCTTTTCTACACCTGTATCGGGAACTTCTTCCATCTCGTAATTACTGTCTTTAATATGAGCAATATGATCTTTGTTAGGAGCAGTAATTACCTTTCCAGAACTACTTTTTAATCTAAACTTACCTAATCCTAAAACTACTGCAATATAGAGTTCAACTAATTGCTCATTTAAACCATATGGGGGATTCTCCAACGTTTCAAACTTATCATTAATTGACATCTGAGTATCAGTAATTATCTCCCAAATTTCATAAGATCGTTCACTATTCTTCCGTTCAGGTTTCTTAAGCTTAACTTCATGATTTTCAGGTAGTTCTTCAATCTTAACTAAATCTAGTGGCTGCATCGTATTAAAGATCTGTTTGCGAAAGACACTGTTAGAACTTTTACTTACTTTAGCTTCTCCACTAGCAATCATCCGTTTAATCACTTTATTAGAAGCAGAGCGACTATTAAAATTCTCTACGTTAATCTCTAAAGGAAACTTATAGTAGTAGTCATAAAGTAATTTCTTAAATAACTCTTTATCATTTCTTAAATTCTCCCTAACTATTCCTCCTCCAAAGATAAATTCAAAATTATCAACTCGTCCAAACTTTCTTAAATAACCATTGCGAATTTTAGCTTCAACTTTTCTTTTTCGTTGTAAAAGTAATTTTTCTAAATCATCATTATTAACTATTTCTTCATCATTTTCTAAGTACTTAATAGCACCATACTTCTTTAAGTCTTCTGCTGAAAAATAAATCTCCTTTGGTAAAGCTAAAGCTGTATTCTTTGGTAGTGACTTAAATTTTGATTGATACTTTAACTTTAACTCCTCTAAATCATAGCGTTCATTAAATTTAGGAATAATAAATACCAATTTACCATCCTTGCTAGTTCTGAAATACCGCTGAAGATTATCGACAGCTAAAAAATTATCTACACTAATCAATTGCCCTTCTAACTCTCTATCTAAAGGAAAGATACCTAAATTATACTTTAAATTATACTCTTTTTTAATATCAATACTACTTTCTTCTTCCTCTAAAAGAGTTCTCAATTGACGGTCAGGATTAATATCTTTAGCCACTTGTGATATCTTCTGTTCAATATTAATACCAGTATTACTAATTACTAACTGGTACTTACCATCATTAAAGATAAGATGACTACGATTATCCTCAGCTAAATTATCTAAGGCGTTTGCTATTTGAGATTGATCTTCTAAATAGATATACTGCAAATCTTCTACAGCAAGACCAGCTGTTTGTTCCCTACCTGATCCACCAGATAATAGTGAGATATAACTAATAATTAAAGCTTTAGTAATCTTAATCTCTAATTCAGAACTAGCTATCTCCTTCATTTGATTATAGACCTTAACTAAGTTCCTATCTTCTGTAAATTCATCGGAAAAATAATTAAAAATATCATCTAACCCAATTAAATTTAACTTGTCCTCTTTCTTTATCTCTTGATAAAAGTACTCTTCTTGAACTACTTCTTTTAAGAACATAAAAAGTGTTCGATCCTTCTGAGCAAATTGACTAGCAACTGGTTGTAGATAAGTTACAGTAGCTGGATGAAGAGGATAGTAATCTTCTACTTCAAGCTCATACTTCTGCTCTAAATTACTGATAGCAGCTAAGTGTTCTTCTTTAAGTTGTTTAAACTCATTATCTACCACTTGAATAGTATCCTTAATTAATTCACTACCTTGATTAAATGATATTATACGCTGCTTAAATCTACCTAACACCTTATTAACATCATCTTGATTAGTAAAAGCCTGATTGAGAATATCTCGCATATCAATATGAGTCGAAGTTACAAAAGAAATATTATGCTTAGAAGTAGGAGCAGTAGCTTGGGCTAAAGTTTGAATATTACCTAAGTCAATCTTACTGCGTCTTGCTTCTACTGAAGCATCTAAATAAGCCGAAAACTCATCTAAAATTATAATTAGCTCATCGTAACCTTTAGATTTTAAAAATCGATCTATGTCATTCATAAACTCAGTTAAGTTCTTAAAATCATCACCACTGTTCAACCCTGCTTCTCTCATTAATTCTTCATACTTCTCTTGAGCATCTCGTTGATGTCCCTTTAAAGCAGCTACTAAATCTTGATAACTGTAATTCTTCTGAGCAAACGCTTCTTTAAGTATCTGTCCCCTAAGCTCATGTTCCCGGTGAGTTTTTAAATTATCTAATAAATTTTGATAATTACTCTTTAGAACTAAATCATCAAACTCTTGATTTAATTTTTTAATAACTGCTTCTTGAATCATATCATCAAAGCGCTTTTCATTTTGATCTTCACCATTAATTCTAACAACCATATATTGTTGCTGGTCAATAATATACTTCAATTGATAATGTAATTCAGGAAAAGACTTAACTTTTTCTAATAACTGCTTCTGTTGAGTACGATTATTAGTCTCGAGAATAATGCTTAACATCAATAGAAAGTATGACTTACCGGTACCATACTGTCCTCTAATAACATGAGAGCGAAGGGTATCAACAGGATTAATATCGCCACCTAATTTATCACATCGTTCTTGAGAACGCTTCATATTAATAGTTTCTAATATTTCAGTAAATAATTCAGCTAAATCCTCAGTTAAGATATAATTTTCTAATAAGTCCTCTTGTTCTTCTTTATTATCAGCCCATTTGAGATTAATAACAGGTTGAAAACTTTTAAGTTCAACTAAATCTTTAATCTTCATAGTCAATTTTCCCTCCTTGATAAGTTTTAAAGTAATGATTATTCTCAAACTCATCCACTTTAATCTGTGGTAGTTGATAATGTTCTGTTAACTTACTTACAAGAGTATCATCAGATAAGTAAAAAATATTCTTCTCTCTAAATTCACTCTCTCTAATAATTGCCTCTAAATCTATTGTTTCTAACTTAGGAATAGAAAGTAGTAAATAGCCCCGTGGTTTATGAATAAATAAGTTCTTAAAGAAAGTAATCAGTCGCTTCTTACCACCTGATTGATAAAGTGAAATTAAGATTGGTTCTAAACTATCTATCAACCAAAAACCAGGTGAAAGAGTAAATTGTTCACTCACATAATTTAAGAAATCATTGCTATCTAAGTATAGAAAGCTAACATATTCGTTCTCATAAAAATCAGTCAGATAATCCTTGGTAAAATTAATATACTTAAATCCTTCTTTACTACCTAACTGTTGTAATAAAGTTGTCTTTCCACTACCTAACTTACCAAATAAGATTAGGTTCTTACGACGATAAATCTTAGCTTCCTCTTTGATTAACTGTAATTGATTATAAATTTCTTTTTGCTCCGATACTAAATCAAGTTTCATCAACAATCGCCTCAAGAATATCTGCTTTAGATAATTTAGGATTAATCGAAATTTGATTTAAACCAGCTATTGTTTCTACTTCTATATAATCTAACTGTTGTAAGTCTTCTAAAATCCCCATTACTCTATCTTCATCTAAAAAGAAAATTCGACCAAAATTATAATTACCGTTAACAATATCATCTATCTTCATTGCTACCCTTCCTTCTTCCCAACGGTCATAAATTATATAAGCACAAACTAAAGGTTCGGGCCAATAAGAATAAACTTCATAACCGTCTTTAACTTCTTTAACCATCCCTAACTTACCAAAACCAGTAGCGGCATCAGTTAAAGTTCTGATAGCTCTAGCTGTATAATCAAAATGATATTCTTTTTTAATTCCTCTTATATTATAATCAAGCATACTCTCTTTAATTTCATTAATAGAAATTTTATTATTAAGTTGAAAAGAAACATTATATAATATCTCATTTACAATTTTAGAAAAGTATAAATGACCACCTTGATTTGTATCTTTAACAAATTGATAATAAAGTAATGAATATAAATAATCATAGTTATACTCTATTTCTAACATTGATTTACCAAAATTAGTTATTTTATTATTTGCATTTAATAAATTAGCTATTTTAGCATAGTCAATAAAACATCTGATTTTAGGTACTCCTACCCCCATTAAAGAAGATAATTCTTTTTTATTCCAATCCTCTTTCTTCTCAATTACTTTAATTAACTTTAATATATATGGTATTTCTAAATTAAATCCTTGTTGAGAAAAAGTATTATTATAACTATTTTGTCCCATAATTTTCCCTCCTTATAACTCTTCCTTTAACAATTCATAAAGAATAGTAGCTTTCTCTTGTTCATCAATCGAATTACCAAAGTTATCTAAATCTGATTTAACCTTCGATAGTAACATTTCTCCTAAATCAGAAATTTCTTTACTATCAAAAGTTAATTCTTTCCTATCCCCCTCCTCAAAAAATGATAATTTAATTGCTCCAGGTTGTTGCTGATTAGGTTGATAATTAGCTATCTCTATAAATATCTCTTCTAAATTAGATACTAAACGATCTAAGTGCGCATCATTCCACTGCTGTGGAGCAAAACCTATTAAGTCCTTAGCTAATAGATCTAAAAATTCTCGTTCACTTGTAACTTCTAATTCTTTTAATAGATCAAAAAGAGTGTTCACCTTCCAATTAAAGTGATGATTCTTTACTTGATCAGCTAATTGTTGATACCACTTAATAAATTTCTGATCAATACGCTGATGTTTATATTCTTTCAATCCTGATAATTTATCTAATCTTTCTTTGTATTGTGAATAAAGTTCTTCTAAAGCACAATCTAATTCTTCAGTAACTTCTTTAAATACCAATGGTAATTCATTAAATTCTAAATGACCAAATTGTTCAGGAATAATAGAGAAAAATAGTTGGTGACTATTACGATATTCTCGACTTAAAATTTTCTTAAAGATTAAAGCAGAATCAGATAATTCTTCTGTATTCCGCACATAATGAGATAAATTACGATAGTACTCATTCATTGCCTCCCATAAAGCCTTAAGTCTATTTCTAGACCGTAATTTATAATCTAAATATTGATCAAATATTTTCTCTAAGCCTTGAATATACTCTTCCTTCTCCGCTCTCCATAAGTCAATTCCTAATTTAAATCGTTGTGGATTATCTTCAATTTCAGTGAAAATTGTAGGACTTAATTCTCTATCTTCTCCCTCTTCAGTAATAACAATTCGACCTCTAAATTCCCTTAAGTAAGCTGCAAAAAGAATAGGTAGATAACCTTTACGCAGTCCGTAAGGTGCTAATTGTAATATTTCATATAATTCAGCAAAAGATTGTGGATTATCTTTAGCTTGATCAATAAAAGTTTTTATCTCTTCTACAACCTCTCGACCATTCTCTTTTAACTTAGGAGTAACTATTTGAGCCCCATCAACAGTTGACTGTAAAATATTATTATTTACCAACACACAACGAGTTAAAGTATGAACTGCAGTAAAGTCACTAAAACCTAATTCCGCCTCTAATTCATCATTAGTCAGTAACTTTTCAATTATCTCTCGTCTAGCTCGTTTCATAATCCCTGTAACTTTATTACGATTAATCATTTCATGATTAACTTCCATCGTAGAGTCAAATACATCTTCACAAATTGTTGATACCAAACTAGATAGTTCTCGTTTACTACTAATTTGTTGGTATTGTCCTTGATGATAAAAATCAGCTTGATCATAAGTAGGATTATAGAGACTATTTAATTTCATCATTAGTTGATCTTTTTTCTCTGCAAGATGAGATTCTAACTCTAATTTAATAATAGGGTCCTGATCTAAGAAATCCTGTTGATTTAATAAATACTCTAATCCATCAATTTCTTTTAGTAATTTAATAAATTCAAATTCTTGTCGAGGTATAATAAATATAGCTTGGTTACAATCTAACTTTTGAACTTGTTGTTGCGCCTGTTTAATCTTTTCTTCACTATTAGCTAAAATTATAAATATCTTCCCATCCAAATAATTATCTTTAATTTGATTATTAATCTCTTTTTCATCTAATTGGTCTAAACTTAAATACTGAGTAACAAAGAATCTAATCATCTTATGCTCAAAATTATAACGATGAGCTATCTTAGGAGCTAATAAATAGTCTTGATTTAACTTAGCAAGCGGATCAAAGTGATCTATTCTAGTTTTAATTACTTCCTCAAGCTTAGCTTCTATATCAATATCACTACCAGCAAAAAACTGATATTGATTTAAACTTTTACGATAGAAGATTAACTTCTTGTCCAGAAGTTTAGACTCAACTTTTTCAAATTCAGTAGAACTTAAATTAAGATTACTGCGAATTACCTCTGGAGTTGGTGGTAATCGATTGAAATCAGAAATAATATTAATCACTGCTAAAGCTTTAAGAAATCTTTTAGCTAATTTATCATCTCTAGCTAACTGCTGTAAACTCCGTTCTGCATCTTTCCATACTCCATAAATTCGGCTACTACTATCTTCTTGCTTAATCAACTCTAAAAAGTAATCATATAACTGGTCCAATCCTAATAAGGGAAACTCATCATCAGTCTCCTCTAAGAAATGATTTAAACTATATTCATGCTTATGAGATAGAAAAGTAAATAAAGTCCTTTCGTTCTGAGCTACTAACTTAGCTAAATTAAAGAGCCCAAAAGCAGTAGCAGGATGTAAAGGATAACAACCAAAAATAATCCAGTCTTTTAATTTCTCTAAACTTAAATCCGGAAATAAATTATTTCTCTGTAATTCAAAGAGTAACTCTTTAAATTCCTCTTTATGAGTTGACTTAAATTCCACCCATTGATCATCAGACTTAATAATTACTTTAGAGATCAAC
>JBNJEL010000051.1:0-13210 GCA_051745835.1 Bacillota bacterium
TCTGGACTGGCAGGCGACCATCAGAATAAGGATCAGCCGGTTCTAAAGTAAATATATTCTCTAGCTGATTAATTGCTGGTGCTTCTAAATCAGCGGTATCATCTTCCGGATACTTAACTTTAGCTCCCATTGCTTCTGCCCAAGGAAAGAGATCAGTAAAGATGCGAACTCCATCATAACCAAAGCGCCGATAAGAGGCTATCTGAGCATTAGCAATTGCTTGGGCACTACTATTAAAATCAGAGATCTGACAGCCATAAATCCTAGCTACCCCATTAGCAATATTGGGATTACAGGGTAAACGATCAACAGCTTGACCATTACGATAAGCGGTTACTCTTTCTAACGAAGTCATCTGATCTACTGCCATTAATTATCAGCTCCTACCAAATTATTAGCTGCTTTAACAGCTTCAGAAGCATTAACTGTGTACATATCGGCACCAATCTGATCAGCAAATGATTGTGAAATTGGTCCACCACCAATCATTACTTTAATCTGCTCCTTAAGCCCGCGTTTCTTTAAAATATTAATTACCTCCTCCATCTTAGGCATAGTTGGAGTCATTAAAGTAGAGAGACCAATAATATCAGCTCCTACTTCTACAGCCTTATCTATAAAATCAACAGGAGGTATATCTCTACCTAAGTCAAAGACTTCAAAGCCTGCGGTTTCAAACATGGTTTTGACTAAGTTCTTACCAATGTCGTGAGTATCTCCTTCGACTACTCCTAATACAACCTTAAACTTCTGCTCACTCTCCTTACTTTCTAAGTGTGGCTTTAAGATATCCAAACCTAGATACATCGCATCAGAACAGATTAAAAGTTCGGGGATATAATATTCCTCTTGTTCATATAATTCCCCCGCTCGCTTCATTCCTTGGGCTAAACCACGATTGATACCATCATAAGCATCAAAGCCTGCCTGGACATACTCTTGAGCTAACTTTTCTGTTCGCGCCTCATCCATCTCTACGACAGCATCAGATAAATCTGCTAGCAATTTCTCTTGCTTCTGACTCATCATTTACCTCCTCAGTTTTATTCTTATAACATCTCTATAAAAGCAGAAATCCTAGTTCTTAACTGCTCAATATCAGATTGAGAATAGTTAGTCTCTAAACTGGTATACGGAATTCCTTTTTCATTATTTACAAAGTCCTTAATTTTAAATGTCTCTACATTGTAGGTATGACAGGCTCGTAAGACCATATCTATTACACCATCCACTTGGTATTGATCTATCAACCGCGACAATAAATCAAGGCGATTATCATTGGGACTTATACAAGAACAGGCAATCTTAAGATATTTCTCCGTCAAAGCTTCCAACGGCGGCTTACCTTCATCAACTAGTACTTCTCTACCTTTAGTTCCTGTACAGTTCTCAAAACAGACTACATTACCACCGCTCTCTTCTATTAATTTTACTATCTTACTGGTAGCTTCTCCAATTGGCGAACCAGTCAGTAAGATTCTAGGAGTAGTACTAGACATGCGTGATCCTTCATTTTGATAACTCTCTTTAGCTTTAGCTGTAAGCTCTGTTAAACGCTCTATCTTTAACTGATGATTGAAACCAAAAGTAAGATTTAAGACATCTAAAATCTCGGTTCCATAAACTGGAGCTGGATCTAACTTAGCTAAACTATAAAAATCTTTCACTGCTTGACGCTCTTTATTCTTGCGTTTAATTTCCTTACTTAACTGCTCCTCTGTAATCTTAACTCCAAACTCCTTCTCCAATCGCTCTTGTAAAATAACCATCTCTCGTTTCCAAGCGGTAAAGTCTTCTGGGCGAGAGTTAGACTGAGGCAGTTGCATCACATGCATTGGTTTAAGTTCTTCTAGATACTCATACATCTTCTTCTTACCATCACAAGTAGTTTCTCCTACAATTAAATCCGCAAAATGGAAGTAAGGACATCTATCAGTTACTGCATAACCATAGCTAGACTTGATCAGGGGACATAAGTTACGGGGAAGATGTTTTTCGGCATCCTTTATCGTAGCATCATTCATACTACAGAGTGATACAGGAACAGCACCGGAAGCTGCAATTAATTCATAAGGAGTAAAGAGACAGTAAGTACCTACAATTTTGTGTCCTTGCTCACTTAGCTCTTTAATAGCAACTGGACCTAACTCTTGCTCCTCTTCTCTTAGTTGAGCTAAGTAACTTTCAAATTGATTCATTAATTAGACCCTCCATCATAAAAGTTTAAACAATTAACTCTACACCGAAACTATATAATATAAAATAATAATTTTGATAATTATTATTTATGACTAGTTTAAATTTTTTTATTTTATTCTCTTCTATAAGTTTATCATAAGTAGCATAATTTTACAATGTAGCTTATAAAGAACCATCTTAACTTAGTCTTAAAATAATGCTTTAGAAAATTATCAACTACTATTACTTTATATTTTATTTTAATAGTGATATAATTATCAAAATCTCCCTAGTAATATCTATAAATATCAAATAATAATTAAGGGGTGTGAAATGATGAGTAATAAGTTCTGGCTAACGAATGCTTTATTAGAAGAAGGCTTTGAGTACCAAGATTATATAGTTACCGGCATCAAAACTGAACTAAAACACTTATTAATTAAAGATGGTAGAATTATTGATATCAAAACTGATAAACCTACGGATAATCTTCCTCTTCAAGATGCAGCTGGATTATTAGTCTTACCTTCCTTTACTGAACAACATATTCACTTAGATAAGGGACACTTTGGCGGAGAGTGGCAGGCTTGTACACCATTTACTGGTGTCTTTGATCGAATTAAAGAAGAAGAAGAATTCTTAGAAGATTTTCTACCTCATACCCAAGAGAGAGCTGAAAAGCTATTAGATCTAATCACAGGTTGTGGAGTAACGCAAGCTCGTGTTCATTGTAATGTAGATCCAGTGATTGAAATTGGTAATATTGAACGAGTGCAGGCTGCTTTAGAGAACTATCAAGATCAGCTGAACTATGAATTAGTAGCTTTTCCTCAACATGGATTACTACGTAGTAATTCCGTACCATTGATGAAAGAAGCAATGAGAAATGGAGCGGATGTTGTAGGCGGCTTAGATCCCGCTACAATTGATAATAATATTGAAGAGTCACTACACTCCATGATGGATATTGCAGTAGAGTTTGATGCTGATGTTGATGTTCACCTACATGAACCAGGTTCTTTAGGTATGTATACTATTAGACGATTAACAGACTTTGTTGAAGATGCTAACTGGCAAGGGAGAGTAACTATCAGTCATGGCTTCTGTCTGGGAGATAATCCGGAAGCTCAAGTTAAAGATTTAGCTCAAAGATTAGTAGAGTTAGATATTAGCTTAGCTACTACATCACCAATAGATACACCGGCACCTCCTATTCCATTACTTGATGAAGTTGGAGTAGATATTAGTGTTGTTAATGATAATATTAATGATCATTGGACTCCTTTTGGAACTGGAGATGTACTCAAGAGATTAAACAGAACAGCCGAAAAGTTTGGCTGGATTGATGAATACTCATTAGCCAGAGCTCTTAAGTATATCACTAATTCTCTTACACCGTTAGATAAAGACGGTAATCGACAATGGCCTCAAGTAGGCGATGATGCTAACTTTACTCTTGTAGATAGCTCTTGTTCAGCAGAAGCTGTAGCGAGAGTTTCTGATAGACAAGCTGTTATGTTTGAAGGCAATATTATATCTGGTTCCTTAGAATAATTATAATCAATTATAGATAAATTCTATAACTAACATAAATAAAACCAGCCTGCTATCTTTAACTTAATAGCAGGCTGGTTAATAATTCTATCTATTTAACTTATCTTAAAAAGTATCAATTGTCATTGTTTCACTACGCTTAGGTCCGACAGAGACAATTGAAATCTTAACGTCTACCAGTTCTGATAATCGTTCTAAGTAGACCTTAGCATTCTCTGGTAAGTTATCATACTCTCTAATTTCTGATGTATCCTCATCCCAACCGTCAAACTCTTCATAAATTGGTTCACAATCGGCTAATACGTGCTGTTCAGTTGGGAACTCTTCGATCACTTCGCCTTGGTAGCGGTAGCCAGTACAGACCTTCACTGTATCTAATCCATCTAAAACGTCCAATTTAGTAACTGCCATACTGGTTAAGCCATTAACACGTGCAGCATACTTAACAATTGTAGCATCTAACCAACCACAGCGGCGTGGTCGACCAGTAGTAGTTCCAAACTCCTGTCCTTGTTCTCTAATTACTTCTCCGGTCTTGCCAGTTAGTTCAGTTGGAAATGGACCAGCACCAACCCGAGTAGTATAAGCCTTGACAATACCTAAGACGCTATCGATTGCTGTTGGGCCCACGCCTGCTCCATTACAAGCTCCTCCGGCTGTCGGATTAGAAGAAGTAACGAAAGGATAAGTCCCATGATCAATATCTAATAATGTACCTTGAGCTCCTTCGAATAATACGTTTTCCCCTTGCTCGATAGACTGATTAACTAAGTGAGAAGTGTCAGTAATATATTCTGCTAATCTTTGACCATACTCTAAGTACTCCTCTACTAATTCATCGATATCATAAGGCTGAGCATCATAAACTTTAGTAATTATCTCATTCTTAAGATCTAATGTCTTAGCTAGCTTCTTGCGTAGTACCTCTTCATTAAGTAAGTCACCCATCCGAATTCCAAACCGACCAATCTTGTCCATATAAACAGGTCCAATTCCACGACCAGTAGTTCCAATCTTACTATTTCCTTTTCTCACTTCCTCTAACTGATCTAAATCTCTATGATAAGGCATAATTACATGAGCATTAGAGCTAATATGAAAATCAGTTATCTCTATCTCACGCTCTAATAATGAATCTATCTCTTCAATTAAGACTGCTGGATCTACTACAACTCCGTTAGCAATTACACAAGCAGTATCCTGATATAAGATACCGGATGGAATTAAATGTAATTTAAACTTCTGATCACCAACGACAACTGTATGACCAGCATTATTACCGCCTTGAAATCTAACTACCATATCAGTATCCTTCGAAATCATATCCGTAATCTTACCTTTGCCTTCGTCGCCCCACTGCGTCCCCACTAAAACTAGATTTGACATTCCTAAAACCTCCAATTTTCTTTAATTGATCTAGCTAAGACTACTCTAAACCTAATCTACTAAAAATCTGATCTATATTCTGTAGGTGATAATCATAATCGAAGATCTGTTCAATCTCTTGAGCAGTTAAGTGCTCTAAGATATCTTCATCTTCTAAGAGATAATCTTTAAAGTGTTTCGTACCCTCCCAGGCTTGTAAAGCATTACGCTGAACTAATTCGTAAGCATCATCTCTTAGCAGACCGCGATTGACTAACTCTAACATTACCTTCTGGGAGAAGATTAATCCATTAGTCTCTTCTAAATTATCTGCCATATTATCCGCATGAATATCCAACTGTTCTAGGACTGTCTTAAACTTAGTTAACATATAATCAATCAAGATACTACTATCAGGAAAGACAATCCGCTCTACTGAAGAATGGGTTAAATCGCGCTCATGCCATAGTGGCTGATTCTCAAAACCAGAGATACTATTAGATCTAACCACGCGTGCTAAACCAGAAATTCGTTCACAAGTAATTGGATTCTTCTTATGCGGCATCGCTGAAGAGCCCTTCTGTCCCTTCTTAAATGATTCTTCTACCTCTAAGATATCAGTACGCTGTAAGTTTCTAATCTCAGTAGCAAATCTATCTAAGGAACCAGCAATCACTGCTAAAACTGATAGATACTCAGCATGTCTATCACGCTGTAAGATCTGAGTAGAGATCGGTGCAGGCTGTAAATCTAATAAATCACAAGTAACCTCTTCTACTTCTGGTGTGATATTAGCAAACGTTCCTACTGCTCCAGAGATCTTACCGTAACTAATTCTATCCTTCGCTGCTTTAAAGCGTTCAATATTACGCTCCATCTCCGAATACCAATTAGCTAACTTTAAGCCAAAAGTAATCGGCTCAGCATGAATTCCATGGGTTCGTCCAATCATTACTTGCTCTTTATACTCTTTAGCTCGCTGGCCTAACAACTCTACTACCTCTTCCAAATCAGCTAAAATTAGTTCTGCTGCTTCCTTCAATTGTAACGAACGAGCCGTATCTTTAATATCGGAGGAAGTTAAGCCCAAATGGATATACTTAGATTCCTCACCCAAACTCTCCGCTACTGTTGTTAAGAAGGCAAGTATATCATGCTTTGTCTCTGCTTCGACTTCTTTAATGCGCTCAACAGTAAAGTCAGCATTATCTTCTATCTTAGCTACTGCCTCATTAGGGATTTCTCCTACTTCAGCTAATGCTTGGCAGACAGCTACCTCAATATCTAACCATTTATTAAATTTATTCTCTTCACTCCAAATCTCTTGCATCTTAGGCAGTGTATATCTCTCTATCATCGAATTTATCCTCCTATTAAGATCAATAATTAACTCAAATTCAAAAACACACTAATATAATAGCAAAACAAAATTCTAAAGTCAAGCAGGACTCGAATTTAAAAAGGTTAACCTAAGTAAACATTCGGATATTTTATCACTTCATTAAGTTAAAGTAATAAATAAATAAAGCTAGCCATCATTAATTAATGGCTAACTAAGTATAATTATATCTATTATTGTGCCTCGCGATTCGCTAAATCAACAAACTTAGTGTACTCTTTTTGGAAGGCTAACTCAACCTTACCAACTGGGCCATTACGCTGCTTACCAATAATTATCTCGGTAATCCCTTCCTTTTCGGTATCAGGATTATAATACTCATCACGATAGATAAAGGCTACTAAGTCCGCATCCTGTTCAATACTACCACTAGCCCGCAGGTCACTAAGCTGTGGTCGTTTATCATTCCGCTGTTCAACTGCTCTACTTAACTGTGATAGTGATACCACCGGTACATTAAGCTCACGTGCCAATCCTTTTAATGAACGAGAGATATCAGAGACTTCCTGCTGTCTACTCTCAGTTCGTCCTGTTCCCTGCATCAACTGTAAATAATCAATTAAGATTAAATCTAAACCATGTTCCGCCTTAATTCGCCGCGCTTTAGCACGCATCTCCATTACTGTAATACCAGGTGTATCATCAATAAAAATATTAGCTTCACTTAAATTCCCAGCAGCATTGGTTAATCGGTTCCAGTCCTTTTCATTCAGATAACCTGTCCGTAAACGATGACCATCAACCTGAGCTTCTGAACATAACATCCGCTGGACTAACTGCTGCTTTGACATCTCCAAAGAGAAAATAGCTACCGAAACATCCTCTTTTACAGCTGCATGTTGACCAATATTGAGAGCCAAAGCGGTCTTACCCATACTTGGTCGAGCAGCAATGATCACCAAATCAGAGTCCTGAAAACCGGACGTCATCTTATCTAAATCAGTAAATCCGGTCGGCACCCCGGTTACTCCATCCTTATTATCATAAAGATGTTCTAGATTATCAAAGGTATCCATTAAGACATCACGAATGCCAGCATAATCTTGAACTGATCTCTTTTGGGAGACACCAAAAATTAACTGCTCTGCCTTATCTAAGACGACATCTACTTCCTTATCCCCTTGATAACCTAACTGCGAAATCTTATCAGCAGAGTTAATTAACTTTCTAAGTAGCGCCTTCTCCTCTACTATCTCAGCATAATAACTTACATTAGCAGCTGTAGGCACACTATCAGCTAAAGAGGTTAAATAAGCAACACCACCAATATCTTCTAAAGCTTCTTGAGATCTTAATTCTTCACTTACTGTTACTAAATCGACAGGTTCACCACGGTCAAATATAGTATTAACTGCCTCATAGATAGTCGAATGAGCTTGCCGATAAAAATCATCATTCTTGAGAATCTCGATTACTTTAGCTATGGCATCACGATTAATCAACATAGCACCTAAAGTAGACTTTTCAGCATCAATACTATGAGGTGGAACCTTATTCGAAAGATCTGATTCCATCTCTAAACCTCCTTTATCGAAACCACTAACTATACCAAATTATATCCTAAAAGTTCAAAGAGAGCAGTTACTTAAATTTGTAACTGCTCCATTATAATTACGAACCTATCTAACAATAATATTAGATTAATTTAGTTGTTAACTACTTACTTAATTAAGCCGCAACCACCTTAACATTAATTGTAGCTGTAACCTCATTGTGTAAATTAATATCTACTTTCTTAGTCCCTAATGACTTAATATTATCATCTAACTCTACTTTGCGCTTATCAATCTTTACTCCTGTCTCTTCTTCAATCTTATCTGCTATATCATTAGTAGTAACCGAACCAAATAACTTACCTGCTTCACCAGCTTTAACTGCTATCTCGAAGATTTCTCCTTCTAACTCTTCTGCTTTCTTTTTAGCTTCTTTAAGTTCTTCTTGACGCTGACGCTTCTTAGCCTGCTTCTTTTCTTCTAACTTAGCTAATTCAGAATCAGTAGCTTCTACTGCTAAACCACGCGGAAATAAGTAATTACGAGCATGTCCATCTGCAACATCTACTACCTCATTCTTCTGACCTAAATCACTAACATCTTCTTTTAAAATAACCTTCATTGCTTATCCATCCTCCTTTTAAATTATATAATACTCATCATCACTTGACAACAGATAACTACAAGATCATTCTTCTAATTCTCGATAATTAAACCAACTATCTAATAATCCTACTACCACTAGAATCTGATTAGTAGGCAGTAAGAATAAGAATAATAAGATTATCTTCTGAGCTAGATTAGAAATAGCTAAGTTTTTTAGATAGTAAGCCGCCACCGCTAAACCCTGAATTAAAAAAATAAAACTAAAAATAAAGTATATATTCTTACCAACCATCGTATCAATAAATAAGATTCCTCCTAGATAGCCTAACACTAACCAGCCAGGAAAGTTCCACTTTACAAACGGACGCGGTTTTTGATAATCATAACCAAGCTTACTTAATACTGCAGTAACAACATAATAATTTATTAATCCATTAACCGAACTAGCTGTCAATAATAGCCCCGGTAAGAAGTTACTAATCATCTCTTTCATATAAGTAATTAGCTCTTCTAACTGCTGATTAGTAGCCTGCTCTAGCTCTAAATACTCTAAACCTTGGTCAATCATTGTAAGAGGATTTAAATTGAATAAATAAAGATTAGCTCCTAATGTTAACGCTGTCGAAATGATAGATACTATAATAGCAATAGTAATTACTAAATTAGGAGAGAACTCTTCTTCAAAGGCAGCTCCTAATACAATTCCAGTCAATCCAAAACCAAATAAGACTATCAAAATCATTAACGGATTCATCACAATACCTAATATAATCGCACTTAATACTGTAGCTAAGATACTTATTTTAGTGCCTTGACGTACACTTAACACTACAATCGGAGCGGGAAGAGTAAAGATTAATACAGTACCAACTACCGGAGGAAGATAGAAGGCAAGCAGAGCTAAAATAACTATAATTGCACTAAATAAAGCGCCTTCCACTATCGATTTTGTCTCTAACTGTGCCAAACTAGTCACCTCTTATTATTTTCTTTTAATAATATGTTTAAGCAACAGACTTAAATCTCCAAATTGATCCTCAATCTGATGCTGTTGGTCTATATTAGACTGTAGATTATCTCTTACTTTACGATCTAATTGATCAGGAGAAATTCCCAACCGTTTGGCAAGTAAATATGTAGATATAACTAAATTAGCTAAAGCATCAAGAATCTTACTTTGACTATCCTTTAACATTACTCTAAATAGATGAGAAGTGCTACTTAATAATTCACTTTTGAGCCATTCGATAACTTTTAGATTCTTAGTAATATTATTCTTCTGTTTCTTCGAATTATACTTTCGCATTTAACTCCTCCTACAACAACTAATTTTCTATTAAACTAAGTTCTGGAGTAGACCTCTTTTTTCCTGCTTAAGATAAAAAAACAGAGAGGAGATTCCCTCTCTGTTGTAAGCCTTAATCAGTTGTAAAAGGTAATAAAGCCATCGATCTAGCTCTCTTAATTGCTTTAGTTACTTGTCGTTGGTGTCGGGCACAGTTACCAGAAATTCGTCGCGGCACAATCTTGCCCCGGTCAGTTAAGAACTTCTCTAACTTATTGACTTCTTTATAATCTATATGTTCAATACTGCGAGCACAGAACTCACATGATTTATTACTACCGTATCCCATCTAACATTCCCTCCTTATCTCCTAATCTAAAACGGAACATCAATATCCTCTTCATCAAAGTTATCGCCTTGTTTTCCTTGTCGCTGTCCTTGCCCTTGCGGACGACTATCACTAGGCCAATCTAAGAACTGAACATTATTAGCAACGACTTCTGAGACTTTTCTACGTTGTCCTTCATTAGTCTCATAACTTCTAATCTGTAATCGTCCTTCTACTGCGACTAATCTTCCTTTTCCGAGGTGGTTAGCACAATTCTCTGCCTGCTTTCTCCATACAACTATATCAATGAAGTCTACATCACGATCGCCTTGTTGATTAGTATAAGGTCGCTCAACGGCTAAAGAAAAATTAGTTACTGCTACTCCATTAGGCGTATATCTAAGCTCTGGATCATCAGTTAACCGCCCAATTAAGATAATTTTATTAAGCATTCACAACACCACCTTCAATTTTTCAACTACCAACTAAACTTACTTCTCGTCGCGTAGAATAATAAATCTTAAAATATTATCGCTCAAGCGATAGATTCTCTCTAGCTCGTCTACAGTTTCGGATTCACCAGCGAAGTTAATTACTGTATAGTAACCAGCTTTATAATCATCTATTTCATAAGCTAAGTTCTTAGTACCCCACTTATCAATATTGCTGATCTCTCCTGCATTACTAGAGATAGTATCTTCAATCTTATCTACTAGCTCAGCAGTAGCATCATCATCAACATCAGGGTTTACTATAAACATAGTTTCGTATTTTTGCATTATTTGACACCTCCTCCATATGGTCAATGGCCCCATCTTTATTCAATGGAGCATGGATTGTTTAAATATTATATCACTATTAAGTTAAAATTGCAACTTTTATACATTAAATCTAAAGTAACAGACATCTCCATCTTTCATAATATAGTCCTTACCTTCTACTCTAAGTAATCCTTCATCACGTGCTTGAGCAAAAGAACCTACTTCTACTAATTCTTCATAACTAATCACTTCTGCTCTAATGAAGCCTTGCTCCATATCAGTATGTATCTTACCTGCTGCTTCGGGAGCACTCGCGCCCTGTTGTACCGTCCAAGCTCTAACCTCTTTCTCGCCAGCAGTAAAGAAAGTAATTAAACCTAATAGTTCATAACCAGCCCGAATAAACTTATCTAATCCCGACTCTTTAATTCCTAATTCAGATAGAAATAGTTCTTCTTCATCAGTAGATAATTCAGCAATCTCTGCTTCCACTTCGGCACTAACTGTAATTACCTCTGCTTCTTCACTAGCAGCGTGTTCTCGAACTTGTTTAACGTATTGATTATCCTCAGCACCAATCTCATCTTCACTAACATTAGCAACATAAAGTGTTGGCTTAATAGTTAATAGATGACAATCTCTAATAACTTCCCGTTCTTGGTCAGTTAAGTCTACACTACGTGCCGGTAGACCATCTTCTAAAGCTTGATTGACCTTCTTAAGTACTTCCATCTCCTCTTGATACTTCTTATCACCGCTCTTTAACATTCGTTCTGTCTTCTCCATCTTACTTTCAATTGTTTCTAAATCAGCTAAGATTAATTCAGTATTTATAGTCTCAATATCACGCAGCGGATCGATATCTCCTTCTACATGAGTTACATCTTCATCATCAAAACAGCGTACTACATGAGCAATTGCATCTACTTCTCTAATATGAGATAAGAACTTATTACCTAATCCTTCCCCTTCACTAGCTCCTTTAACTAATCCAGCAATATCAACAAATTCAATTGCTGTCGGAATTGTCTCTTGCGGATCAATCACTTCGGATAAAGTATCCAATCTCTGATCAGGAACCTTTACAATTCCCACATTAGGATCTATAGTACAGAACGGATAGTTCTCTGCTCCCGCCCCTGCTTCCGTAATTGCATTAAACAGAGTAGATTTACCTACATTAGGTAAACCTACGATACCACACTTCATTCCCATACTAACTAACATCTCCTTTATTTAAAAGCTAACTATCTTATTTTGCACACACTACAGATTATAACTTAAATAAATCCCTTCTTCAAGCACAAAAAAAGCAAAGATCATTTGATCTTTGCTTAAGCTGTTCTTGCTTATGATATCAACTTATAATCTATCAATTACTAACTTATCTAGTGAGTGGCGCGGTCGTGACTTATCTGCTGCTTGAGCTGGATAACCTATCGGTAATAAAGCTACTATATCTAAATTATCATCTAAATCTAATAACTTAGCTAGCCCCTGCTGATTAAATAACTTAATCCAGCAGCTACCTAAGCCTAATTCAGTTGCCTGGAGTGCCATATGCTCAATAGCTATTGCACAATTTAATTCTAAATAGGTTCTTTGTTCTGCTTCACTTAATTCTACAGCAGAGCCAGAATTATTGGGGTCTAACTTAGCTAAATCTGTTCCAGCAAAGACATCAGCTTCCTGCAACTCCTTGATTCTCTCCTTGCGCTGACTTAAAGCAGACCAATCTCCACAACAGACTATCACTGCGGGAGCTTGAGCTACAAAATCAAGTGTATAACTTGCTAACTTATCTCTAATCTCAGCTGACTCTAATACTACAAAGCGCCATGGTTGAATATTAGTCCCTGATGGTGCTAGACGAGCTGCCTCTAAAATCTGATCTAAATCTGCTCTGCTAACTGACTTAGATTTAAAGTTTCTAACACTGCGTCGCTTTTTAATAGCATCTTCAACCTTCATCATTAACGCCCCCTTAGTTTAAATAACTACTTAATCTAACTCTTCAGTTGTTAACTTCTCTTTAACACTCTTCTCAAATTTAGGTCTTGATAACATAATTACTCGCTCACAGCCTAAGCACTTAACTTTAAAATCCATTCCTGTTCGTAAAATCTCCCACTGGTTAGTTCCACACGGATGTTCTTTTTTGAATTTAACAACTTCGCCAACGCTAAATTCCATCTTAACGCCCCCTATCTCAAACTATTATCATTACTTTAATTCTAGATT
>JBNJEL010000052.1:0-13192 GCA_051745835.1 Bacillota bacterium
ATCTTACCCCGAAAGATATCAACAATCTGCATAATCTCAGATCGATCCTCCGATTTAGCATTAACCTTAATTAAAGCTAAATCTCTATCAATCGAAGCATCATTAGTAATATCACTAACTTTATAGACATCGATTAACTTATTTAACTGTTTAGTTAGCTGATCTAAAACATGATCGCTACCTGCTACAACTAAAGTAATCCGCGAAACTTCTGGATCCTCTGTAGTTCCTACTGATAGGCTCTCAATATTAAAACCGCGCCTACTAAATAAACTAGCAATTCTAGCTAATACTCCTGACTTATTAGCCACCAATACAGCAACAGTATGTCTCTTCATTAGCTATCATCTCCTACTAACATTTTATCAATCTTTCCTCCAGCAGGAACCATCGGAAATACGTTCTCTTCCCGTTCAATCAAGAAATCTAACACTACCGGCTTAGGACTGGCAATCGCTTTCTTCAAAGCAGGTTTTACTTCCTCAGCTTTAGTAACTCTAATTCCTTCTGCTTCAAAAGATTCAGCTAACTTCACAAAGTCAGGTATCATCTCCGGACAGCCCTCTTGAGGTCCATCATGCGGTCCGGTACAATCATTTGGACACTCTTTACGCCGTCTTAAACAGGTTGAAGAGTAGCGTCGGTCATTAAACATCTCCTGCCACTGTCGCACCATTCCTAAATAACTATTATTAAGAATAACTACATTAACCGGTAATTCATACTGCACTGCTGTTGCTAACTCCTGTAGATTCATCTGAAAACTACCGTCACCAGCAATACAGAAAACATCAGTCTCTGGATTACCGCTCTGCACTCCTAAACAAGCCGGAAAACCATAACCCATTGTTCCTAAACCGCCAGAAGAGATGAAAGTTCGCGGTTGACTATATTTATAGTACTGAGCAGACCACATCTGATGCTGACCAACCTCAGTAGTAATGATTGTATCATCAGCAGTTAATTGGTCAATCTGCTCAATAATATACTTAGCTGTCAACTTATCTCCACTCTCTTGGCGATTCATAATTGAGTTAGCTTTCCACTCATCAATCTGTTGACACCACTCTGAATGCTGATTCTCTTCTACCTGCTGGTTTAGCTCACTTAAGACACACTTAACATCACCAACAATTGGAATATCTACTATCACCCGCTTCGAAACTTCCGCTGGGTCAATATCAATATGGATAATCTCAGCCTGAGCAGCAAACTCCTCTAGCTTACCAGTTACTCGATCATCAAATCTAGCTCCTACTGCAATCAACAGATCAGCATTAGAGACAGCATAATTAGCATACTCCGTACCATGCATCCCTAACATCTCTAAAGATAGTCGATCTCGTTCAGGATAACTTCCTAGTCCCGTTAAAGTAGTTGTAACCGGTATTTCAGCTTTACGAGCTAACTCTCTTAACTCTTCACTACCATCACTAGCAATAACTCCTCCGCCAGCGTAGATGACAGGCTGTTGAGCTTGATTTATCTTAGCTGCTGCTTTCCTAATCTGCATCTCATGTCCCTTATAAGTTGGAGCATAGCCAGGTAAGTCAACCTCCGTTGGATACTCAAACTCCATCATCTCTTGTTGAATATCCTTTGGAATATCGACTAAAACCGGTCCTGGACGACCCGTAGTAGCAATATGAAAAGCCTCCTTAATAATTCGCGGCAGATCTTCAATCGATTGAACTAAATAATTATGCTTAGTCATCGGAACAGTACTTCCGGTAATATCAGCCTCTTGAAAAGCATCAGTACCTAACATTGAAGTAGCTACCTGTCCAGTAAATGCTACTAACGGTACAGAATCCATATAAGCTGTAGCTAAACCGGTTACTAAATTAGTTGCTCCCGGTCCGGAAGTTGCAATACAGACTCCCGGTCGTCCCGTGCTTCTAGCATAGCCGTCTGCCGCATGAGCTGCTCCTTGTTCATGTCGATGAAGAACATGATCTATATCCGCTTCATATAAGACATCATAAATGGGAATTACAGCTCCGCCTGGTATACCAAATATCTTCTCAACTCCTTCTTCTTGCAATGACTTAACAAATATCTCTGCTCCACTATATTCCCTACTCATATTCTCACCCCTTTTTACTCTTTCTAACTACATCTCTAACCACCACGTCTGCTATATAGAAAAAACTCTGGATCTAATGTAGTTAGTCCAGAGTTATAACATTCAATAATTAACAATTATAAGCAATTAAATTTATATATTCGTCTCCCACTGCTAATAATCATTAATAATATTAACTTCTACTCTGCTAACTACTAATTTTTAATCTATTCTTAACTACTGATTCGAATTTTCATCAACTACTCATACTAAATAATTAAAAAAACCTCTCACCCAAACTAATGTTAACCATTAATCGGGATGAGAGGTTGTACTCCTCGCATGTTACCACCCAAGTCTGCTATTACCTCACGATAATAGCCTCAGTAAGTACTCACATACCGTTATAGTATGCTCCATACTCCAGTACTTGATAACGGATACTACCCGGCACAACCTACTCAGAATTACTTTTCAATCTGCAGCTCCAGGGAGACTTCACTACTCAATTCTACCACTGGCTTCCACCACACCCAGCTCGCTTAAGATAAAATTAAAGCAACTACTTAACCCCTTCATCACCTTTTTAGCGTATTACGTCAATCTATTAAGATTTTATTAGCTACTCTACTATTTTAACTACTTTTCAGTCTGCAATTCTAGGGTGAGAGAAATAACAGATTAGATACTGGTTTTCAGCTACCCCAGCTCTCTACTATCCAATCAATTACTTCAGCCCCTATCATTATCTTTATTCTCGCTATTAAATTATTTATTAAACAGTATATGTCACTTTTTAAGCTTTGTCAAGCATTTAATCGACAATTCTAAAATAATAATTTCACTAATCTCTAACTTAATCTAACTACCAACCTTATTCAAATACAGCTCCGGTGCTAGCTGAACTAACTAACTTAGCATAACGAGATAGATAACCACTCTTAACCTTAGGTTCAGGCTGCGACCACTCTGCTAACCTTTCTTCTAACTCTTCATCGCTTAACTGCACATTTAGCTTACGATTAGGAATATCGATCTCAATAATATCGCCCTCTTCTACTACGGCAATTGGCCCGCTTTCCATTGCTTCCGGAGAGACATGACCAATTGAAGCACCGCGTGTAGCACCAGAGAAACGTCCATCAGTAATTAAAGCTACCTCTTTATCTAATCCTACTCCTGCTACTGCAGAAGTTGGCGTTAACATCTCTCTCATACCCGGACCACCTTTAGGCCCTTCATACTTAATTACAACTACATCACCCGATACAATCTCACCATCATGAATTGCCTCTACTGCTTCCTCTTCTGAAGTGAAGATTCTAGCTGGTCCCTCATGAACTAACATCTCATCAGCTACCGCTGCCTGCTTAACTACTGCTCCATCAGGCGCTAAATTACCGCTTAATACTGCTAAACCGCCCGTCTTATGATAAGCTGTAGAGAAATCACGAATTACATCTTCATCTAATACTTCAACGTGAGCTAAATTATCCTTAATCTTCTGACCAGTAACTGTCATTAACTCTTCATTTAATATATTCTCTTCACTTAACACCTTCATTACAGCCGGAATACCGCCCGCTTCATTTAAATCTTCAATATGATATTTACCAGCTGGACTTAGACTACAAAGATGTGGTACCTGATCACTGATCTCATTAATCAGCTCTAAATCAAGCTCAATACCTGCTTCATGTGCTATGGCCGGCAGATGTAAAGCAGTATTAGTTGAACAACCTAATGCCATATCAACAGCTAAAGCATTTCTAAATGACTCCTCAGTTAAGATATCTAATGGCTTAATATCACGCTCAAACATCTCCATTACCTGCATACCGGCTCGTTTAGCTAACCTTCTGCGGTCAGCATAAACAGCAGGAATAGTTCCGTTACCAGGTAGTCCTAAGCCTAAAACTTCCGTTAAACAGTTCATCGAATTAGCTGTAAACATACCTGAACAGGAACCACAGCTTGGACAAGCCTTATTCTCTACTTCTAATAATTCATCTTCAGTTAAGTTACCGCTCTGTACAGCTGCTACACTTTCAAAAACCGTCTTTAAATCTATCTTCTCTCCTTGATGCTTACCGGCTAACATAGCTCCGCCGCTAACAACAACAGTTGGAATATTAACTCTAGCTGCTGCCATCAACATCCCAGGTACTATCTTATCACAGTTAGGAATCAAGACTAATGCATCAAAGGCATGTGCCTGTGCCATAATCTCAATTGAATCAGCAATCACTTCCCGACTAGCTAATGAGTAATGCATCCCTTGATGACCCATAGCAATTCCATCACAGACTCCGATTCCGCCAAACTCAACCGGAGTACCGCCTTCCATTCTAACTCCAGTTTTAACCGCTTCTGTAATCTGATCTAAATGTTCATGCCCTGGAATTACTTCATTTTGCGCATTAGCTATTCCAATAACCGGCTGACTTATCTCTTTATCGGTATAGCCCATAGCCTTAAATAGTGAACGATGGGGAGCTTTATTAACTCCTTTAGTTGTCCGATCACTTCTCATATTCTTCCTCCTCAACTACAAATTTTAATCATTGCTTAACTACTAACTACACTATAATTGTTAATAATTATAACATACTGTACCTCTTTATACAAGATAGAGTCCGTGAGGTTAATTTCAAGTTTTTTACAATTATTTGCAGGAGAATACTCCACTAATTAGGAAATAAGTAGTAAACGAATGTGAGGTGAAAAGCTAGCATGAATCAATCACTCAGTAAATTAAAAAAGTTAATCAATCAAAAAGATCTAACTTATAACTGGCAGAATTGCGAACTACTTAAACTACAGTTAATCTGGTACGTAAGTTTGATTAGCTTAGTAATTATCAAACAGTATACTTTCTCCCAAACGACTCCACTAAATTCTATCTTTAGCTATCTATTTAATCTACCAATCAAATTATTAGTAATTGCTTACTTAATCTATCTATTGCTCTTTACTAAGAACTTCTCCTTAGCAGAAGTAGGACTGACTACCAATAATTATCTGGCTGAACTCAATTTAGGTCTTAAGCTCAGCCTACCGCTGCCCATCTTGAATATCATATTAATTAATTTACAACATCAACAGCTAGATTTTAATCAACTCTTTACTCCACTAATTAAGATTACATCATTTAATCAATTAATTAGTAGCTTCTTCTACTTTACAGTATTAACTTTATTTACGCTCATCCCCGCCCTAGCCGAAGAATTATTCTACCGCGGGATTATCTATAACTTCTTTAAAGAACGACTAGGGCTGTTAGGTGGCGCTTTAATTAGCAGTTTTTATTACTCTTTAGCTACTTTAGAACTTAGTTTTGGATTCTTATTTAGTAACTTTTTAGCAGGAATTATCTCCATCTATCTCTATGAAAGAAATAGTAATATCTTCTCTGCTGTTATCTGGCAGAGCTTCTACCAAACAACCCTTATTTTATACATCGTTGGCTTCTAATTGCATGCGACTCTAATTCTTGATCAATTAACCAGCCCAACCGCTTAATTCCTTCCTCAATCTCATCAATGTTAGGTTGACTAAAGGAGAGTCTAAATGAGTTCTCTCCGCCGTTATCTATATGGAATGCACTACCGGTCACATAAGCAACATTTTCATCAATCGCCTTATAGAGTAATTCCTTACTATTGATACCTTCCGGCAGATCAACCCAGATATAAAAGCCACCTTCCGGCTTAGTCCAACTTACTTCAGCTGGGAAGTACTTATTTAGTGAATCTAAGATTACATCTCTACGCTGACGATATATCTTCTGTAATTTCTTAATCTGACGGTCAATAATTCCTTCTTCACCACAAGCAGCAATCAAACGCTGTCCCATCGAATTAGAACAGAGATCTGTCGCCTGCTTAGCTAAAGATAATTTCTGAATGATCTTCTTATCTGCTACTACCCAGCCGACTCTTACGCCGGGAATAAATATTTTAGAGAAGGAACCAAGATAGAGCACATGTCCGCTATTATCGAACGCTTTAATCGGTGGCTTTTCGAATCCACTATAGCTTAACTTACTATATGGATCATCTTCAATAATTAAGAATCCATACTCTTGAGCTAACTCTACTAACTTCTGACGCCGCTCGGTAGCTAGACTCAATCCAGTTGGATTATTAAAATCAGCTACTAAGTAAATAAATTTAACCTGCTCATCACGCGCAGATAATTCCTCTAACTTTTCTTCCAATAGATCTAACCGCATTCCTTTACGATCTACCTTAATTGCTAAGACATCACCGCGATAATTCTTAATTGCTCCTAAACCTCCTACATAACTAGGAGACTCAGTAATTACTTTATCGCCGGGATCTAAGAAGATCTTACTGACTAGATCTAACCCCTGCTGTGAACCGCTAGTAACTAAGATATTTTCATAATCAACATCGACACCTTTATCCTGCATAAACTTAGCAATATACTTTCTTAAACACTCCTGACCTTCTGTCGGACTATACTGTAACATCTCTTCTTCTGCTTCAGTCAATAATCGATCAGTCATCTCTCTTACTTCTTCGGTCGGTAAACACTCTTTATTTGGAAATCCACCGGCAAACGAGATTACCTCCGGTTTCTCTGTTAACTCAAAGAACTCTCTAATCTCTGAACTACGCATCTCTTTAGCATTCTCAGACAATAAATTTTCAAACATGCTCATCTACTCCCTTCTATTTAAAGTATTTATGCCGTCCCAATATAAAAAGCTCTCGCCTCCAAATTTCTTTAGAGACGAGAGCTTGAATTCTCGCGGTACCACCCTAATTATTAGAAACAATTCCTTACCATTACGTAAGAAATCCTTTCCTAATCTCTTACAACCTTAACGCAGTTACTACGTTGAATCCTACTACTACTTCAGATTCACCACTCCAGGGCGGCAGATGAATTAATAATGATTAGAATCTCTTTCAGCAAAAGTGGATTCCTCTCTGTAATCACATTAATTCTTAACCCTTTCTACGTGTTTAAGAATTAAATTTTTAATGTATTATCTTACTTTGGAATTATTATATGCTATTTTAAGAGTTTTGTCAAGGACTAAGCATAACTTAATCGTTTATCTCCAATTTAGTAATCTTCTCTATCTCTTGTTCACTCTTGGGGACGCGAAGTTCTAATACACCATGTTCAGCAGTAGCTGTAGCCTGTTCACGCTTAACCTTAAACGGTAATGAGATTGCCCGCTTAAATCTACCCCGCTGTCGTTCAACTTTATGATATTTATCTCGCTGAACCTGCTCTTCTTGATTTATCTCACCTTGAAGCATCAAGCTATCTTCACTGACCATAATCTCTACATCACTTGGATTAATACCTGGAATATCTACTTTAATTACTAATTCATTACCTTCTTCATAGATATCAACCGACGGCTGTAAACTACTTTCTTCAGCCTGAAAAGTCTCATCTAAAAACTGATTCATCTGATCGCGCAGACTCTTTATCTCTTTAAATGGATTCCAAACTGTAGGACGCAAGCCAATCACTACTCCTTTCTTGTAATTTAGAATTATTATATCCTAATTAATCAACTATCATTCATCTACCTCATCGAGTAAAATATTAATCTTGCTACCACAATTGGGACAAGAAGAATTATCTAAATATACTCTTACATCACTATAGTTACGCTCAACTAATAATTCACCACAACTATAACAGTAAGTATGATTAGCTTCTGGATCTCTCATATTACCTAAGTAAACAAATTTTAATTTATTTTTAGCAATTTCAGCTACTTCTTTCATTCTCGATATCGGAGTAGGATCAGCCTGTAACTGATGTTTAGGGAAGTAACGCGTAAAGTGAAGTGGAATACTTGAATCAATACCTGCTAACCAATCAACTAACTGCTCAATCTCAGCAGAATTATCATTTAAGCCCGGCACTACTAGCGTAGTTACTTCCACCAAAGCTGACTGATTGGCTAAAGCTATCGTCTCCTTAACTGGTTCTAAACTACCATGACAGATATCATGATAATACTCTTCATCAAATGACTTTAAATCTATATTCAATCCATCTAAGTAAGGTAGCAGCTCCTCTAGCGGTTGTTGATTAAGATAGCCATTAGTTACTACTACATTCTGTAAACCTTCTTTCTTAGCAAGTTGAGCAGTTTTAGCTATAAATTCATAAGAAACTAATGGTTCAGAGTAAGTATAAGCTATACCGCTGGAATCATACTTTTTAGCAGTAGCAATTATCTGCTTAGGAGTAACAGCTTCAGTTGCTACTTTACTTTGAGCTAACTGATAGTTCTGACAGAACTGACAATCTAAATTACAACCTACTGTCCCCAGTGACAAAATATCACTACCGGGATAGAAGTGATAAAGCGGTTTCTTCTCAATGGGATCAACTGCCATAGCCCCTAACTCTCCATACGAAGTAGTAACTAACTGTCCGTTCTTATTCTGCCGTACTTGACAGATACCTGACTGACCATCATCTAAACGACAGTAATGTGGACATAATTCACACCGTACCTGCTTTTGAGCTAACTGTTGATACCATACAGCTTCTTTCATCTTCTCACCTCTATTGATAACGCGTCACTTTAAAACGTTCAATCTCAACATCTTCTGCTGTAGGAGAGATACCAGCCTTGCGTTTAGCAATCTCTAACTGTTTCTTTGCTGTCTCAACTCCTTCTAACCGCGGTAGTAATAATCCTGTCTTAGCTCCTTGTTGAACTATTACCCCATATTCTTTAGGATCTAGCTGGTCTTTACTGTCAATTGGTTCCGGTTTATCTAATAAATCAACAGAATAAGTTAATTCATTTAACTCATTCATATTTACCTTAGGAAAACGTGGATCATTAAAGGCTGCCTGTAAAGCATTTCTAATAATCTCTTCGGCAACATTATCTTCTACTGGCTGCGTAGTACCGATACAGCCTCTTAGCTGTCCATGTTTTTTAATCGAGACAAAGACCCCTTTCTGTTCCTTCATCTCCGGCGTTAATTCTTGTGGGGGATCAATCTCTTCTTTATTTAAAGCATACTCTCTTACTGCTCGCCGAGCTAACTTAACCAATTCACTCTCATTCTCCCGCTGCTGTTCTAACTTAGCTTGCCGATTAGATAATAATTGATCTAACTTCTTGCGTGATTTATCTTCGCCGGTAATCTCATAACTCACTACTCCATAACCAACGCCAAACGGACCTTCATAAGATAACAGTTCAGGTTTTACAGCCAATCCATCTAATGCGCCTAACATAATAATAATTGGACGCAGACCACACTCGCCTGCTTTCTCGATTAAATCTTTATCTAAACCGAAGATATCGTCTACTCTATCTTCTGCTAACGCATCAACTAACTGTTGGTCAAACTCTTTAGCCTGTGGATTAAAACCAGCCGGTGCATCCGGAGTTAAGCGGTGAGATAGGTCGCCACTAGCAATAACTGCTATATCATAATCCAACTTCTGAGCAACTAATTGAATGATCTTGCCAAACTGATAAAGCTCCTCATAAGCTAACATTCCCATGGTAATTGGTACTAGAGGTATATCATCTAATCCTTCTTCTACCAAATAATAAAGTGGCACTAACACACCATGATCTAACTGCGGTTCAATCTCAAACTTCTTAGCTGCACCACGATCAATCCGGGCAACCTCAATATCACCACCGACTAAATCTTCTTGACTAGTTGCCTGCACTAATTCAGCTACTACATCCTCTGCTAACTGAAACTCCAACTCTAAATCCGCTAATCCAAACTGTCCAAAATCCCCTGTCAAGCGTTCTAAATTAAGAATACTAATTGCATCAGAAAAGACTGGCCCATGCGGACTAATCGTAATTACTAAATCTGGATTAGACTCCTTAACTCGACTTGCTAGCTCCTCCATTCCTGCGCAAGTATCCTGAATCTCTGATAGCTTATCACGTCCTATCTCAGGAATTGCTACAGGAGGATGAGGACTTAAACCAGCAGCTACAACTCCACCCATCTTTATACCTCCTTTAAATAAAGTAAAAAGGAAGAGTAAATACCCTTCCTTCAGTAGCAGTAAATAATTTATCTTTTTGAGAATTGAGGTGACTTTCTTGCCTTCTTACGACCATACTTTTTACGCTCTTTCATTCTTGGATCTCGAGTTAAGAGACCTTTCTTCTTCAATGTTGGTCGAAAATCCTGATCTACTTCTAATAAAGCTCTAGCAATTCCTAATTGAATTGCTCCAGCCTGACCAGATAGTCCTCCGCCTTCAACATTTACTAATATATCAAATTCACCCATTGTCTTAGTTACTCTTAACGGTTCTACTACATGAGCTTCAGATACCTTACGACTAAAGTATTCGTCAACAGGCTTACCATTAACTGTAATCTCACCATTGCCCGGTCTTAATCTCACTCGAGCAGAAGCTGTCTTACGACGACCAGTTCCTAAATACTCTACATCAACCATGATAACCCTCCTCTTAATTATATTCTCCGTCTAATTAAATATCTAATTCTTTAGGCTGCTGAGCTTGATGTGGATGCTCACCGCTAGCATATACTTTTAACTTCTTAAGCATCTTACGTCCTAACTTATTCTTTGGTATCATACCTTTAACCGCTAACTTAATTGCCTCTTCTGGCTTATTTTCTAATAATTCAGCATAGCTAATAGACTTTAATCCACCAGGATACTCTGAATGGCTATGATGCATCTTCTGGTCTAACTTCTTACCAGTTAATTTAATATCTCCTGCATTAACAACAATTACATAGTCTCCAGTATCAACATGTGGAGTATAAGTCGGTTTATGCTTACCACGTAAAGTAGTAGCAATCTTAGTAGCTAACCTACCTAAAGTCTTACCCGCGGCGTCAACTACATACCAATCTCTATCTACTTCTTCAGGCTTAGCCATATAAGTACTCATCTTTGATTTCCCTCCCTATAACATAATAATATCTATAGTCTTTAAGCAGTTCGGGGCTTATTTAACAGAGTATAGACATAAAACTTCATAATCTAATTTTATTATATGAACTGCAAACTGTCAAGCAGATTTCAATATTTAACCTTGATTAATCGTAAGCCACAAGCAGGAGCTGTCGGACCAGCTGCTCTCCTATCTTGTGCTGCAATTATCTCGGACATAACTTCAGGGTCTAACCTCTCTGTAGCTATCTTAATTAAAGTCCCCACAATAATCCTTACCATATTATATAAAAAGCCATCCCCAGCAATTCTTAACTTGACTCTATTCTCCTCTTCAAAGTCCATACTAAACTCTTCAATCGTCCTCACAGTAGAGTTAACACTACTACCCGACGTCTGAAAAGAAGCAAAATCATGGACTCCTACTAAGTAACTAGCTGCCTTTTCTAACCTCTGATAATCAAGTTCCTGTTTAATATGATAAGTATAGTTACGTGCAAAAACTGATGGTAAAGTCTGATTTAAAAGCTGATACTCATAAATTTTACCTTGTGCCTGATAACGAGCATGAAAATCAGCCGGAACCTCGGTAACCTCTTTAATTAAGATATCATCAGCTACAGCATTATCCCACGCAAATCTAAACCTATCGACAGGTATCGGACTTGTAGTTTCAAAATTGACCACTTGTCCTTGAGCATGAACTCCTCTATCTGTACGGCTAGCAGCAATTAGATTAATCTCTTCTTGAGTTAGATGATAGAGCCCATCCTCTAAAGCATCTTGAACTGTCGGCACATCTACTTGACGTTGGAAACCATAATAATTAGTTCCATCATAAGCTATAATTGCTTTCAAATTACGCATTAATGACACTCCAATAAAACTTATAAGCTCTTAGTACTAAGCTACAACTAATATAATTATTAAAAAAAGCAAAACTATTCCACTAACTATATAATCTAATCTAGCTAAACTAAGCTGATTCATTCTACTTCTACCTTCTCCGCCGCGATAACAACGCGCTTCCATTGCTAAGGCTAAATCATCAGCTCTACGAAAAGCACTGACAAAAAGTGGTACCAATAAAGGAATTAAACTCTTAGCTTTCTCGATTAAATTACCACTTTCAAAGTCTGCTCCTCTAGCTTTCTGCGCCTTAAGAATTTTTTCTGCTTCCTCTAAAAGAGTAGGGATAAACCTTAGAGCAATCGTCATCATCATTGCTAATTCATGGGCAGGTAGACCAAAACGCTTGAAAGGCTTTAACAGCTCTTCAAGACCATCAGTTAGTGATAAAGGTGAAGTAGTTAAGGTTAATAAGGAAGTAAACGTAATCAAAAAGATTAATCGAGCCGCCATAAAGAGCCCTAATCTCAAACCCTCTTCTTCGATTGATAAGAACTGCCACTGCCAGATTACACGTCCACCCTTAGTTAAAAATAGATGAATCACTAACGTTAAACTAATAATAAATAATAGCGGCTTTAAACTCTTGAAGATATATTTAAACTCTATCTTAGCAGCTATAATCCCGATTATTATAAAACTGCCTAATGCTGCATAACCAATTACTGTCTCACTTAAAAATAGGACTACAATATAAAGAATTACCAATAATATCTTTACCCGAGGGTCTAATTTATGAACTATAGAATCACGCTCCAGATACTGACCTAACATAATATCTTTTAACATAACCTTAACTCCTCAAGACCTTAATGATCTCTTCCTTAGCTGCTGTAACACTAAATAGTTCAGTATTTACAGCAAAACCCTGCTTTTGTAAAGCAAATAAGACCTCAGTAACTTTAGGTATCCCTAGTCCTAACTCTTTTAATTGTTGATGTTTAGCAACTAACTTAGCCGGTGGCTGATTAAATATTAACTGCCCCTGATGCAAAACTAAAATTCGATCAGCTAAATTAAATATCTCTTCCATGCGATGTGAAATTAAAAGCACTGTTAATCCATACTTCTCTTTAAATTTAGTAATTTCAGTCATTAACTCTACTCTACTTTTAGGATCTAAACCAGCAGTAGGTTCATCTAAAATTAAAACCTGAGGCTTCATAGCTAAAACTCCAGCAATAGCTATCCGACGCTGTTGTCCTCCAGATAATTTAAAGGGAGAACGATCTTTAAACTCTTCATAATCAAGATTGACTGACTCTAACGATTCAATTACTCGCTGCTCTACTTC